>NZ_JBSGBZ010000017.1:0-175572 GCF_053601495.1 Streptomyces sp. NPDC004721
GAGTACATCCAGTACGCAGGCGACGCTCCGCCTTGCGATGCTCCCCCACAGCCTGAACGGCGCGGGAGGTACCCCCAGCACCGGACGCCGCGAGCTTCCCGGCAAACCTTTCCGGTCACAGCACTAGGGGTTCGCGTCCGCCGGACGCAGGGTCGGAAGTCCCTCCGGAGGGGTACCCGGAGCCAGGAAGGCCCGGTCCGCAGACCGATGCCAGTCCTATGCCCCCGGATCCACCATGAAGACATGAGCGCAGCAACCATCCACCCCGCTCCCGCCGCCCGCCCGGCCGGCGCCACGGCTGTCGAGGACAGCCCCCGTCATCACGTTCTGGGCGACGCCCTGCACGCCGTCAAGGTGTTCGCGGGCGCCCTGTTCGACGTGGTCGTCCTCGGCGAATACGGCGAGGAGGCGGGCGTACGCCACAAGTGAGCAACTAGGGTCGGTCCGTGACAGCACGGAAGGTGATACTCCGGTCACCAGCGGCACTTGCCCTGGCCCTCCTCGCCGTCTCCCTCGCCGCCCTCGCGGTCCTGTTTGCGGTGCAGCGGGTGCAGATGCCCGACGCGGTGGTCTACCAGGCCGAGGGCGCGGCGGTCGTCCACGGCCGCGACCTCTACGGCTTCACGGTCACGCAGGGACGGCTTCCGGCCACGTACCCGCCGTTCGCGGCCCTGCTGTTCGTGCCGACGGTGTGGCTTCCCGCCGCGGCCCTGAAGACGGCGTTCTTCGCGGGCAACGCGCTTCTGCTCGGCTGGCTCGTCCACCTCTCCGCGCGGCTCGCCGGCCACCGGGCCGGACTCCCGCTGGTGTGTGCCGCGACGGCGCTCGCCCTCTGGCTCGAACCGGTCTTCCAGACCTTCGTGTACGGGCAGATCAACCTCGCGATCGTCTGCCTGGTCCTGTGGGACCTGACCCGACCGCCCGGAGCCCGTGGCAAGGGTCTCCTGATCGGTGTCGCGGCCGGTATCAAGCTCACCCCGGGCCTCTTCATCGTGTACCTGCTGCTGCGGGGGCGGCGCCGCGAGGCGGCCGCGGCGATGGCCGGGTTCGCCGGGACGGTCGCCGTCGGGGCACTCGTGCTGCCCGCGGCCGGCGTCGACTACTGGACGCGCCGCCTGTTCGAGACCAACCGGGTGGGCAAGCCGTGGATCATCGCCAACCAGTCGCTTCAGGGCCTGGTCGCCCGGCTGCTGGGGGAGCCGTCGCCCGGACTCGCCTGGATGCTGCCCGCCGTCGCGGTGGCCGCCGCCGGACTGTGGCTCGCGTGCCGGGTGCGGCGGGAGCGGTGGGGCGTGCTGCTGACCGGCCTGACCGCGCTGCTCGTCTCACCGATCAGCTGGTCCCACCACTGGGTGTGGTGCGTCCCGCTGATCGCCGTACTCCTGGCCGAGGGCCGCCGCGTCTGGGCGGCGGGCACCGTGGTCCTGTTCACGGCCCGCACCCTGTGGATGGTCCCCAACAAGGACATGGAACTGCACCTGTCCTGGTGGCAGCAGCCCCTGGCCTCGCCCTACCCCCTGCTGGGGCTGGTCCTGCTCATGGCGGTGGCGCTGGAGTTCCGCAGACAGCGGTCCGGCCGGACCCGGGAGGGTCAGGCCTCCTCCGCCAGCAGTTCGTCGGCGTCCATGATCCGGTAGGCGTAGCCCTGTTCGGCCAGGAAGCGCTGACGGTGGGCGGCGAAGTCCTGGTCGATGGTGTCGCGGGCGACCACCGAGTAGAAGTGGGCCTGGTGGCCGTCGGCCTTCGGGCGCAGCACCCGCCCGAGGCGCTGGGCCTCCTCCTGGCGGGAGCCGAAGGTGCCCGAGACCTGGATGGCGACCGTGGCCTCCGGCAGGTCGATGGAGAAGTTCGCCACCTTGGAGACCACCAGCACGCTGATCTCGCCCTCGCGGAAGGCGTCGAAGAGCTTCTCACGCTGCGCGTTGGACGTCTCGCCCTTGATCACCGGCGCGTTCAGGTGCTCGCCCAGCTCGTCGAGCTGGTCGATGTACTGGCCGATGACGAGGATCTGCTGTCCGGCGAAGCGGCGGACGATCGCCTCCGTGACCTTCCGCTTGGTGGCGGTGGTCGCGCAGAAGCGGTACTTCTCCTCCGTCTCGGCCGTCGCGTACGCCAGCCGCTCGGAGTCGGTCAGGTTCACCCGGACCTCGACGCAGTCCGCGGGCGCGATGTGGCCCTGCGCCTCGATCTCCTTCCAGGGCGCGTCGAACCGCTTGGGGCCGATCAGGGAGAACACGTCCGACTCGCGGCCGTCCTCGCGCACCAGGGTCGCGGTCAGTCCCAGCCGCCGCCGGGCCTGGAGGTCCGCGGTGAACTTGAAGACCGGCGCGGGCAGCAGGTGCACCTCGTCGTAGACGATCAGTCCCCAGTCCCGGGAGTCGAACAGCTCCAGGTGGGGGTAGATCCCCTTCCGCCGGGTCGTCAGCACCTGGTAGGTGGCGATGGTGACCGGGCGGACCTCCTTCCTGGTCCCGCTGTACTCCCCGATCTCGTCCTCGGTCAGCGAGGTCCGCTTCACCAGCTCGTGCTTCCACTGCCGGGCCGAGACGGTGTTCGTGACGAGGATCAGCGTCGTGGACTTCGCCTGCGCCATCGAGCCGGCGCCGACCAGCGTCTTGCCGGCCCCGCAGGGCAGGACGACGACCCCGCTCCCGCCGTGCCAGAAGTTCTCCACGGCCTGCTTCTGGTAGGGCCGCAGCGCCCAGCCGTCCTCGCGCAGCTCGATCGGGTGCGCCTCGCCGTCGACGTACCCGGCGAGGTCCTCGGCGGGCCAGCCCAGCTTCAGCAGGGTCTGCTTGATCTGCCCGCGCTCGGAGGGGTGCACGGCCACCGTGTCCGGGTCGATGCGGGCGCCGACCAGCGGGGCGATCCGCTTGGACTTCAGCACCTCCTCCAGGACCGGCCGGTCGGTGGTGGTCAGGACCAGGCCGTGCGCAGGGTGCTTGCTGAGGGTCAGCCGCCCGTAGCGGTCCATCGTCTCGGCGATGTCGACAAGCAGCGCGTGCGGCACGGGGTAGCGGCTGTACTGCACGAGGGCGTCGACGACCTGCTCGGCGTCGTGCCCGGCGGCGCGCGCGTTCCACAGGCCGAGCGGGGTGACCCGGTAGGTGTGGATGTGCTCGGGTGCCCGCTCCAGCTCGGCGAACGGCGCGATGGCCCGGCGGCAGTCGTCGGCCTGCTCGTGGTCGACTTCGAGAAGCAGGGTCTTGTCCGACTGGACGATCAGGGGACCATTCACGCGCAGCGCCCTTTCCGTGTGGTCAAACGTCCAGTGTGCCCTATCCGAGGCGGTTCACGGCTGGTCGTCCGCGAGCTCGGCGACCCCCGTGACCCGGTGCAGGGGGTAGGTGCGGACCTCGTCCGCGGTGTGGTCGTACGCGGTGACGAAGCCGCCCTCGACGCGGATCGGCGCGATGACGCGCTGGCTGGCGGCGCCCTCGGCGTTGACGTAGCCGATCCACAGGGCCTCGCCGGTGAGGACGGCGGCCTGCATGGTGGCGAGGGTCTCGGCGGAGCCGGTGCGGGGCAGTTCGCCGTCCTCCCGCGTGGCCGCGGTCGGCTTGCGCGGGGCGGTGGAGGCCAGGTCGCCGGCGCGGATCGCGCGGATCGCGGCGGACAGCAGCGTGGCGTCCGGGGCGGGCGGGCCCTCCGGGACCGGTTCGGGGGCGGTGCGCGGCGGGGTGCGGTGGGAGTGCGCGCGGGTGATCAGGACGTCGCCCGCCGCGGATTCGGCGGCGGGGGCGTAGCCCATCGCGCGCAGGCCCTCCAGGAGCGTGGCCGGGTCGGCCTGCGCGGCCAGCACGGTCGGCGCGAGGCGGCGCAGGCGCAGCGCGGCGGACCGCTTGTCGGCGAGGATCTCGTTCAGCAGCGCGTCGTCGTCGCAGCGCAGGTACGCCGAGGCCGCGCCGACCCGCAGATGGCCGTGCCGGCGGGCCACGTCGTCGATCAGGTACGCCAGCGGTTGCGGTACCGGCGTACGGGAGTGCGCGGTGAGGAAGGCGTGCAGGTCGGAGGCGGTGCGGCCGGCATCGAGGGCGCGGCGTACGGAGGCGGGGGTGAACCGGTAGACGGTCGCGCCGCCCTTGGACTCCACGTCCGCGAGCACGCCCAGCGTCTCGGCGAGCGGACGCCGCAGGGGTCCGGGCGCGACCGCGGTCAGGTCCGCCTGGAGCAGGACGTGGTCCAGGGGCTCGGGCAGGAGCGGGGCGAGGACGCGGGCCGCGGCGGCTTGTTCGGCGGCGGAGGCGAGGGCGACGGGGGTGAGGGGAGAGAGGGAGGAGACCGGCGTGGGCGGGGACTGGGGTTCCGGGGTGCCGGGGGTTCCTTCCGGCCGGTGGTGCTTGTGGACGGGCAGCTTGTCCCCGGGGCTCGCGGGCGCGGCCCCGGCCGCGTCCGTGGCCGCCATCGCGCGTGCGGCGGGACCGTGCCCGCCCTCGCCCGCGGGGCTCGTCCCGGGCGCGGGCTCCGCCTCCGCGGGAGCCGGTGCGGACGCGCCGAGCAGCGCGCGCCCGTGTGCGGACAGCGCGCCCCGGCCGGTGACGCCGAGCAGTTCCGCCTCGGACAGCGTCCACCGGGCGAGGCGGCCGCGCAGGTCGTCCTCCTGCCGCGGTTCGCGTGGCGGGTGCTCCCAGCGCAGCCGGGCCAGCACCGACTCACCGGCCGGTGCGGCGCCCAGCGGCAGCCCCGCGAGCAGGGTGAGCACCCGGTGCCGTACCTCCGGCGCCGCCGAGCGGTCGAGGCCGGGGCCGAGCGCCGACAGGGTCCGGTCCTTGGCGTCCCGTCCGCCGGTCAGACCCGCGGTCCGCGTGGCCGCCAGCCAGGCCGCCGCGAGGTGGGCCCAGCGTTCGGCGGCGGGCCGCTCCAGCCACTCGTCGTAGGCCGGGGTCGCCGCGTACCGCTCGTCGGCCTCGCCGTCGGAGGCGAGCAGACCGGCCGCGTAGGCGAGTTCGACCCAGAAGGCGGCCACCGGTTCGGGCACGTCGAGGGCGACAGCGGTGCGCTTGAGGTCGCGCACGCTCAGTCCGCCCGCGCGCAGTACGTTCGGGCCGCCCTCGTCCCAGTCCCGCAGCAGTTCCTCCACGGTGGCCAGGGCGGTGTACGCCTGCCCGGCCGCCGTCGCGTCCACAACCTGTGGACCGTGGGCCGCGGCGGCCGCCACGGCCGGCGGCACCGGCTCGGGCGCGCGGTGGGCACGGCCCGCGCGCAGGTGCAGGGCCGCCTCGCGGGGGAGGACGACGGTTCCGGGCGCCGTGGGCAGCAGCAGTCCGCGGTCCAGCAGTCGGCGCAGACGCGGCGCCGGGTCGGGGGTGACCTGGCCGTAGGGCGGACCCCACACCAGGCGCTCCAGCACCTCGAGGGAGTCGGCGGGCAGCCCGGCGAGCAGCGCGGACATCCGCTCGCGGTCGGTGAACAGGTCGGTGAGCGAGGCGACGGCGGAGACGGAGTCGTGGGTCGAGGGCAGTCCGGTGGTCGCCACGATCTCCTGGATGCGTCCCGGCGACATGCCCGCCGTGGCCTCCCGCACCGTCGGTCCGAGCCCGGTCGGGGACGGGTGCTGGGGCGACGGCGCGAGCAGCTCGCGTGCCGTGCGCACCAGGCGCAGCCGGTCGTCGCCGCCCCAGACGAGGGCCTGTTCGCGCAGGGTGCCCAGGGCGCGGGGCAGCGCGGCGGCGACGACGGGATCGCGGGCGTCGGACGCCATCAGGCCGAGCAGTTCGCCGTACGTGGCCGGGTCGCCGGCCACCGCGAGGGCCTGGGCCGTCTGCTGGGCGAACCGGTCCAGCCGCTCCAGGGCACGGACCACCGAGGCGCGGGTTCCGGCGCGGGTGGCGAGCTGGGTGAGGTCGGTGGGGACCGGGGTGATGAGGTCGGGGCGGCTGCGCAGGAGCGCGGCCAGGGAGGCGTCGTCGCGCGCGCGGAGCGCTTCCGCGAGCGAACGCGGGGCCGCCGGTTTCTCATCGCTGCTCATCCGATTCACGGTACCGGGTGAGTGTCGCGCCCGGCCCCGTACAGCGGCACCGGGCACCGCGCCGGAGACGGTACCGTCGTCCAACGGGGTCATCGGCCAGCCACCCCGGAGGGGCTTCGTGGGGATCGAGAGCGATCAGGTCGTCTACGAGTATCTGAGCCGCGTCGGGGACGTCGCTCAGCAACGCCAGCTGTCCTCGGCCACGCGGATGCGTCTGGTCGCGGAGCTGCGCAACGAGATCGACCGGCGCCGCGCCAAGGCCGCCGTGGACAGTCCCTCCGCCGTCCGCCGCATCATCGACGGGCTCGGCAGTCCCGCCGCCGTCGTCGCGGCCGCGGCCGCGGGCGGCTCCGGTGGGGGCGGATCGCGGGCGGCGGTCCCGGCCGTGCCCGCGCAGCGTGAACCGGAGGCGGAGCCGGCGCGCCCGAAGGGGCTGCGCAAGGTCGTGCCGCGGCCGCGTCCGTCGCAGCCGCCGGCGGGCCCCGTGGCGTCCGGCGGCCCGGCCCCGCCGCACCTGGCGAGCGCCGACGAGCTCGGTGGCCCGGTGGCCGGTTCCGAGTGGTGGCGCCTGGAGCAGGGCCCGTTGGGGACAGGTGACGACGTGCCCGGCTTCATGGGCGGGGTGGAGATCCCGGAGCTGCTCAAGCCCCCGCCTTCGAAGGAATCCGCCAAGGCGGAGCCCGCGCCCGAGGCGGCCGGCACCGCGAAGCCGATGGAGGCGGCCGAGCCGGAGGCGCCCGCCGGGCGCCGGCGTTTCGCGCTGCCCCCGTTGATGGCGGGCCGGAGCAATCCCCTGCTGCTGCTCGCGGCCGGACTGCTGGTGGTCGGCGCGGTCCTGGGCAACTGGTACGCGCTGCTGCTCGGCTGGATCATCGCCTACGCCTCCCGCCGGCTGACCCCCGCGGAGTCCAAGTGGGCCGTCGTCGGCATGCCCGGCCTGGCGCTCGCCGCCGGGGTGGTCTGGCTGTGGGGCCGTACCGACGACCGCTGGGGCACCCCCATCGCCGAGGGCCACATGAACGACGCGGTCTCCCAGACCTGGCCGTGGGTGGTGCGGGCCGCGGCCGTGCTGTCGGCGCTGTTCCTGGTGTGGCGCTCGCAGCGGCGGACCTAGTGCCCCAACAGGCAACGTTCGCCCCGTCGCGACGCCCGGCACGCTCCCCCGAGCTCTTCGAGCAGGGGGGACCCCCACTCGCCGCACCGGCCGAAAGCCCAAGTACGTCCAGTACGAGGACTTCCGGCCGGCACTCCCCCAAGCTCTTCGAGCAGGGGGGACCCCCAGAGCACGCACCGGACGCCGCTCCTTGACGGGCGAACGTTGCCTGCCGGGGCACCGAGAGCACGCACCGGACGCCGCTCCTTGACGGGCGAACGTTGCCTGCCGGGGCACTAGTGCTGCGACCGGAAAGGTTCACCGGCTCGCGACGCCCGGCACGGCTCCCCCAAGCTCTTCGAGCAGGGGGACCCCCAGCCGCGTTGTCGCATCACCCGAGTACATCCAGTACGCGGGTGATGCTCCGCCTCGCCATGCTTCCCCACAGCCTGAACGGCGTGGGAGGTACCCCCAGCACCGGACGCCGCGAGCTTCCCGGCAAACCTTTCCGGCCACAGCCCCAGCCGCTCGCGGCGCCGGAGGCACCGGAGGTAGTTGTACGTCACACGGGCCGGAGGTCTCGCGGCCACGGCCCCTGGGCACAATGGCCCGTATGACCTCTCGCCCGCTGACCGTCGGCTTCGACCTCGACATGACCCTCATCGACTCCCGCCCGGGCATCCACGCCTGCTACCTGGAGCTTTCCGAGCGGACGGGGACGTACATCGACGCCGACCTGGCGGTCACGCGGCTCGGTCCGCCGCTCGCGGAGGAGCTGGTCAACTGGTTCCCGGTCGAGCGGGTGGAGGCGGCGGGGGATCTGTACCGGGAGCTGTACCCGGCGATCGCCGTCTCCGCCACGCCCGCGCTGACCGGCGCCCGCGAGGCGATCGAGGCCGTGCGGCAGGGCGGCGGCCGGGCGATCGTCGTCACCGCCAAGTACGAGCCGAACGCCAAGCTGCACCTGGAGCACCTGGGCATCGAGCCGGACGCGGTGATCGGCGACCTGTGGGCCGAGCGGAAGGCCGAGGCGCTGCGCGAGTACGGCGCCCGGGTGTACGTCGGCGACCACGTCGGGGACGTACGGGGCGCCCGCGCGGCCGGCGCGCTGTCGGTGGCGGTGGTCACCGGACCGTGCGACGAGGGGGAACTGCGGGCGGCGGGCGCGGACGTCGTGCTCGCGGATCTGACCGCGTTCCCGGACTGGCTCGCGGCCAACCGCACGCTTTTCAGCCGCTACCGTGAGTCGCCGCGCGCCTGACGGCGGCCCGCCGCGATCGACCGGAGCACGCCCGCACCGGCGATCAGGAAGCCGACGCCCATGAGCATGCTCAGGCCGAACATGTAGGTCGGGAAGGGCTTCGCGCCGAGGAACAGCGGCGCCACCGTCACCGCGGTGGCCAGCGCACCGACGAAGAAGACGATGGCACCTGCACGGACCAGCCGGTCGCCGGCTGTGGCGGAATTCGTTCGGGTATTGTCACGCACGCCGCCAAGGATAGTTCCTGGTGCGCGGGTGCCGAGAGCCCCGGATGACCATGGAGCGGGCGCCGGCGGGGCGGTCGGCAACGGTGGACGACCCCGGCATATTCGAACCGGACCGGAGTTTTGTCGCAAGAGGGAATGATTTCGCAATCGCTCCGGACATAGCTCTCTTTCGTGATACACGCACGCTGAACGTCTACTTGCCTTGGTGGAAAATTACCCGGCAGTTCCATTGATGGCCGGACGCTCACCTGCCATAGTGGCGCGCGTTGCGCTGCGAAATTCGGCCAGTCTCGGTGGGGTAATGACGAGGGGGTGCCGACCTCGCGCCGACGCGAAGGGGGAAGGCCGTTGACCGCGGTCTTGAGAATGCCTTCCCGGTGTGGTTAACAATTTAACAAATGCTCATTTCGCGCACGCTCCGCCGGGAAGGGGGGATCCAGCGGTGCACTCGCTCCGTCGCCGGGATCGGCGGGCCTGGCGGCATCGCGCACGACTTGCGTTCAAATCAAGCCAAGAGGCGTAGCAGCTCGCCTCGCGGCCGGATGTAGAGATGAGACACGGGGACTTATGCTTTTCAGGATTCTCGGCCCACTCCAGGTGCAGGGAAACGTCGAGATGGCATCGCCGGTGCGGCGTGCGATTCTGACCGCCTTCCTGCTTCGGCCCGGGCAGCCCATAGGGATCACCGAACTGGCCGAAAGATTATGGGACGACCCGCCGACTTCGGCCGCGGCGAACATTCGGAGCCATCTCACCGCCCTGCGCCGGGACCTCGACGAGGCACGGCCGGGCCTGAGCTGCCGGGTGCGGACCTACCGGGGCGGCCAGAGCGGCTACGGGCTGGAGGTCACGCCCGACGAGTTCGACCTGGCGCAGTTCACGCTGGCCGCACGGCGTGGCCGGAATCTGCTGCTGCGCGGTGAGGCGGAGCCGGCGGCCGAGGTCCTGGAGGGGGCCCTGGCCTGGTGGCGCGGCCCGTTCGGGCAGGACCTGCCGCCGACGCGGTGGTTCAACGCCCATGTCGCGGGCGTCAACAACGCGCGCTTCGACGCCTACCAGGACCTGTTCACCAGCTGCATACTCGCCCGCCGCACCGAGACGCTCTCCTACCGGATCGAGAGCATCATCGCCGAAGCGCCCTACCGCCAGCGGCTGTGGGAACTCCTGGCCGCGGTGCACTGCATCGACGGCGACGCCGCCAGCGCCCTCAGCGCGATCAAGCGCTGCCAGACCCTGTTCGCCGAGGACCTGGGCCTCGACCTGCCGCCCAACGTCGAGGCGATGCGGGCGGCGGCCCTCAGCTGGAACAGCGAGGACGCCCTCCGCCTGGTGGCGGCCCGCACGCTGGGCGCCGACAACGGCGAGCGGACGGATCCCGCGGGCCACGGTTCCGCGCTGTCGTAGCGCATCCGGGCGACACCCGCGGTGGCCGGCCGGCGCACTCGCGGCCGGCCACCGGTGCCGGTGGATCTCGCGGCGACGAACCGTTTCGGACACCGGACGACGTCCTTCTCGCTGCCGCACTGTCGGACACCCTGCGCAGGGCGGGCATCGAGGTGTCCGAGGATGCCGCGCGCGCCGTCCGGGTGCCGTCACCGCCCGCGAATACGGGTTGCCGGAGCCGCCCCCTCATGTGCTGAGATATCCCCTGTCTCCCTCGCCCCCGAGCGAGCGCGCGCACGCCGATCGGCCAGGTTCGGCCGACTGGAGTGGGCGGGCTTGACGGCGGGTAAAGAGCTGGGGAGGCTTCGGGACAACGGCAGGCACGAGCGAGCGCTAGATAGCCTGACCTGCGGCAACTGTGGTTCGGCTGACCGGTGAGATGGGGTGCGTGCTTTGCCTACCGGCAAGGTCAAATGGTTCAACGCTGAGAAGGGCTTCGGCTTCCTCTCCCGCGACGACGGCGGCGACGTGTTCGTCCATTCCTCGGTGCTCCCTGCCGGAGTGGACGCGCTCAAGCCGGGGCAGCGGGTGGAGTTCGGGGTGGTCGCCGGCCAGCGCGGCGACCAGGCCCTCTCCGTGACGCTCCTGGATCCGACCCCCTCGGTCGCCGCCGCCCAGCGCAAGAAGCCGGACGAACTGGCGTCCATCGTGCAGGACCTGACCACCCTCCTGGAGGGCGTCGCGCAGACCCTGGAGCGCGGCCGCTACCCCGACAAGACGTCCGGCAAGAACGTCGCCGGACTGCTGCGCGCGGTCGCCGACCAACTGGACGTATGACCCGACGGGGCTGACAAGGTCAGGGAGTCAGGGAAAAGCGAGCGCGTCCGGGCCGAGGGGCGGTACGAGCCCCTCGGCCGCCGCACGCGTGAGCAGCCCGCGGACCGCCGCGTAGCCGTCCTCGCCGAGGCCGGCGGTGAACTCGTTGACGTACAGCCCGATGTGCTGGTCGGCGACGGCCGGGTCCATCTCCTGGGCGTGCTCCATGACGTACGGCCGGGAGGCCTCCGGGTCGTCCCAGGCCGCGCGCACCGACGCACGGATCGAGTCGGCGAGCCGCGTCAGCGTCCGCTCGCCCAGCGACCGCCTGGCGATGATCGCGCCGAGCGGGATCGGCAGCCCGGTGGTGCGTTCCCAGTGCTCGCCCATGTCGGCGAGCTTGTGCAGGCCGTAGTTCCGGTAGGTGAAACGCGCCTCGTGGATCACCAGACCGGCGTCGACCTTCCCGTCCCGCACGGCCGGCATGATCTCGTGGAACGGCATGACCACGATCTCGCCCACCCCGCCGGGGACGACGTCCGCGGCCCACAGGCGGAACAGCAGGTACGCCGTCGACTTCTCGCTCGGCACCGCGACCGTGCGGCCCGCCAGGTCGGCGTCCGGTTCCTTGGCGAGCACCAGGGGCCCGCAGCCCCGGCCCAGCGCGCCGCCGCACGGCAGCAGCGCGTACTCGCCGAGGACGTACGGCAGCACCGCGTAGGACACCTTCAGCACGTCCAACTCGCCGCGCTCGGCCATGCCGTTGGTGACGTCGATGTCCGCGAAGGTGACGTCGAGCGCGGGCGCGCCGGGGACGCGGCCGTGGGCGAGCGCGTCGAAGACGAAGGTGTCGTTGGGGCAGGGGGAGTAGGCGATCCGCAGTCGGCTGCTGTCAGGGCTCATGCAATCTTCCAACTCGTGAGGACGGGCGCGAGCTTCCCGAAGCCCTCGGTCAGGGCGGTCAGGGCGTCGCCGATGCGCCAGGCGGCCCGGTCGCGCGGGCCGACCGGGTTGGAGACCGCGCGCACCTCCAGCACCGGGACGCGGTGCGCGGTGGCCGCCTCGGCGACGCCGAAGCCCTCCATGGCCTCGGCGAGGGCACGGGGGTGGCGGGCGCGCAGGGCGTCGGCGCGGGCGGCGGTGCCGGTCACCGTGGAGACGGTCAGCACCGTGCCGGTACGGGCCGAGGCGGCGGCCGCGATCGCCCGTACGAGCGCTTCGGGCGGACGGTGGGTGACGGTGCCGAAGCCGAGTTCGGTCACCGGCAGGAATCCGTCGCCGGTCTCGGCGCCCAGGTCGGCGGCGGTGATCTCGTCGGCGACGACGAGCGAGCCGACGGGCGCGTGGGGCGCGAAGCCGCCGGCGATCCCGGCCGAGACGACGAGGTCGTAGGGGGCGCCGGCGAGCGCGGCGGCGGTCAGGGCGGAGGCGGTGGTCGCGGCGGCGAGGGCGGGGCCGACCCCGGCGGCGATCAGGTCGACGGCGGGCGGCCCGGGGACCCGGCACACGGCCGCCTCGGGCAGCGGCCGCAGCGCCTCCTCATCCGCGGGCCCGGCGAACGCCCGTGCCACCGCGTCCCGTTCGACGGGGACCGCGGTGGCGACCAGGACGCGTGGCGCGGACGTGGTCAGGAGGCCTTCTTCAGCGTGAAGGACCACAGACCCCGCACGTCCTTCTCGCCCTCCTTGATGGAGACCCGCGTCGAGTTGCCGCTGGCGCCGTACTGGGCGTTGAAGAAGACGCTGCCCGGGATCGTGCGGTAGGTCTTGGTGCTGGAGTCGGTCAGCGGCTGACCGTTCATCAGGATGGTCCAGCCCGTGTCCGCGATCTTCGGGTCGACCCCGAAGCGCACGGTCTCGTCCGGGTCGACCTTGATCGTCTTGATGTCCTTGGACATGAGGCACTTGGCCAGGTCGGCGGTCTTGATCGCGTTGCCGTCGTTGTAGCAGTTGGCTTCCGAGCTCACGGAAGAGCTGCCGACGGTGATCGTGGACAGAGGGGTCGGCTTGGAACAGGCCGACAGGACGAGCAGCCCGGCGGAAACGGCGCCGGCAGCGGCGACGGCGCGGCGGCGTCGCACGGCGGAATGCAGCGTGGTCATGGCCGAAGGCTATCGGGCGCGCCCGCCTGCCCGCCCACGCGGGGGTGCGGGCGTGGCAGATGGCCGTGAGGCGCGGGCCTCACGCCACCCGGGGGCGCGCGGCGCCGCCGTGCCGGGCCGAGGCCAGCAGACCGCGGACGGTGGACAGCCAGCCGGCGGCCACGAGCCCGGCGCCCACCGACAGGCCCAGTACGCCGTTGAGCGGCAGCACGATGCCGATCGCGCCGCCGAGTACCCAGGCCACCTGCAGCAGCGTCTCGGAGCGGGCGAACGCCGAGGTCCGCACCGGCTCGGGCACGTCCCGCTGGATCAGCGCGTCCAGGGACAGCTTGGCCAGCGCCTGCCCGAAGCCGGCGATCGCGGCCAGGCAGGCCACCAGGAACGCGCCGAAGAAGATCGCGGCCGTGACCGCCGCGCCCAGCACGATCGCGACGACGGTGACGATGATGATCTCCGGTGCCCGCGACCGCAGCCAGGCGCCGACCGCCGTGCCCAGCGCGTTGCCCGCGCCCGCCGCGACGCCCACGATGCCCAGCGAGACCGCCGCGCTCTCGCCGGTCAGCGGGTGCTCCCGGAGCAGGAAGGCGAGGAAGAAGATCAGGAACCCGGACAGGCAGCGCAGCGCGGCGTTCGCGGCGAGGGCGTGCGTGACGGCCGTGCCGACGGTGCGCAGGCCGGGACGCTTCAGCGGTTTGCGGCGCGGACCGCGCAGGTGCTGCTCGTCCGCGGCGAGCAGCGCCCGGTCCTCGCCCTTGGCCGAGTCGACCTTCGGGGGCAGGGCGAACGACAGGAACGTTCCCGCGACGAAGATCACGAAGGCGCCGTAGAGCGGCCAGTGCGAGTCGAGGGCCTGAAGGCCCGCGCCGATGGGGGCGGCCACGCCGGTGGCGAGCAGCCCGCCGAGGGTCACCCGCGAGTTCGCCTTCACCAGGGAGAACCGGGGCGGCAGCAGCCGGGGTACGACGGCGCTCCTGACCACGCCGTACGCCTTCGAGGCGACCAGCACGCCGAGCGCCGCCGGGTACAGCTCCAGGCTGCCGCTGGCGGCGGCGCCCGCGATGATCAGCGCGAGCAGCGCGCGGGCCAGCATCGCGGCGGCCATCGCGGCGCGGCGGCCGTGCGGGAGGCGGTCGAGGAGCGGGCCGATCACGGGCGCGAGGACCGTGAACGGGGCCATGGTGATCGCGAGGTACAGCGCGACCCGGCCGCGGGCCTCGTCGGTGGGCACGGAGAAGAAGACGGTGGAGGCGAGCGCCACCGTGATCATGACGTCGCCGGCGCCGTTCACCGCGTGCAGTTCGATCAGCCGGCCGAGCCCGGACTCGCCGGCGCCGTGGGCGTTGGTCGCCCTGCGGATGCCGCGGACCGCTCCGGTCACGGGCAGATGCAGGGCACGCCCGACCGCGCGGACGGAGCCGCCGAACCGGCCCGAACCGCTGCCCCGGCTGCTCCCCTTGACCCCCTTGTCCCCACCGACGCCGGTGGTTCCCGGGGGCGTCCTCGCGGCTGCCACCCCGTCATACTGCCCCGGAAACGGCACCGGTAGCGCCATGGCGGCACGGATGCGACCAACCAGACACCCCTAAGGCACCCACCCGGCCCCGACAGTCCCCACCCCCGACACCTTGACGCGGTGGCGCTCGCGGGGGCGGGGTGTTTTCGCGCCTCGGCCTTGGTCGTGCTTGGAGGCGGGCGGTCCCCGGGCCCGACTCAGCCGCGTTCGCGACGGCTGCGTTGCGACGTTGCTCCGCTGCTTGTCGGCCCCACTCGGCCGTTGCCGCGACCGCCTGTCCGGCCGCGGACCCCGGTGGTGCGGGCTGGCTGGGGCTCCAGCAACTCTGCCAGGGCGGCCGCGGCTGCGGCGGCCTGGGCCGGTGGTTCGTCTCGGCTGCGGGCCGGACGGCGCGGCGGGGCGGTGCCGGCCACGGCTGCCCTTCGGGCGTACTCGGTGCGGAGCTCGCGGTCCGGCGCTCCTGGCGGCGGGGCAGTCGCCGACTCCCGGCTCGGTCGTGCTTGCGATGGTTGGGGCCGTCCTCGCCTCCGATCGGCCGCGTTCGCGGGGGCGGGGCATCGTTGCGTCGTTTGCCGGGCACATTCGGCCGGCGCCGCGGATTGCCTGCTCGGTCGCGGGCCTCGGTGGCCCGGTTCGGCCGGGGCCCGGTGGCTCTGCCGAGCCGGCTACGGCGGCTCGGGCCGGTCGGCCCCTCGCGGCTCTGCCTCGCCGGCGGCGTGGGCCGGTGGTTCGCCTCGGGCGTGGCCCGACGTCTCAGCGGACGGTGCGGCTTCCCCCTGGTGTGCTCGGTGCGGGGCGCCGTGTGCCCGGCCGCGGCTGCCCTCCGGCCCCGCGGGGCGTGTTCGGGAACGGGCTCGTGGCTCTGGTGGTGGGTTTGTTGCGGGGTGGGGCGGTGTCGGTGGGGGTGGGAAAGTTCGGGCGCGGCGCGGTGAAGACAACGTCGGTGTAGGCCGAGCGGCGACGAGAAGGTAGCGTGCGTAGCGCGCCGTGGCGAACGTTCTCGACCGCGCGCCTTACGGGCATACCGCAGAATGGATGACGTAGGTGCGCCCGAGCGCGATCGGGCGCGGACGTCGACGCGGTCCCAGGGTCCGCTCCGTCCGCCCCGCCGCCTTCAGGCCGGCGCACCCGAAAGACGGCGTAGGAGAGAAGCGATACCTGTGAGCGCAGCGACCACGCGAAGCCGCACCCCCGACCGCCTGTGCGCCGAGGCGGTCGACCTCGCCCGGGCCGCAGCCGAGGAGGCGGCCGCGCCCGGTGTCGTCGGCGAGCACGCGGGAGTGCTCTCCGAGGGCGACCGGGTCGTCACGCACTTCTTCGAGTGCAAGGAGTTCGGATACCGGGGCTGGCGCTGGGCCGTCACCGTGGCCCGCGCCTCGCGCGCCAAGATCGTCACCCTGGACGAGGTCGTCCTGCTGCCCGGCCCGGACGCGCTGCTCGCGCCCGAGTGGGTGCCCTGGAGCGAGCGCCTGCGCCCGGGCGACATGGGCCCCGGCGACCTGCTGCCCACCGACGCCGAGGACCTCCGCCTGGAGCCCGGCTACTCCGGCGAGGACGAGCCCGCGCCGAACGCCGCGGTCTCCCAGGAGATGGCCGAGCTGGCGGAGGCGGAGGACGCCGAGGTCACGGCGGGCCCGCCGAGGAACCTGTCCACCGTCCCGTCCCGCGGCTCGATCTCCGCGCTCGCCCAGGAGCTGGGCATGCGCCGCGCCCGCGTCCTGTCCCGCTACGGCCTGCACGTCGCCGCCGACCGCTGGGAGGAGGGCTTCGGCGCGAAGACGCCGATGGCCCAGGCGGCCCCGGCGGCCTGCGTGAGCTGCGGCTTCCTGGTGCCGCTCGGCGGCTCGCTGGGCCAGGCCTTCGGCGTGTGCGCCAACGAGTTCTCCCCGGCCGACGGCCGTGTGGTCTCCCTGACGTACGGCTGCGGCGGCCACTCCGAGGCCGCGGTGATGCCCAAGCCCCCGCAGCCGCCCCCGCCCGTGATCGACGAGACGCGGGTGGACCCCTTCCCGCTGCGTCCGGCGCAGGACTCCGGCTCGGTGCCGGTGACCGGGGACGACGAGACCGCCGAGCTGGGGCACTCCTAGGACCTGCCCCGCGACCAGGACCCGCCCCGCGACCGGTCCGGACCGGTCCGTCCGTCCGCCGGGCGAATGACCTCTCCCACGCGCGGTACCTTCGTCGTCACGCCGATGAGGAGAGTGAACGTGAGCATGTTGGTGCAGCCGTCCGCCGGAGGCGATCCGTTCGGGACCGCGCGCCTGCGGCGCGGTGTGCTGGACGCCTGGGCCACCAGCCCGGCCCGGTTCCGCGAGGACGCCAACGCGGAGGAGGACCTCGTCCTCGGCGGCTACCGTGACCGGCTCGTCGTCGAGCTGGCGCAGAACGCCGCCGACGCCGCCGCCCGCGCCGGCGTGCCCGGCCGGCTGCGGCTCACCCTGCGCGACGACGTGCTGCTCGCCGCCAACACCGGCGCCCCGCTCGACGCGGCCGGCGTGGAGTCGCTGGCCACGCTCCGGGCCTCCGCCAAGCGCGACGCCCGCGACAGCGCCGTCGGCCGCTTCGGTGTCGGCTTCGCCGCCGTCCTCGCCGTCACCGACGAGCCCGCCGTCGTCGGCCGGCACGGCGGTGTCCGGTGGTCGCTGGCCGAGGCCCGCGCGCTGGCGGAGGACACCGCCCGGCACAGCCCCGGCCTCGGCGACGAGATCCGCCGCCGCGAAGGACACGTACCACTGCTGCGGCTGCCGTTCGCCGCCGAGGGCACCGCGCCCGACCCCTACGACACGGTCGTCATCCTGCGCCTGCGCGACGCGGCCGCCGCCGACCTCGCCGAACGCCTCCTGCACGCCGTCGACGACGCCCTGCTCCTCGCCCTGCCCGGGCTCGAGGAGGTCGTGGTCGAGATCGGCGACGCCGCGCCGCGGACCCTGCGCCGCCGCACCGAGGGCGCCCTGACGGTCGTGGAGGACACCCGCGAGGGCACGACCCGCTGGCGTACCGCGGGCGCGCACGGCCCGCTCACCCCGGAACTCCTCGCCGACCGCCCGGTGGAGGAACGCCTTCGCCCGCACTGGTCGGTCACCTGGGCCGTCCCCGTGGACGCCGACGGGACCCCGGCCGGCCCCCGCACCAGCCCCGTCGTCCACGCCCCCACCCCCAGCGACGAACCCCTCGGCGTGCCGGCCCTGCTCATCGCCTCGTTCCCGCTGGACAGCACCCGCCGCCACACCGCGCCCGGCCCGCTCACCGACTTCCTCGTGCAGCGCGCGGCCGACGCCTACGCCGAACTCCTCGCCGACTGGCGGCCGGTGACCGAGGGCGTCATCGGCCTCGTGCCCGGCCCGCTGGGCAAGGGCGAGCTGGACGGCGCGCTGCGGCAGGCCATCCTCGACCGGCTGCCGCGCACCTCCTTCCTGCCGCCCGCGGCCGTAGCCGCCGCCCACCAGGACCACGACTCCGACCTGCCCGAATCCCTCCGCCCCCGGGACGCCGAGGTGGTCGAGGGCGCGGGCGCCGACACCGTGCGCGTCCTCGCCGAGGTGCTGCCGACCCTGCTGCCCGCCGGACTCGAACGGCGTGTGGAGCTGCGCACGCTGGGCGTGGCCCGCCTGCCGCTGACCGACGCCGTCGACCGGCTGGCCGGCCTCGAGAAGGAGCCCGGCTGGTGGCGGCGGCTGTACGACAGCCTCGCCGGCATCGACCCCGACCGGCTCTCCGGGCTGCCCGTGCCGCTGGCCGACAGCCGTACGACCATCGGGCCCCGGCAGGTCCTGCTGCCCGTGGCAGGCGTCGCACTCACCGACCCGGAGGTGCTGGCCCGGCTCGGTCTGAAGGTCGCCCACCCGGACGCCGTGCATCCCCTCCTGGAGAAGCTCGGCTCCCTGCCCGCGACGCCGCGTGCCGTGCTCACCACCCCGCAGGTGCGGGCCGCCGTAGCCGCCTCCCTCGACGAGGACACCGGCGGATGGGACGAGGACACCCCGGACGCCGAGGAACTCGCCGACACCGTCCTCGCCCTGGTCAGGGACGCCGGACTCGACCCCGGCGACGAGCCCTGGCTCGGCGCGCTCGCCCTGCCCGACGAGGACGGCGAACTCGCCCCGGCCGGCGAACTCGTCCTCCCCGGCGGCCCGTTCGCCCGTCTCATGCGCGAGGGCGAACTCCCGGCCGTGGATGCCGAGCTGGCCGGGAAGTGGGGTGAGCAGCCGCTCGCCGCGTGCGGTGTGCTGGCGAACTTCGCCCTGGTGCGGGCCACGGACGTCGTCCTCGACCCGGACGAACTCGATCCGCGTGAGGGGGACTTCCCCGAGCCGGACGATCCCGGGCTGCTCGACGCGGTCGACGTGTGGTGCGAGGATCTGCTCGACCGGTTCCCGGACACCCCCGTGCCGCCGGTCGCCACCGAGATCGTCGCCGTGCGCGATCTGGACCTCGTCGGCGACGACCAGTGGCCCCAGGCCCTCGCGCTGCTCGCCCGGCCGCCGCTGCGGGACGCGCTCACCCAGCCGGTGCGGATCCTGCTGCCCGACGGCACGCACGAGATCGTCCGGCCGTACACCGCCTGGTGGCTGCGCGGGCACCCGGTGCTCGGCGGGCGCCGCCCGGCCGGTCTGCGCGCCGCCGGGTCCGATCCGCTGCTGCGCGGCCTGTACGAGGAGGCCGACGCCGCCGGCTTCGACGACGAGCAGGTGCTGCGGGCACTCGGCGTGCGCACGAGCGTCGCCGCCCTGCTGGAGGAACCGGGCGGCGCCGCGGAGCTGCTGGAACGGCTCGCCGACCCCGAGCGTCCCGTGACCTCCGCCCAACTGCACGCCCTGTACGGCGCGCTGGCCGAACTCGATCCGGACCAGGTGACCCTGCCGGACGAGGTGCGGGCCGTGGTCGACGGCCGGGTGGAGGTCGTGGACGCCGCCGACGCCGTGGTGTGCGACTCCCCGGACCTGCTGCCGTTCACCGGGGGTGTCCCGCTGCTGCCCGTACGGCCCGCGCTGGCGGCCGAGCTGGCCGAACTGTTCCAGGTGCGGCGGCTGAGCGAGTCCGTCACCGGCGGGATCGACTCCGAGGGCACCGAGCACGACGTACCGGAGCCGGTGCGGGTGCTGCTCGGCCCGCGCACCCCGCGCACCTACGTCGAGCACGAGGAACTGGTCGTCGACGGAACCGAGCTGGACTGGCGGCTGACGTCCGACGGCGTCCTGCACGCCGCCACCCTGGAGGGCGTGGCCGCGGGCCTCGCCTGGGCGTCGGGCCAGTGGCCGCGCCGCTTCGAGGTCGCGGCACTCCTGGAGGACCCGTCCCGGACGGAGGAACTGGCCCGGGACCGCTGGTTCGACTGAGTGGCCTCCGCCGCGCGGCCGTGCCGTGGCAAAGCGGCCGACTCGCCGCGGCGGACTGCGCCACGTCGAACCCAGACCCGTATACCAAATAGTCGCGCCCCCCATGGGACACTGGTGGGCATGGCAGGATCTGGGGAGTTCCAGCCGGAGTCCGAGCGGGTCACGCGGCAGCTCCGGGACGACATTCTCGTTGGTGTTCGCAAGCCCGGGAGCAAGCTCGTCGAGCGCGAGCTGGCGGCGCAGATGGGCGTGAGCAGGGTGCCCGTTCGCGATGCTCTGCGCGTGCTCGTCGCCGAGGGTCTGGTCACGCCGAGGCCGCGGACATGGGCGGTCGTCCGGGAGTTCACGTCATCGGACATCGCGGATCTGAACGAGGTCCGCGGGGCCTTGGAGGCGCTGACCTTCCGGCTCGCCGCCCAACGGCGCCACCGCGCAGGCCTCGACCGGCTCCGCTCCAACCTGGAAGAAGAGCTGAAAGCCGCTGGTGCGGGGGACGGCGTTCGCGCCCGGCGTGCGGCGGCGGACTTTCACGAGACCGTCACGTCGATGGCCGCCAACGAGCTGCTGAGCGAGTTGGAGGGCACCTTCCGCAGCCGGTTGCGGTGGCTGCTGGGGCAGCACGACGACCTCATGGCGATCGCGCGGGAGCACGAGGCCCTTTATGCCGCGATCGCGGACCGGAACGTCGCGCTCGTCGACGAACTGGTGGCCAAGCACCTGGAGAACAGCCGGCTCGCGATCGACGCCCATCACCAGTGATCCCCGCGGCCGGGTGGGCAGGGTCCAGCCTCCGCGCGTCGGTATACCATTTCTGAATGGCTGATCTGATTCTGACCAATGTCCGACCCTGGGGCATGAAGGCTGCCGACATCGTCGTCTCCGGTGGGGAGATCCGCGATCTGGTACCCGCCGGTGCCGCGAGCGGACCCGGCGAGCGGGTGGACGGCGGCGGACTGCTCGCCCTGCCCGGCTTCGTCAACGCACACGCCCATGTGGACAAGAGCTGGTGGGGCCGGCCCTGGGTGCCCTACGGCGGCGAGCCGACCACGCTGGGACGGATCGCGCACGAACGAGCCGAGCGGGACGCGCTCGGCATTCCCAGCGCGGCCAACAGCCTCACGGTGCTGAGGGAGTTCCTGCGGCACGGCGTCACCGCGGTGCGCAGCCACGTCGACGTCGACCTCGGAGTCGGCCTGCGGGGCATCGACGCCGTCCGCGAGGCGGTGGACGCACTCGGCGGCGCGATCGAGGTGGAGATCGTCGCGTTCCCGCAGGACGGGGTGGTCCGCCGGCCCGGCGTCCTGGACCTGCTGGACCAGGCGGCGGCGAACGGTGCGACCAGTATCGGCGGACTCGACCCGGCGGCGATCGACCGCGATCCGGTGAAGCAGCTCGACGGGCTGTTCGACATCGCCGAGCGGCGCGGGGTCGGTGTCGACATCCACCTGCACGACGGGGGCGCGCTGGGCGCCTTCCAGTTCGAGCTCATCGCCGACCGCACGCGCCGCGCGGGGCTGCGGGGGAAGGTCAACGTCTCCCATGGCTTCGCCCTCGGGGAGCTGCCGCCGGAGCGGCAGGCCGATCTGCTCGACGAGCTGGCCGAGGCCGGTGTCTCCTGGTCGACGGTCGCCCCGGTGCGCATGGCGCCACTGCCCTGGCGCGGGATGCGGGACCGGGGGATGCCGGTGGGGCTGGGCACCGACGGGATCCGCGACCTGTGGTCGCCGTTCGGCGACGGTGATCTGCTGCGCGTGGCCCTGGATTTCGCGCGGCTGCACGGCATGCGGACCGACGAGGACCTCGCCTACGCGGTGGAACTCGCCACCACCCGTGCGGCGGGCTTCGTGCACCGGGGCATCCACGACCTCGCGGCGGGCGCACCCGCGGACGTCGTGCTGGTCGATGCCGAGAACGTGCAGGACGCTCTGATGCGGGCACCGCGCCGTGAACTCGTGATGTCCGGCGGACGAGTGGTGGTCCAGGGCGGCGAGCTGCTCGTGTAGGCGAGCTGCTGGCCTGGACGACGTATTGCCCTGAGAGGTTCCCACCTCTCAGGGCAATGACGTTCGCGGGCTCAGTGGTGTACCAGGGCCAACTGATCGGCGACGACGACGCCGTCGTGCAGGACGGTGCGGTCGGTGCCGCGGTCCATCACCGCACTGGCCGGCGTCTCGCCGTCCACCAGCAGCAGGTCGGCACGGTCGCCGACGGCCAGACCGGGCCGGTCGGCGACCCCGGCCGGCCGGGCGACGTCGTGGCTCATGATCGAGGCGCCGCCGACGGTCGCGACCGCCAGCGACATCTCGATCAGCTCGTCGCGACGGAAGTTGTTGGTGAAAGCCAGCTGCCAGGTGCGGTCGAGCATGTCGCAGTTGCCGTAGGGGCTCCAGTAGTCGCGCTGGCCGTCCTCGCCCAGGCCCACCCGGACGCCCGCCTCCGTCAGCGCCACCAGCGACAGCTGCCCGCGGTCGGGCGGCGCCACGGTGGCCATCGCGACGTCCAGCTCGGCGAAGTCGTCGATGATGCGGCGGCTCACCGATTCGGAGATCGAACCGAGCTCGTAGGCGTGGGACATCGTGACTTTGCCCTGCATGCCCAGCGCCCGGGTGCGCTCGAGCACCAGATCGGTGGAGAACACCCCGAGATGACCCGGCTCGTGCAGGTGGATGTCCACCTCGACCTGGTACTTCTCGGCCAGTCCGAACACGACGTCCAGGTGCCCCTTGGGATCCCGGTCGAGGGAACAGGGGTCGATGCCGCCGATCACCTCGGCGCCCGCCTTCAGCGAGGCCTCCAGGTAGTCGACGGTGCCCTTCTCGCGGAGGATGCCCGCCTGCGGGAACGTCATGATTTGGACGTCGGCCTGCCCGGCGAACCTCTCCTTCGCGGCCACCACGGCGTCGAACTTCTCGAGCTTGCAGTCCACGTCCACCTGGGCGTACGACCGCACCCGGGTGGTTCCGCGGGCGATCATCCGCTCCAGCGTGCCGGCCACCCGCTCCTTGAGGGGAACCTCCGCGGTGCGCCAGTTCTCACGGTCGTTGAGCATCATCGTCCAGACTCCCGGGCCGCCGGTGTGCGGACGGAACGGCAGGCCGATCCGGGTGGAGTCCAGGTGCACGTGCACGTCGCTGAACGACGGCAGCAACAGCCGGCCGCGACCCTCCACCACCTCACCGGCCGGTTGCGCGGCCGGGTCGTGCGGGCGGATCGCCGCGATGCGATCGCCGGACAGCTCGACGTCGCTGCGCTCGCCACCCCACGGGCGGACGTCACGGATCAACACGGTTGTCACCTCTCTGTTGCGCGGTTCTGTTGCGCGGTACGGCGGTTCACGGACGCGGCACGGCTCACCCGGGCGTCGTGGCCAGGGTCTCGGCTGCGACGTCGGTGTGATGGCAGGCGATGTCGCCGCTCGGCACGCTGCCGGTGCACAGCTCCCGGCGTTGCGGGTCCAGCCGCGGATGCACCGGGCACCGGGACTGGAAGACGCAGCCGCGCGGCGGGTCGGCCGGGCTGGGCAGATCGCCGGACAGCCGGATCCGCCCGCTGCGGTCGGCCGTCGGGTCCGGTTGCGGGACGGCGGACAGCAGCGCCCGGGTATAGGGGTGCCGCGGAGCGTCGAACACCTCTTCGGTGTCGCCCTGTTCCATGATCCGGCCCAGGTACATGACCGCGATGCGGTCGGCGAAGTGCTTGACCACGGACAGGTCGTGGGCGATGAAGAGGTACGCCACCCCGGTGTCCCGCTGGATGTCCTCCAGCAGATTGATCACCTGGGCCTGCACCGAGACGTCCAGCGCGGACACCGGTTCGTCGCAGATGATCAGTTGCGGGTCCAGGGCGAGCGCACGGGCGATGCCCACGCGCTGCTTCTGGCCGCCGGAGAACTCGTGCGGGAAGCGGTTGTAGTGGTCGGGGCGCAGCCCCACCCGGTCCATGAGGTCCCGCACCTTGGCCTTGACGCCGCCGGGCGGCGTGATCCGCTGGGCCAGCAGCGGTGCGGCGATCGCACTGCCCACGGACTGGCGCGGGTTGAGCGAGGACGACGGGTTCTGGAACACCATCTGCACCCGGCGCCGGTACTCCTGCAGGTTCGACCGGCGCAGTTCGGAGATCTCCTGACCGGCGAGCCTGACGCTCCCGGACGAGGGCTCAAGCAGCCGCATGAGCAGTCGGCCGGTGGTCGACTTGCCGCAACCGGACTCTCCCACCAGTCCGAGGGTCTGCCCGGCCTCGACCGAGAAGCTGATCCCGTCGACGGCTTTGATCACACCGCCGGCGGACCGGAAGGCGCCGGAGCGGATCGGGAAGTGTTTGGTGAGGTCGGTGACCTCCAGCAGCGGCGTCATCGGACCACCTCTCCGGCTGGTTCCAGGGTCTGCAGGTGGCACCGCGACTGGTGCCCGACGGGGCCCGTCAGCGTCGGCCTGTGGGTGCCGCAGGCGCCGTCGGGCACCAGGTGCGTCTTCGGGCAGCGGTCCGCGAACAGGCAGCCCTCGGGCAGGGCCAGCAACGACGGCGGGAAGCCCGGGATCGGGTTGAGCCGCTCGGACCTCCCCGCCAGCGACGGCATCGAAGCGAGCAGCCCCTGGGTGTAGGGGTGCCCCGGGTCGCTGAACAGGTCGGCGACGGTCGCCTGCTCCACGCACACCCCGCCGTACATCACGACGACCTGGTGGCAGACCTCGGCGACCACGCCGAGGTCGTGGGTCACCAGGATCACCGAGGACCCGGTCTCGGCCTGCAGTTCGCCCAGCAGATCGAGGATCTGGGCCTGCACGGTGACGTCGAGCGCGGTGGTGGGCTCGTCGGCGATCAGCAGCTCGGGTTCGCAGACCAGCGCCATGGCGATCATCGCGCGCTGCCGCATACCGCCGGAGAACTCGTGCGGGTATGCCGAGTAGCGGCGCTTGGGGTCGGGAATCCCGACCCGGCCGAGCATGTCGACGGCGACGGCCGCCGCGGCCTTCTTGGACACGGCGTTGTGCACCCGGTAGGCCTCGGCGATCTGCACCCCGACGGGATAGAACGGGTGCATCGCCGACAGCGGGTCCTGGAAGATCATCGCGATCTTCTTGCCGCGGTAGGCGCGCATCTGCGCCTCGCTCAGCGGGTTGAGGTCCTTCCCGTCCAGGAGGATCTGCCCGGTGACGGTGGCGGAGGTGTCCTTGAGCAGGCCCATCAGCGCCTGGCTCGTGACGGTCTTGCCGGAGCCGGATTCGCCGACGATGCCGACGGTTTCCCCGCGCGCCAGGGTCAGGTCCATTCCGTTGACCGCGTGCACCACGCCGTCGTCGGTCGGAAAGCTCACCCGCAGATCACGGATGTCCAGCATGGGCGCGGCATTGGGCGTGGTCATCAGGCAACCCTCACTCGCGGGTCGATCACGGCGTAGGTGGCGTCGACCACGACGTTGGCGACGATGATGAAGAACGCGGCCATCATGGTGATGGCCATGGTGACCGGAAGGTCGCCGG
This sequence comes from Streptomyces sp. NPDC004721, assembly GCF_053601495.1. Lineage (NCBI taxonomy): Bacteria > Bacillati > Actinomycetota > Actinomycetes > Kitasatosporales > Streptomycetaceae > Streptomyces > Streptomyces sp. NPDC004721. Next base: position 25,179 of record NZ_JBSGBZ010000017.1, read on the forward strand.
CCTGGGCGGCGTGCACCGCGGTGAATCCGACGCCCGGCACCGAGAAGATCTGCTCGGTGAGCACGGCGCCGCCCAGCAGGGTGCCGATGTCGAGACCGAGCATGGTGACCACCGGAGTGATTCCGGCCCGCGCACCGTGCTTGAACACGATGCTCCGCCGGGACAGGCCCTTCGAGCGCGCGGTGCGCATGAAGTCCTCTCCGAAGGTCTCCAGCATGTTGCCGCGGGTGACCCTGATGTACTGCGCGCTGAACAGCACCGCGAGCGCCACCCAGGGCAGCAGGTAGTTCAGGAACCAGCCGCCCGGACCCGCGTCGCCGAACGGTGAGGTGATCGCGTTGGTGGTGAACGGCAGCAGGTGCATCGTGCTGACGAAGAAGAGCAGCAGCAGCAGACCGGTCACCGGAATGGGCAGGGACACCCCGACCGAGGCGGCGCCGACGATGAGCTTGTCGGTGAACCGGCCCTTGCGCAGCGCCGCCAGCAGGCCAAGACCGACGCCGACGACGCTCCACAGCACGATCGCGCCGCTGGCCACCGACAGGGTGTAGGGCAGGGCCCGCCCGATGATCGCGGTGACGTCCTCGTTGGTCTGGAACGACTTGCCCAGACACGGCCAGGAGCACAGCGTCTGGCTGCCCGGCGCGCCGACGTGGCGGCTGCCGATCAGGCCCGACATGTAGTCGAAGTACTGGGTGAGGAAGGGCTTGTCCATCCCGAGCGCGACCCGGGCCTCGGCGATGCGCTGCGGAGTGCACTCCTGACCGCAGGCCGCCGCGGCCGGGTCCGCCGGGCCCAGTTGGAACAGGCTGAACGTCACGAAGCTGATGACGAACAACAGGAGGATCATCGCGACGAATCGCCGCGTCAGAAATCTGGTCATGGGCGCGACCCGTCGGCTCGGGATGGACTCACCGTTTCTACCTCTTTTGTGACGGAGTCTCAGTGCTGGACGCCGAGGATGGACAGGTCGATGCCGCCGAAGAAGTAACCCACCTGGGCGTTACGGACCTTGGAGCCGACCACGCTGTTGGTGTAGCTGCGGATCAGCGGAACCAGGGGGTAGCCCTGCATGGCCTGGTCGAACAGGGTCGCCCACTTCTTGCCGAGTTCCTCGCTGGACCCGTTGGTGCCGCGCAGCTCGTACATCGCGCGGGAGATCTTCGGGTCGTAGTAGCGCGGGATGTTGGAGAAGCCGTAGGTCTTGCCGTCCACGCTCGGGCCCAGGTTCGGGTCGACCGTGGTGCGCACCGAACCGCTGTCCGCGCCACCGCACCAGCCGCTGCGGGCGATGTCCGGCATCTGGTCACCGGCCAGCACCGTGTAGTAGTTGGCGGTCGGGATCGGGCGCAGCTGAAGGTCTATGCCGAGCTGCTTGAAGTTCTGCTGCAGCACGGTGCCGACGTTCTTGTACCGGGGGTTGGCGTCGGCGTAGCCGTACACCAGCTTCTTGGGGAAGGTCTTGCCCGCCAGGAGCTTCTTGGCCTCGTCCAGCTTGGGCTTGCCCGTCGGGTCGAGGTCGGTGTGCTGCTCGACGTATCCCCGCTGGGCCGAGTTGATGTACGACTGGGTCAGCTTGCCGAACCGTTCGCCGCCGTACTGCACCTGGATGGCGCTCCGGTCGATGGACAGCGCGAGTGCCTTGCGGACCTGCGGGTCCTTGATCGTCTCGGTGTTGAAGTCCAGCACGTCCGTGCAGCCCAGCAGGCCGCCCGCGGTGCGCTTCTTGACGTCGGCCGCGTTGAGCTTGGCGGCGTCGGACGCCTGCAGACCGCCGTTGCTGTCCAGGGTGACGGCCGTCGGGTCCGAGTCGGCGAGCAGCTGCTGGCTGATGGTCGCCTGGGCCGTGGACAGGGTGAAGGTGAACGTGTCCGGCAGGGCGGTCCGGTTCGGGTCGGTTGCCGGGTTCCACTGGTCGTTGCGGACGAGCTTCATCGAGCGGCCGCGGTCGTACGACTGGATCTTGTACGGGCCCGACGAGACCGGGTGGTTGGTGTAGTCGAGCTTGGTGTCCTTGGCCTTCGGCACCGGCGCCGTGTTCGACCGCGAGACCAGGGCGGGGAACTCGGCGAACGGCTGCTTGAGGTGGAAGACGACGGTGCTGTCGTCCGGGGTGTCGATGGCCTTGAAGTCGCCACCGGTGTACGGGCCCTTGTAACTGTCGTCGGACAGTGCGGCGTTCAGTTCCTGCGGTGCCTGGGTGTAGACGTCGCGGGCGTAGGTGCGCTCGACCCCGTACTTGATGTCCTTGCTGGTGATCGGCGTGCCGTCCTCGAACTTCAGCCCCTTCTTCAGGGTGTAGGTCCAGGTGAGGCCGTCGGCGGACTGCTTGCCCAGATCGGTGGCGAGGTCCGGCACGATGGTCGGCGGCTTGCCGGCCGTCTCCTTGGCCATCGTCAGGGTGCGGTAGTACAGCTGCCCCACGTTGGCGGTCTGCACGTAGTTGCTGTTGCCGGGGTCCAGCGTCTGGAAGTCCGAGGACATCAGGACGTTGATGTTCCCGCCCTTGGTGGTGTAGTCCTTCCCGATCACCACCGGCGCATAGGCGTCGGCTCTGGGACCGGAGCCGGAACCGGGGGTGGGCTTGGACCCGCCGCAGGCGGTCAGGGTCAGCCCGGCACTCACCGTCAGGGCGATCGCCGCCATGGTGCTTCGTTTCACTGCGTCTCCTTGAGGGTAAGGAAAGGAACGGCGCGTCGGGAGAGGACGGCGCGTCGAGGGAGGTCAGCTTCGGGAGGACTTGGGGTCCAACGCGTCCCGGACCGCGTCGCCGAGCAGGTTGAACGCGAGCACGGTGATCACCAGTGCTCCGGCCGGGACGGCGAGGAACCACGGGTCGGACAGGTACCAGTTGCCTGCCTGGGCCGCGTTGAGCATCTGGCCCCAGGAGGGTGTGGGGTCCTTGACCCCGACCCCGAGGAAGGACAGAGCCGCCTCTGCGGTGATGTTGGTCGGGATCATCATGGTCGCGTAGACCAGCACGACGCCCATGACGTTCGGGATGATCTGCCGCAGGATGATGCTCCGGTGCGAGGCCCCGTAGGCCTGGGCGGCCTCGACGAATTCCTGCTCCCGGATCGAGAGCACCTGGCCGCGCACGACTCGGGCCAGGTAGGCCCAGCCGAAGAAGCCGAGGATGATCACCAGTGAGGCGATCGGCACCAGGCTCCCCGAGTCGAGGGCGGTGCCACGCAGCCGGGACTGCATGATCGGGGTCAGCGACAGCACCAGCAGCAGGTGGGGGAAGGCCAGGAACAGGTCCATCACCCGGCTGATCACCATGTCGATCTTGCCGCCGAAGTATCCGGCGGCGGCGCCGAGCACGGTGCCCAGGACCACCGAGACCACTGTGGACAGCAGCGCGATGGTCAGGGAGATCCTCGCGCCGTAGGCCATCCGGGCGAAGATGTCGCGCCCGAGCCCCGGTTCGAGGCCGAGCCAGTGCTCGCTCGACGGGAAGCGGTAGTACGGCAGCGGCAGGCCCGGCGCGTAGAAGGAATCCAGGAAGTCCGGCCCCGTCCGGGAGGTGAACGGGTCCGATCCTTCGATGGCCACCAACACCGGCGCCAGGATCGCGAACAGCACCATGAGGACCACCACGATCAGGGCGGCGATGGCGATCCGGCTGCGCCGTATCCGAAGCCACGCCGTGCCCAGCAGCGACCGCGCGGTGGCGATCTCCGCTGCGGGCCTGCGCTCGGCGGTTGCGGGTTCTGGGGGAGGCAGAGTGGCCACCTGCCCATCGGTGGGTTCCGGCGCGGCGGCGTGGCGCGGCGGACTCGGCGGCTCATGCGGATCCGGCACGTCCGATCCTTTGGTGCTCGAGGGGAGGGGAGGTGGCCGAAACGGTATACCAGCAATCGCGATTTCTACTAGGGTTCTTTGATAACCCGGCGGACAGTCGTCGCTGGGGCATCAGCCCTTGTAGGGCGCGATTTCCGGCTTGTGTAAAAGTTTGCGCGGGCCATAGCCGGTTGTTACCGGGCCCGGGGAAGCATGAACTGCTCCCGGGGCCGGGCGACCGTTTCAGCCAGTTGGTGTACCAAATCTGGAAGGCACGTCGATGAAGACCCTGGTCACTGCTTCCTGGGTGATCGCCCACGACGGACGCTCGCACGTGGAGGTGCCGGACGGCGCCGTGCTGATCGACGGCGACACGATCGTCGATGTGGGCGATCGCGCCGAACTCGACCGGCGGCAGGCCGACGTCCGCATCGACCTCGGTGACGCGGTGGTCACCCCCGGCCTCATCGATCTGGACGCCCTCACCGACATCGACCACCTGATCCTGGACTCCTGGGCGTCCCCGGATCTGGCGTCCGGCTTCACCTGGTCGGCCGACTACTTCGCCGCGCCCCGGGCGGTGTTCGACGCCGCGCAACGCCGCGCGGTACGCGAGTACGCGCTGGTCCAGCTCGCCCTGCACGGCATCACCAGTTACATGCCGATCGCCTCGGAGGTGCACAGCGACTGGGCGGAGACCTACGAGGACTTCGTGGCGATGGCCGAGGTGTCGTCGCGGCTGGGTCTGCGGGGCTTCCTCGGGCCGTCGTTCCGGTCCGGGGTGAACGTGATCGGCGCCGACGGCAAACGCACCGTGATGTTCGACGAGGAGGCCGGCCGGCGTGGTCTGGCCGACGCGCTGCGCTTCCTGGACCACACCGCTCGGCTCGCCGATCCCCTGGTGACCGGGGTGCTGCTGCCGTGCCGGATCGAGACCCTGCTCCCGGAGCTGCTCGGCGACGTCGCCCGCGCCGCGGACGAGCGCGGCGCGCTGGTGCGCCTGCACGCGCTGCAAGGCATGTCGGAGCGTGACTACATCCAGCGCGCCTATGGCCGCACCCCGCTGCAACTGATCGCCGACTCAGGGCTGTTGTCCGACCGGCTGATCGTTCCGCATGGGGTGGTGCTGGATGTGCACCCGGAGGTGCTCGGCAGGGACACCGGAGATGTCGCGGTGCTGGCCGACGCCGGTGTCTCGATCGTGCACTGCCCGCTGACGAACGCCCGATACGCCCACAACCTGCACACGTTCGGCGACTACCGGACGCGGGGAGTGAACCTGTGCCTGGGCACCGACTCCTTCCCGCCGGACCTGATCCGGGGAATCGACGTGGGCACCCAGGTGGCCAGGCTCCAGGCCGGCGACCTGGGGCAGGGGCACCTCACCGGCTACTTCGACGCGCTGTGGGCCGGTGGGGCGACCGCGCTGCACCGACCGGATCTCGGCCGGCTGGCCGCGGGGGCCACCGCCGACCTGTCGGCGTTCGCTCTGGACGACTTCCGTATGGGCGTCACCGAGGATCCGCTGCGCACCCTGGTGCTCAACGGCACCGCCCGCGACGCGGTCCTGACGATGGTCGCGGGCCGGGTGGTCATGCGCGACGGCTCGATCCCCGGCGTCGATCTCACCGAACTGAGGCGAACCGGCCAGCAGTTGTTCGACACGATGCGCGCGGCCTACCCGGAGCGCGACCACCGCCGGCGCACGGTGGACGAACTCTTTCCGCCGGTGTTCCCGCGGAGTTGACGCATCCACCAGCCGGAGTTCACGACCATCCGGCCCGAACCGGACGATCACGTTCGGAAAGTGGACGGCTTCCGAGGGCCGCCCATAAAAAATCCCAACTTCCGTGCAACCATCCCCGGCGGTAACGGATCTGATCTCGTGAGTCAGACAGACTCCACGATCATTGGGCCCGGCGCCGAAGACGGACCGCGAGGAACGGCCGGCGCCGGCCCCCTTTCTCCACTTGGGGAACGCATGCGTATACGAGCCACTGTGGCCGCCGTGTCCGGCGCCCTGGCCCTTTCCGCCCTTGCCGTGCCCGCCGCGCACGCCGCCGGTCCCTCCAGCTACCGCGCGGACGTCGCGAAGGTCTTCCAGGCCGCCCACGCTCCCTCCGCCGCCAAGGCCGGGATCAGCGCGCGCGTCGCGGGCGACGAGATGCCGTACGACCTGGACGTCACCTTCTCCAACCTCAAGGTCGCCAAGGCGGTCAAGGTCGGCACCACCAGCCACGTGTCCACCACGGTCACCTACACCATGAAGTTCGGCGCCGACGTGGACGTGCGCGCCAAGGACTTCTTCACCGGCCCGTTCCTCTACCGGGGCCCCTACGACATGCCGCAGAACGAGCTCTACGGCGACCTCCCGGCCACCTGCTCCGTCACCTCGGCGACCACGGCCAACTGCAAGGGCAAGATCGACATCTATCCGGCCGACGGGGAACTGGCGAACGCCGAGGCCGGTACCTGGCGCGCGGGCGCCCTGGCCATCGCGTACAACGGCCAGGACATCGAGTCCCGTGACTTCGACATCACCAAGGTCGGCTTCGCCGAGAAGGGCGGCCTCGGCACCACGCTGGTGCAGCGCAACTCCAAGCTGACCACCAGCGCCAAGCCCAAGCCGGTGAAGAAGGGCAAGACCGTCACCGTCACCGGCAAGCTGTCCCGGGCCAACTGGGAGAGCGGCAAGTACTCGGGGTACAGCGGTCAGGCGGTGAAGCTTCAGTTCCGTAAGAAGGGCACCACCACCTACAAGACGCTGAAGACCGTCAAGACGAACTCCACGGGCGCCCTCAAGACCACCACGAAGGCCACCGTCGACGGCTACTACCGCTTCATCTTCGTGGGCAACACCACCACCCCGGCGGTCAACGCCGCGGGTGACCTGGTCCGCGTGACGAAGTAATCCGCTAGACGGGGAAGCGGCGGCCGGTCCATTTCCACAGGAACTCCAGGACGGCCGCCGCCACCACCGCGATGCCCACCGCGAGCCACGGCATGGCCGTGCCCTCCAGTTTCAGGGCGAAGAAGTCCTGGAACGCGGGCACGGCCAGGACGACGAGGAACGCCGCGCCCATCGAGGCCACCAGCGCGATCCGCCACCAGGTGTAGGGGCGGGCGACGATCGCCAGGACCCACATCGAGACCAGGAACAGCGTGAGCGTGGCCGCGCTGGTCTCCGCGTCCAGGGCGCCCGGGCCGGTGTAGTGGTGGCGGGCGGCCAGATACGTCACGAAGGTCGCCACGGCGGCCACCGCCCCGCCCGGTACCGCGTAGCGCATGACCCGCCGTACGAAGTGGGGCCGGGCCCGTTCCGTGTTCGGGGCGAGGGCCAGGAAGAAGGCCGGGACGCCGATGGTCAGCGTGGACAGCAGGGTCAGATGGCGGGGCAGGAACGGATACTCCACCTGCGAGCAGACCACCAGCACCGCCAGCAGCACCGAGTAGACCGTCTTCACCAGGAACAGGGTCGCGACCCGGGTGATGTTGCCGATCACCCGACGCCCCTCGGCGACCACGGACGGCAGGACGGCGAAGCTGTTGTTCAGCAGCACGATCTGCGCGACCGCCCGGGTGGCCTCCGAGCCCGAGCCCATCGCCACGCCGATGTCGGCGTCCTTCAGTGCCAGCACGTCGTTCACGCCGTCGCCGGTCATCGCGACCGTGTGCCCGCGTGACTGGAGCGCGCCCACCATGTCCCGCTTCTGCTGCGGGGTGACCCGCCCGAACACCGTGCCCTCGTCCACCACCGGGGCCATCTCGTCCCGCCCGGCGGGCAGCCGGCGGGCGTCGACGGCGGTCCCGTCGAGGCCGACCTTCGCGGCGACCGCGCCCACGGACACCGCGTTGTCGCCGGAGATGACCTTGGCTCGGACGTCCTGCTCGGCGAAGTAGCGCAGCGTCTCCGCGGCGTCGGGCCGCAGCCGCTGTTCCAGCACCACGAGCGCGGCCGGCCGGACGGTCCTGGCCACCTCCGGGTCGTCCAGGTCGCGGGCGGCGTGGGCGAGCAGCAGCACGCGCAGGCCCTGCTCGTTCAGCCGCCCGGTCTCGGCGAGCGCGGGGGCCTCGGCGGGCAGCAGCACGTCCGGGGCGCCCAGCAGCCACGTACTGGAATCGCCGTCGCCCTCGCTGAAGCTGGCGCCGCTGTACTTGCGGGCCGAGGAGAAGGGCAGCGACTCCACGCAGCGCCACTCCTCGCTGTCCGGGTAGGCGGCGATGATCGCCTGGAGGGAGGCGTTGGGGCGCGGGTCGGACTCGCCGAGCGCGCCGAGCACCTTGCGCACGTACGCCTCGTCGTAGCCGTCCAGCGACCTCAGCTCGGTGACGTCCATGCCGCCCTCGGTGAGGGTGCCGGTCTTGTCCAGGCACACCGTGTCGACGCGGGCGAGGCCCTCGATGGCGGGCAGCTCCTGCACGAGGCACTGCTTGCGGCCCAGCCGGATCACGCCGATGGCGAAGGCGACGGAGGTGAGCAGGACCAGTCCCTCGGGGACCATGGGGACGATGCCGCCGATGGTGCGGGCGACGGACTCCTTGAGGTCGTTGTTCTTCACCACGAGCTGGCTGATGACCAGGCCGATCGCGGTCGGGACCATCATCCAGGTCACGTACTTGAGGATGGTGGAGATGCCGGTGCGCAGCTCGGAGTGGACGAGCGTGAAGCGGGAGGCCTCCTCGGCGAGCTGGGCGGCGTAGGCGCCGCGGCCGACCCTGGTCGCCTGGAAGGCGCCGCCGCCGGCGACGACGAAACTGCCGGACATCACACGGTCGCCGGGCCGCTTGACGACGGGGTCGGCCTCGCCGGTGAGCAGGGATTCGTCGATCTCCAGCCCGTCGGTCTCGGCACAGGTTCCGTCGACGACGACCTTGTCACCGGGGCCGATCTCGATGAGGTCGCCGAGCACGATCTCGGAGGTGGCTATCTCGACGGCGGTGTCGTCGCGGCGCACCGTGGGGCGGGCCTCGCCTATGACGGCGAGCGAGTCGAGGGTCTTCTTCGCCCGCCACTCCTGGATGATGCCGATGCCCGTGTTGGCGATGATCACGAAGCCGAACAGGCCGTCCTGGATCGGGGCGACGAAGAGGGTGATCACCCACAGGACGCCGATGATCGCGTTGAACCGGGTGAAGACGTTGGCGCGGACGATCTCGGGGAGGGAGCGGCTGCTGCGCACCGGCACGTCGTTGATCTCGCCGCGGGCGATGCGCTCCGCGACCTCGGCGGAGGTGAGTCCGGTCGTCCGGACGACCGGGACGGGCACGGGGTGCACCGGGTCGAGCTCCGTGCCCGCGTCGATATGCGTCATGCATTCGACGGTACGTGCGGTTGTGCGGCTTCACTCGTCGAGGGGGTGGAAGATCCGACCTGGGGAGGAGAGGCCTCGTACGTCGGTCGTACGGGCGGTGCGCGACGGGACGGCCGTCCCCGGGGCGCGGTCCCCGGGGACGGCCGTCCCACCTCCGACGTGGGGTCAGGCGATGCGGCGGTCCAGCCGGCCGTGGTAGCGGATGGCGGAGACGGTCCCGTCGTCCTCGCGGACGAAGCCGACGAGCGAGCCCTGCGCACCGTCCTCGGACAGCGTGACGAGCGAGTCGGGGCCGGCGAGCACGGCCCGGTCGGCGCCTTCCAGCTCGATGACGTACTGGTCCTCCTCGGCCCGCGCGCCGTTGGCGGTGATCGCCAGCTCTCCGGGGCGGGCGCCCGGGACGATCGAGACGGTCCCGTAGAAGCCGCAGTCGTAGGTGCCCTGGAGCGCCTCGGCGAGGTCGGAGGGCACCGGCCGGGTGCTCGCGGCCGTGGTGTCGACGCCCGCCGCGTCCAGGATCACCTTCTCCAGGTCGCGGATGAACTCCTCGCCGTGCAGCGAATTGGTCAGGACGGCGTACGCCAGTCCGGTGGACGGTACGAGCACCAGCCGTGAGGCGTACCCGATGGTCAGGCCGCTGTGCGACATGGCCGGACGGCCGCCGGTCTCGCCGAGGTGCCAGGCCAGTCCGATGTCGTGGCCCGCGATGCCCTGGCTCGCCAGGGGCTCGAAGAGGCGCTTGGGGGCCGCCTCGGAGACCGACCAGGCGGCGTACCGCAGCAGGTCGCCGGCGCTGGAGACGACGCCGCCGCCCGGCACGTCCCAGCCGGGCAGTTGCCAGTGCCGTTGCCAGCCGCGGTCGACCAGGAGCTCCGGGGAGCGGTCGGGGCCGTGGCCGTGGGGCGCGGCCACCCGGTGGAAGATCGCCTCGTCGGCCGATGTGCAGGTCAGCTCCATGCCGGCCGGCTCGATCACCAGCTCGCGCAGCAGGTCGGCGTAGTGCCGGCCGGTCGCGCGCTCGACGGCGGCGGCCGCGACCATGATGCCGGGGCCGCTGTAGGTGAAGTTCGTGCCCGGGTCGAACATCAGCGGCCGGCCGGCGAAGTGCCGCAGCGACGCCTGGATGCTGTCGTCGGCGTGGCCGGCCAGCAGCCGCGGCGCGTCGGCGATCATGTTCTGGGCGTCGATGCCGGAGGTGTGCGTGATCGTGTGGCGCAGGGTGATGCGCTCGTCGAGGCCCGAGTCCGGGCCGAGGAGCGGGGCGACGGGTGCGCCGAGTTCCAGGACGCCCTGCTCCAGAAGCCGGCCGATGACGGCGCCGAGCAGTGTCTTGGAGATCGAGCCCACCTGGAAGAGGGTGTTCTCGTCGACGGCGATCGGGTGGGCCACGTTGGTGACGCCATAACCGGTGGCGCAGGTCCGGCCGTCCAGGGCGACCCCCACCGCGGCACCGGGGACACGGTGCTCGGCGAGCAGGTCGGGGACGGCGGAATCGAGCCGGGCGCGCAGGTCGGGCACGGGGGTCTCTCCAGATTCGGGGTTCGTTCCGCGGTCGGCGCGGTTCACGCGCCGGCCGCCGTACGGCTGCGGGGATCGAGCTGGTCGCGCAGCGCGTCACCGAGCAGGTTGAACGCGAGCACGAGCGCGACGAACGCGAGCGCCGGGTACGCCGCCAGCCACGGCTCCGTGAGCATGTACTGCTGCGCGGCCGAGATCATGCTGCCGAAGTCGGCGTCCGGGGGCGCGACGCCGAAGCCGAGGAAGCTGAGCGCGGCGTAGGCGCCCTCGGCGGTGGACAGGTTGATGGCGGTCATGATGACCAGCGGCGAGCTGATGTTGGGCAGGATGTGGCGGCGCAGGATCCACCATCTCCCGCGGCCGCACAGCCGTGCCGCGTCGATGTAGCTGCGCCCGGCGACCTCGATCGTCGCTCCCCGGGCGATCCGGGCGAAGCGCGGGATGATGACCAGGCCGATGGCGAGTGCCGCGTTGACCAGTCCGCTGCCCATGATGGCGAGCACCAGGATCGCCAGGAGGTACTCCGGAATGGCGAACAGCAGGTCGGTGACGCGGGACAGGATCCCGTCCGTCACACCGCGCAGGAAGCCCGCGGCGGTGCCGATCGCGGTGCCCACCACGATGGCGAAGGTGACCGAGATCAGGGCGGCCTCGACCGCGGGGCGGGCGGCGGCGATCACCCGGGAGAACTGGTCGCGGCCGAGGGCGTCGGTCCCGAACAGGTGACTGGCCGAAGGTCCGACGAGCCGCGGACCGGCGTTGAGCTCGTTCGGCGCGTAGGGGGCGATCACCGGCCCGAGGAGCGCGGCCAGTACGTAGAGCACGAGCACGGCGAGGGCCGCGTTGGCGAGGATGCCGCGTATCGGCCAGCGCCGGCGCACGGCGCGGGGGCCGGCGCTACTGCCCTTTGACGAGGCGGACGAGGCGGACGAGGCGGACGATGCCGACGGGGCGGACGAGTCGGTGGACGTGGTGCCCTGAGTCGGAATGCGTTCCGGGGTTGAAGTCATGGCGGATTCCTAGGAGCGCGCGATACGGCGGTCGACGAGCGGGAGCACCAGGTCCACAACCAGGTTGCCCAGGATGAAGGCCGCGGCGAGCACGAGTGCCTGCCCGGTCGCTTGGGTGAAGTCGCGCATCTCGATGGAGCCGAGGATGCCGCGGCCGAGACCCGGCAGGCTGAAGATCTGTTCGACGATGAAGAGGCCACCGACCAGCAGCCCGAAGATCATGCCGATCAGGGTGAGCACGGGAGGCAGCGCCGTCCGCAGCGCGTAGACGTACGTGATGCGCCATTCGGCGATGCCGTTGGTGCGCGCGGTCGAGATGTGCGGGGCGGCCAGCACCTCCAGCATGGAGGACCGGGTCATCTGCATGATCAGCGGCGCGGTGGGGATGCCGACGGCCAGCGCCGGCAGCAGCATGGTCTGCACATTGGCGATCAGGCCGTCGTCGACCGGGATGTAGCTCGGCGAGTACAGGTTCGGGAAGTAGTGCGTGGCCGCGTACAGCGCGAACGAGCCGGAGACGAACGCCGGGAAGGCGAACGCGAACAGCAGCGGCAGCCGTACGGCCCAGACGCGGGCCGACCGTGCGCGGGTGGCGGCGTACACCCCGGCGGGGATGCCGATGACCACGGCGATGAGCAGGCCCAGCAGCGCCAGTTCCAGGGAGACCGGGGCCTGCTGGAGGATCACGTCGCGGTTGGCCTGACCGGAGAACGGCGAGGTGCCGAAGTCCCCGCGCAGGGCGTCGCCCAGCCAGTTCAGGTACTGCTCGAGGATCGGCTGGTCCAGGCCCAGGGAGTGCCTGATGTTCTCGATCGTCTCGGGGCTGGCCTTGGAGCCGGCGATCAGTTGTGCCGCGTCACCGGGGGTGAGGGCGCGGCCGGCGATGAAGACGAGTGCGGAGAGCGCGAGCAGGACGGCGGCGGCGCCCACCAGTTTGCGCAGCGTGTAGAGCAGCATCAGGCGGCCTCTCCCGAGTACGAGGCGGGGGTGAGCGCTCCCGGCTTGACGCAGCGGACGAGGTGGCCGGGGCGTTCCTCGACCAGTTCCGGCAACGTCTCCCGGCAGCGGGCCTCCGCCACGGGGCAGCGCGCGGCGAACCGGCAGCCGGGCGGCGGGTCGATCGCGCTGGGGGGCTCGCCGTCCAGGACGATTCTCGGCAGCCGCGGCCCGTCGTCGCCGGGGAGGCTCGGTTCGGTGGACCGCAGGGCCACCGAGTACGGGTGCAGCAGCCCGGTGTCGAAGTCGGCGGCCGGGGCGACCTCGACCAGCTGGCCGAGGTACATCACGGCCACCTGGTCGCTGAACCGGCGCACGGCCCGCAGGTCGTGCGAGATGAACACGTAGGCCACGCTGGTGCGTTCCTGGAGCCGGCTGAGCAGGTCGAGCACCTGCGCCTGCAAGGAGGCGTCCAGCGAGGTGACCGCCTCGTCGAGCAGGATCAGCTCCGGGCGGCCCACCACCGCGCGGGCGATGCAGACCCGCTGCTGCTGCCCGCCGGACAGCTCGTGGGGGTAGCGGTCGGCGTACTCCTCGGTGAGCCCGACCTCCTCCAGTGCTTCCACGACCCGCCGCTCGCGGGTGGCCCGGTCCACGTCGGGAAGGGCCTCCGCGATGCTCTGCCGGACGGTCATGCGCGGGTCCAGGGCGCTGGCCGGGTCCTGGAACACCGCCTGGACGACTCCGAGGGCGCGGGGGGTGCCCGCGGCGGCGGCGTCCACGCCGACCCGCACGGTGCCGGCGTCGGGCCGTTCGAGCCCGACGATCACCCGGCCCAGGGTCGACTTGCCGCACCCGGACTCGCCGACGATCCCGAGGGTCTGGCCGCCGCCGAGGGCCAGGGTCACGGAGTCCACGGCGTGGACGTGGCGGCGCGGGTCGCGGAGCCTGGCCCGGCGGACCGGGAAGTACTTCCGCGCGCTGTCGACCTGGAGCACGTGGCTGGGCGCCTCGGCCGTCGTAGGGCTGGTCATGCGGTCACTCCTGGTTCTCTGCGGTACGCCTTCGGCTCTCCGCGTGCGGCCGCGAGCAGTGAGGCGGTGTAGTCGTGCCGGGGGTTGGTGAGAACGTCCGTCACCGGGCCCTGCTCGATGATCTGGCCGCGGTACATCACCATGACCCGGGTGCACAGTTCGCCGACGATGCCGATGTCGTGGGTGATGAGCAGCAGCGACATCCCCGCGGCGGTGACGCGGGTGCGCAGCAGGTCGACGATCTGCGCCTGGACCGTGGCGTCGAGCGCGGTGGTCGGCTCGTCGGCGATCAGCAGCTGGGGCCGGTTGATGAGCGCCATGGCGATCAGCACCCGCTGGCGCATACCGCCGGAGAGCTCGTGGGGGAAGCTGCGGCGCTTCACCGCGACATCGGGCAGTCCGACCTGGCGGAGGACCTCCTCGGCGATGCCGATCGCCTCGCTCTTGGACACCGCGTGATGGGCCCGGACGACGTCGGTCAGCTGCTTGCCGACGGGGAAGACGGGGTTGAGGCTGGCGAGGGGGTCCTGCGGCACCCGCGCGATCCGCGTGGAGCGGATCCCGCGCAGGCCGGCCGGGTCGAGGCGGAGCAGGTCGCGTCCCCCGAGCGAGATCGACCCGGACACGACGTTCGCGTTGTCGGGCAGGGTCCGCAGGATCGCCGAGGCCAGGGTCGACTTGCCCGACCCGGATTCACCGACGAGGGCGACCCGTTCGCCGGCGGAGATCTCGAAGCCCGCCCCGACGACGGCGGGGACTTCGCGGTCGCCGCGTCGATAGCCGATGGTCAGATCGCGTACCGAGAGGGCTGCCGTGTCGGCGGGTGCGCCGGGCGCTGTCTGCGCGGTCGTCATCGCGCTACTCCTTCGTCACGTCGGTCAGGAAGGTGCGGCTCTGGCTCGGCGGTACCGTCACGTGGTCGAGGACGTTTCGGTAGGCGGCGAACGTGTTGGTGGCGAGCAGGGTGACGGTCGGGTAGACGTGCGTCGCCTCGTACTCGGAGATCTTCGTCAGTGCCTGCTGGTAAGCGGCCTGGTCGCCGGCGGCGCGGGCGTCGTCGAGCAGTTTCCGCAGCTCCGCGGGCGTCGGACCCTGCCGGCCCTCGGCGGGCAGCACGTACTGGATCGGGTTGGAGTAGTACGACTGCGCGTTCCAGGAGAGGTCGTAGTCCGGCCCGGTCAGCTTGGAGCTCCAGGCGGCCCGCTCCAGGGGCAGCAGCTTGACCTTGATCCCCACCCGGGCGAGCTGGGCCTGCATCAGGGTCATCAGGTTGTCGGTGCCCGGGTCGTACCCGCTGATGTACATGAGCGTGGTGGAGAACCCGTGCGGATAGCCGGCCTGGCTCAGCAGCTTCTTGGCCCGGTCGAGGTCCGGCTGGGAGTACGGCAGCCGGTCGACGGAGGGTGCCCAGGCCGACGACGGCGGGATGTAGACGCTCGGCCGGGCGCCGTCGTGGTAGGCGCCCTCGGCCAGCTCCCCGCGGTCGACGGCGAGTGCCAGCGCCTGCCGTACGAGCTGGTTGTCCAGCGGCTTACGGAGGTTGTTGATCTGGAGGAAGATCGTCGAGTCGGTCTCGACCTTGTCGAGGGCCACGTCGCGGCGGCCCTTCAGCGCCGCGGCGCTCGCCGCGTCGGGGAACATCAGGTCGATCTTGCCGACCTGGAGATTGGCCACCTGGGTGGCGACATTGGGGATGTACAGCACCGAGAGGGCGGGTGCGGCGGCCTTCCTGCCCCAGTAGTCGTCGTTGCGTTCCAGCCGTAGTTCGCTGTTGGCGCGGTACGACGTCTGCTTCCATGGCCCGGTTCCCACCATGGTGGTGGCCGGGTTGGACGCGTCGGCGTGCCGGCTCATGATCGCGCACCCCCATACCAGGGGGTTGGCCATGTTGTTGATGAATCCGGCGTCCGGAGTCTTCAGCTTGAAGCTGACCTTCTCGGCGTCGACCTTCTCGACGCCCTTCAGCGTCGGGAACAGCTCCTCGTCGATGCCGTCCGAGCCCTTGTGCAGCCGGTCGAAGGAGTAGACGACGTCGTCGGCGGTGAGCGCAGAGCCGTTGTGGAAGCGCACACCGTGGCGCAGCGTGAAGGTGTAGGTCAGACCGTCCGCCGACTCGTCGTAGCCGGTGGCGAGGGCGGGCTCGACCCGGCCGTCGGCGGTCGTGGTGTAGAGGCACTCGTAGGAGAGCTGCCAGGCGAACCGGTCGGCGTACATGCTGGAGCCCTGCGGGTCCAGGGTGCTGGGCGCCGTCGTCTCGGCCACCACCAGGCCGTCCGGCCGCGCGCTGTCGGCCATCGGCGCGGAGCAGGCCGACAGCAGAAGGGCGGCTGCGAGGCACGGAGCACTCGCCGCGATGGCGCGTTTGCGCGCTGGGGGCATTCGATCCTCGTTTCACCTGCGCCCTGGGTGAGCGCGACCCCAATTACGTTGTGCAGTGCAGAACTTGGTCTTGCAGTGCACGGGGCATGAATATAATGCCTGGCGTAATCGGCGCAAGACCCTGCAGGCCGAGCGAAAGGGGAAGACACCCATGAGCCGACGGCCGGCCTTCCGAGGTGACGATGACTGACGCGACCTCAGAACCACCCCCCGACCTGGTCCTTTGCGGCGGAAAGGTGGTCGACGGCGGCTCCGGGCCACCCCGCGTGGCGGATGTCGCGGTCCGCGGCGACCGCATCGTCCACGTCGGCCCGGACGCCAGGCGGTACGCGGCCGCCGCGACCGAGGTCGTCGACGTCTCCGGGCGTCTGGTGCTGCCCGGCTTCGTCGACGCCCACAGCCACGCGGACGGCCGCCTCGGCGACCCGGCCGTGACCGAGGCCTATCTGCGGCAGGGCGTGACCACCGTCGTCGTCGGACAGGACGGCGTCTCCTTCGCGCCGTCCTGCGCCGCCACCGCCGGGGAACTCGACCGCTACTTCTCGGCGGTCAACGGACCGCGGCCCGGCGCCCTTTCCGCCGACGCGTCGACGGCCGGACTTCTGGCCCACTTCGACACCGGCATCGGCGTCAACGCGGCGGCCCTGGTGCCCGCCGGCAACATCCGCGCCCAGATCGCCGGTTTCGCGCCGCACACGCCGACGGCGGACGAACTCCGGCGCATGCGCGCGCTGGTCGCCCGCGGACTGGCCGACGGAGCGGTCGGGCTGTCGACCGGCCTCGAGTACGTCCCCGGCGGTTTCGCCGACGCGGCGGAACTCGCCGAGTTGTGCCGCCCGGTGGCCGAAGCCGGCGCGGTGCACGTCTCCCACATGCGCGGATACGAGGAACACGCGCACACCGGCATCGAGGAACTGAGGCGGATCGCGGCGCGAAGCGGCGTCGCCACCCATGTCTCGCACTTCCACGGCCCGGCCGCCGCCCTGCGGCCGCTGCTCGACTCCGCCCTCGACGCCGGACTGGACTTCAGCTTCGACAGCTACCCCTACACACGCGGCAGCACCATCCTGTCGATGCTCACCCTGCCGCCGGAACTCCAGACCGGCCGCTCGGGCGGGACGCTCGCCCTGCTGAAGGATCCCGCCACCCGCCGGGAACTGGGCCGGACCTGGTTCCCCACCCTCGGAGACTTGCCGGAGCGGGTGATCCTCGCCTACACCGCCGCCCCGTCCTGGAGATGGGCCGAGGGGCGCCGCCTGACCGAGGTGGCCGCCACGGTGGACCGGCCGGTCGGCGAGCTGATCTGCGACCTGCTGGTCGACTGCGAGTTGGGGGTCGGCTGCCTGGTGCAGCAACCCGCCGCGAACACCGACGACGACGTCAGCGAACTCGCCCAGCACCGCGTGCACATGGCCGGCTCGGACGGCATCTTCATGGGCGGCGCCCCGCACCCCCGGGCCTACGGCGCGTTCGCCCGGTTCCTGCGCGACCAGGTGCTGGAACGCACCAACTGGAGCTGGGCGGACGCGGTCCAGCACCTGTCGACACGGGCGGTGGCCCGGTTCGGGCTTGGGGACCGTGGCCTGATCGCGACAGGGAAGATCGCCGATCTGGTCGTGCTCGATGCCGGCCGCGTCGCCGATCTGGCAACCTACGACGACTCACTGCAGTTCGCGGACGGTGTGGACCACGTGGTGATCGGCGGCGCGTTCGCACTCCGCGACGGCCACCTGCGCAACGCCACGGCCGGCCGCGCGATTCGACGAGGAGGCTCGTCTTGACCGACCGGCTCGCCCCCACCCCCGGCGCACGCAACAACTCGGCCTCGCTGCGCCGGGCGCTCGGGATCCTCATCAGGCTCGGCGACGACGTCGAGGGCCGCGGCTGCACGCTCACCGAGCTGGCCGCACAGCAGGGCCTGAGCAAGTCCACGGTGCTGCGTCTGCTCCAACCGCTCGTCGACGCCCGCTTCGTCCAGGTCCTGCCGAGCGGCGCGTACCGGCTCGGCTGGCGCAACGCCCAGCTCGGCCAGGTGTATCTCGCCGGGAACGACCCGCACCGCGACACCCGTGACGTGCTGAAGGGCCTGTCGGAGGCGACGAGCGAGACCGTTCACCTGGTCACGGCGGACTTCCCGCACGTGGTCTACGTCGACAAGGTCGACAGCCCGCTTCCCGTGCGGATGGCCTCGCGGGTCGGCAGCACCCAGTCGGCGTACTGCACCAGCGTCGGCAAGGCCATGCTGGCCTACGCCGACGACGCAGTGGTCGACGCGGTGATCGCGGCGGGCATGCCCCCGCGCACCGAGAACACCATCACCGACGGCGACGCGCTGCGCGCCGAGCTCGCCAGGTCCCGTGCCCGCGGCTGGGCGATCGACGACGTCGAGAACGAGGCGGGGGTGCGCTGCGTCGCCGCCCCGGTCTTCGACGTGACCGGAGCCGCGACCCATGCGATCAGCGTGTCGGCGCCCGAGGAACGCATGCCACCGGAGCGGGTCTCGCAGGTGGTGCCCCTGGTGAGAGCGGCGGCCCGCGACATCTCGCAGCGGTGGGGAGGCCGCGGATGACCACGGCGCCCCGATGACCGACCCGGCCGGAGCCCGCTCGCGTGGGGCGGCCGAAGCCCGACCAGGTCCCGCTGACCACACCCGACCAACGGCGTGTCCTGCCTCGTCGAAGGCGACCAGGCAGTCCGCCCCCAGCACCCTGTTGTGAGAAGGAGCTGTTCCGTGGCCCAATCGGCGGCCCCCCTGCCCCTGCCCGTGGCCCTGACCGAGGCCCGCGTCGTGGCCGTCCTGCGTCCCGCGACGACCGAGCACCTCGCCACCACCGTGGCCGCGCTCATACGCGCCGGAGTGCGAACGATCGAACTGACCGCCACCACCCCGGATTTCCCGGCGGTCCTGGAACGGACCGTCCGGCAGTTCTCGGCCGACGCGGTGATCGGCGCCGGCACCCTCACCGACGAGGCCCTCACCCGCGCCGCGATCGACGCCGGAGCCGGGTTTGCCGTGTCTCCCGGGCTGGTGGACGAGCTGCCCCGGATCGCGTCCGTACACGGGGTGCCGAGCATCGTCGGCGCCTGGACGCCGTCCGAGGTGATGCGTGCCCACGCCTTCGGCGCGGACGCCGTGAAGATCTTCCCCGCCGCGACCGGCGGCCCCGCCCACCTGCGCAGCCTGCGCGAACCGTTCCCCGGCATCCCGTTCGTCCCGTCGGGAGGGATCACCGTCGAGACGGCCGGCTCGTATGTGGCCGCCGGGGCGGTCGCGGTCAGCCTGGGCGGCGCGCTCACCGGCAGCGCGCTGCGCGACGGCGACGTATCGGTGATCGCCCGGCGCGCGGCCACCCTGTTCAAGTCGATCGAGGAAGCGGTGTGAGCGCGATGGGTCCCGAAGTCGTCACCCTGGGCGAGTCCATCGGGCTGCTCACCCAGTCGGCGAACGTGCCGCTGATCCGGCAGCCGACCCTGCGGCTCGGCTTCGGCGGCGCCGAGAGCAATGTGGCCATAGGCCTGGCCCGGCTCGGCCGCGCCGCGCACTGGATCGGCCGCCTGGGCACGGACGAGGTCGGCGAACTCATCGCCCGGGAACTGCGCGCCGAGGCCGTCTCGACGTCGATCGTGCGCGATCCCGCGCCGACCGGCCTGATGCTGAAGACCCGCCAGGCCTCGGGCCGGGTGCAGGTCAGCTACTACCGCACGCACAGCGCCGGTTCCCGCCTCGCGCCCGCCGATCTCGACGAGGCCGTGATCGCCGGCGCGAGGATCCTGCATGTCACCGGCATCACGCCGGCCTTGAGCGCGTCCGCGTCCGACGCGGTGCGCAGGGCCGTCACCCTCGCCGAGGAGCACGGCGTCACCGTCTCCTTCGACGTCAACTTCCGCTCCCGGCTGTGGCCGCAGGACCGGGCCCGCACGGTCCTCGGCCATCTGCTCGGCAAGGCCGACGTCTTCTTCGCGACCACCGAGGAAGCCCTGCTGTTCACCGACGAGAAGGACCCCGAGGCGCAGGCGAGGGCCATCGCCGCACTCGGTCCCGGTCAGGTCGTGATCAAGCTCGGCTCCGCCGGCAGCGTCGCGTGCGTCGACGGGGTCGTCCACCGGCAGCGGCCCCAGCCGGTCGCCGTGGTCGACCCGGTGGGCGCCGGAGACGCTTTCGCCGCCGGCTACCTCAGCGCGGTGCTCGCCGGAGAGGACGCGGCTGAGCGCCTCCGGATCGCCGGTCTGTGCGGAGCCCGTGCCGTCACCGTCGCCGGTGACTGGGAAGGCGCTCCGTTCGCGGCCGAGATCGACGACGCCGCCCTCGGCACCGACGTCGTCCGCTGACGCGGGCGGCCCCGGTCCGGGGGCCTTCGGCCGGGGCAGGCGCACCCTGCCTCGGCCCGCTCCCTCACGTCGGGTGCGCGGGTCCGCCTAGTGCCGCGGCAGGCAACGTTTGCCCGTGAAGGAGCGGCGTCCGGTGCGGCGAGAGGGCGTGCCGGGCGTCGCGACGGGGCGAACGTTGCCTGTCAGGGCACTAGTCCGCGGACGTCGACTGCTGCGGCAGCCCCGCCCGCTCCGCCCGCTTGATGGCGGCGTCCCGCTTGCGGACGTACCAGATGCCGATCAGGCCGAGGCCCCCGCCGGCCAGGCAGGTCCACAGCCACCAGGTGTGACCGTGGTCGTGGAACCAGCCGTAGAAGGGGAGCTGGACCAGGAAGAGGACGAACCACACGATCGTGCCGCCGGTGATGGTGGCGACCACGGGGCCCTCCAGGGGCTCCGGCGCCTCGTGCTTGGGGGTCCACTTCGCCATGGGGATCAGCTTACGGGGCCCTGGTGAGAAGCGTCCCGCCCCTGGCAGGACCGCGGTCTACGCGCGGAGATGGTCTTTTCGGCTTCATATGTTCATACTGAAACGGTCCGAGTCTGGCCACTTCTCTTCGTAGGAATCACCAACAGAGTCGCGACAGGGACCTGGGGGAACCTGTTGGTTGTCGGTTTGGTTTGATCCTCGGTCCGGCCCGGAACCCCGTACCCACCCGCACCTTTGAGGTCACCCGCATGCCCACCTCGGCCACCGCCAAGGCTTCCGCCCCCGAGCAGCCGGGAACGCCACCCCCGTACGGCGCTCTCGACCGCTACTTCAAGATCTCCGAGCGGGGCAGCAGCCTGCCCCGGGAGATCCGCGGCGGTTTCGCCACCTTCTTCGCGATGGCCTACATCATCGTGCTGAACCCGATCATCCTGGGCAGCGCGAAGGACATGTACGGGCACCAGCTCAACAACGGCCAGCTGGTCACCGCCACCGTCGTGACCGCCGCGTTCACCACTCTCCTCATGGGTGTCATCGGCAATGTGCCGATCGCGCTCGCCGCCGGCCTCGGCGTCAACACGGTCGTCGCGCTCCAGCTGGCGCCGCGCATGTCGTGGCCGGACGCCATGGGCATGGTCGTCCTCGCCGGCTTCGTGGTGATGCTGCTGGTCGCCACCGGCCTGCGCGAGCGCGTGATGAACGCCGTGCCGCTCGGCCTGCGCAAGGGCATCGCCATCGGTATCGGCCTGTTCATCATGCTGATCGGGCTCGTCGACTCCGGTTTCGTCTCCCGCATCCCGGACGCCGCCCACACCACCGTGCCGCTCCAGCTCGGCGCCGACGGTC
Organism: Streptomyces sp. NPDC004721; assembly: GCF_053601495.1. Classification (NCBI taxonomy): domain Bacteria; kingdom Bacillati; phylum Actinomycetota; class Actinomycetes; order Kitasatosporales; family Streptomycetaceae; genus Streptomyces; species Streptomyces sp. NPDC004721. Next base: position 46,795 of record NZ_JBSGBZ010000017.1, read on the forward strand.
ACCTCAACGGCTGGCCCGTTCTCGTCTTCATCCTGGGCGCGCTGCTCACGCTGGCGCTGATCGTGCGCAAGGTGCCCGGCGCGATCCTGATCTCGATCGTCGCGATGACCGTCCTGGCGGTCGTGATCAACTCCGTCGCCAAGGTGCCGTCCTGGGGTCTGACCACCCCGAAGTGGCCGGGCAGCCCGTTCTCCACTCCCGACTTCGGCCTGCTCGGCAAGGTCAGCCTGTTCGGCGGCTTCGAGAAGGTCGGCGTGCTCACCGGCGTCCTCTTCGTCTTCACCGTGCTGCTGTCGACCTTCTTCGACGCCATGGGCACGATCATGGGCATCAGCGACGAGGCGAAGCTGACCGACGCCCAGGGGCAGATGCCCGGCATCAACAAGGTCCTCTTCGTCGACGGCATCGCGGTCGCCGCCGGTGGCGCCAGCTCCTCCTCCGCCACCACCTGCTTCGTGGAGTCGACGGCGGGCGTCGGCGAGGGCGCCAGGACCGGCTTCGCCAACGTCGTCACCGGTGCCCTGTTCGCCGTGGCGCTGTTCCTGACCCCGATCGCCACCATGGTGCCGTCCCAGGCGGCCACCCCGGCCCTGCTCGCGGTGGGCTTCCTGATCCTGTCCGGTTCGGTCAAGGAGATCGACTGGGCGGACTACACGATCGCCATGCCGGCCTTCGTGACGATGGTGATGATGCCGTTCACCTACTCGATCACCAACGGCATCGGCATGGGCTTCATCACCTTCGTGGTGCTGCGCCTGGCGGCCGGCCGCGGCAAGGACGTCCCGGTGGCCATGTACGTGGTGGCGGCGGTCTTCGCCTTCTACTACCTGATGCCGGCCCTCGGCCTGACCTGATCCCACCCGGTTCGGTGCGGGTCATGTGACCCCGTAGAACCTCTCCGTCTCCTCGACGGCGGCCTGGAACCGCTCGTCGAAGTCATCCCGAATGAGCGTCCGGACGACATAGTCCTGGACGCTCATTCCTCTTTTGGCGGCATGGCACCTGAGCCGTTCGAGCAGCTCGTGGTCCATGCGCAGGCTGAGCACACTGGTCCCCATGGACACGAGGGTCGCGGGACTTTCGCGCGCGAGGCGTGGTGTTTCGGGCGTGGATCACCCGAAAGAGTGATGTGATCTTCAGTGGCGGGAGTCACGGGCGCGGGGCGTGTTCGCGGTGGTATTTAGCGAGAGTAATGAGTTACGCTAAAGAACATGCCGGACCTCACCCATGGCGACGACGCTGCCGCCGTGAACTCCCTGCGCTCCGCCGTGATGCGGTTGTCCCGTCGGCTCAAGCACCAGCGCGTCGACGAGTCGCTGAGCCCCACCGAGATGTCGGTGCTGGGCACCCTGTCCAACTGCGGGAGCGCCACCCCGGGCGAACTCGCCCGCAAGGAGCACGTGCAGCCGCCGTCGATGACCCGCATCGTGGCGCTGCTGGAGGCCAAGGGGCTGGTCAGCCTGGAGCCGCACCCCGAGGACCGGCGTCAGAAGGTGGTCACGAGGACCGCCCAGGCCGAAACCATGCTGGAGGAGAGCCGCCGCAAGCGGAACGCCTTCCTGGCCGGTCTGGTCGAGGGTCTGGACGAGGACGAGTGGGCCAAACTGAGCGCCGCCGCCCCCGTACTGGAGAAGCTCGCACACCTGTAAAACACGTACCGCTCGGCGAGTGAGCAGCCGGCCAAGGAGGCGAACCCTTTTGAGTACGGGATCCGGAGCAGACTCCGCCCCCGCACCGACCACCCACGATTCCCCCACCGCCCCCGACACCCCCCGCAAGTCCTCGATGTTCAGCTCGCTGAGGGTCAGGAACTACCGCCTGTTCTTCCTGGGCCAGGTCGTCTCCAACACCGGCACCTGGATGCAGCGCATCGCGCAGGACTGGCTGGTCCTCAGCCTCACCGGCTCCTCGGCCGCCGTCGGCATCACCACGGCCCTCCAGTTCCTGCCGATGCTGCTCTTCGGCCTCTACGGCGGCGTCCTCGTCGACCGCCTGCCCAAGCGGCCCACGCTGCTCGCCACCCAGTCGGCCATGGCCGTCACCGGCCTCGCGCTCGCCGTGCTCACCCTCACCGGCCAGGTCCAGGTGTGGCACGTCTACCTCGCCGCGTTCGCGGTGGGCCTCGCCACGGTCGTCGACAACCCGGCCCGCCAGTCCTTCGTCTCGGAGATGGTCGGCCCGAAGCAGCTCCAGAACGCGGTCAGCCTGAACTCCGCGAACTTCCAGTCCGCCCGTCTGGTCGGCCCCGCCGTCGCGGGCGTGATGATCACCGGCGTGGGCACCGGCTGGGCGTTCCTCGCCAACGGCCTGTCCTTCGTCGCCCCCATCGTCGGCCTGCTGCTGATGCGCACCCGTGAGCTGCACGTCGTCGAGCGCGCGCCGCGCGGCAAGGGCCAGCTCCGCGAGGGCCTGCGCTACGTCGCCGGCCGCCCCGAGCTGATCTGGCCGATCGTCCTGGTCGGCTTCATCGGCACCTTCGGCTTCAACTTCCCGGTGTGGCTGTCGGCCTACGCCGAGGACGTCTTCCACTCCGGAGCCGGCGCCTACAGCCTCTTCAACACCGTGATGGCGGTCGGCTCCCTGGTCGGCGCCCTGCTCGCGGCCCGCCGCGGCACCGCCCGGCTGCGCGTGCTCATCGCGGCCGCCGCGGCCTTCGGCGCGCTGGAGATCGTCGCCGCGCTGGCCCCGTCGTACTGGCTGTTCGCGCTGCTGATGGCACCCATCGGGATCTTCGGCCTGACGGTCAACGTCACGGCGAACACCGCGGTGCAGATGGGCACCGACCCGGCCATGCGCGGCCGGGTGATGGCCCTGTTCATGATGGTCTTCATGGGCGGTACACCGCTGGGCGCGCCCCTCGTCGGCTGGATCACCGACGCCTACGGCGCCCGTGTCGGCTTCGCCGCGGGCGGTGTCGTCTCGCTCGCCGCGGCCGCCACCATAGGCCTGGTCCTGGCCCGCGCCGGCGGTCTGCGCCTGTCGTTCGGCTGGAACCGCGGACACCCCCGCGTGGACCTGGTCCCCCGCGACCACCGAAAGCAACTGGCCGCCGCGGCGTAGCCCGGGTGCGCCCGGTCCGCCGGGCAGGGGTCAGTCGCGGGGGAACTCGTCGGTCTTGAGCACGAGGCCGACCGGGGTGTCGTTCAGGTCGATCTCGTCACCGAAGTCGAGGCTGAGGACACCGCGGTACTCGCCGTCCTTGGGCAGGGTGTGCAGGTGCCATGTGCCGGTGTACGGGTCCACGATCAGGTACACCGGCACTCCGGCGGCCGCGAACGCGTCCTTCTTCGGGCCGTAGTCGTTCCTGGCAGTGCCCTGGGAGATCACCTCGGCGACCAGCTCGACGTCCCCGGGACGCCAGTGACCCTTCTCGTCCTTCCGGGCGCCCTCCGCGAGGGCGACGACGTCGGACGCGAAGCCGTTGAGGTGTCCGGGGTAGTCGATGCGGACGTCGGACTTCACGCGCTGGCGCGGGTACTTGGCGCGCAACTGCTCGACGATGTCCAGGATGGTCTCCCAGTGGGTGTCCCGCTGTGGCGTCACGAAGATGCCCCCCTCGACGATCTCGGTCTTGAAACCTTCGGGGATGTGCATCTGCTCCAGCCACTCGAACATCTCGTCGAGGGTGGGCCCGTCGCTGTGGTCGGCCATCTCGATCCTGTCTGCCAGAACAGTCACTGTGCCGCTCCTCCCCGCTGCTGCCTGGTCGCATGCAGCCGCGCGGTACAACGATACGCACGGTGACCAGGTCACGTCCGGGAGCGCGGCGGGACACTGGGCCCATGAGACTGTTCGCCGCCGTACTGCCCCCGCGGGACGTGCTCGGCGCGCTCGCGGACGAGATCGCCGGGTTGCGGAAGCTGCCGGGCGCGGACCGGCTGCGCTGGACACAGCGGCCCGCCTGGCACTTCACGCTCGCCTTCTACGGCGAGGTCGGCGAGGAGGTCGTACCCGAGCTGTCGGCCCGCCTGGAGAAGGCCGCACACCGGACCGGGGCCTTCTCGCTCGCCCTGCGCGGGGGAGGGCAGTTCGGGCGCGGCAAGGCGCTGTGGACGGGGGCGGAGGGCGACCTCGCGACCCTGCGGATGCTGGCCGACCGCGCGGAGGCGGCGGCGCGGAAGGCGGGTGTGCCGATGAAGGAGCACCGCCCCTACCAGGCCCACCTGACGGTGGCGCGCAGCCGGGACGGCCTGGACGTACGGCCGTACGTCCAGGCGCTGCGCGACTTCACGAGCGGTACGTGGACCGTGGAGGAGCTGGTCCTCATGCGCAGCCTGCTGCCGAGGTCCGGGGTGCGGGGGGAGCAGCCCCGCTACGAGCCGGTCGGCCGCTGGCCACTGCGGGCGGCCGGTTAGTCTCGAGTACGTGGACCCGAAAACCCGGAACCGGATCATGGCCGGTACGCTCGTGCTGATGTTCGCCGTCGTCGCCCTGGCGTCCGCGCTCGGCAGGTGACGCGGAGCACGGACGCCAGGGACGGTACGGCCGCTCGGGCGGCGCGGGAGGTGCCTACCAGGCGAAGGCCTCCGGCGACGGACCCGGTCCCGGGAAGATCTCGTCGAGTCCGGCCAGCAGTTCCCCGCTCAGTTCCAGCTCGACCGCCCGCAGCGCCGACGCGAGCTGCTCGGCGGTGCGCGGGCCGACGATCGGGCCGGTCACGCCGGGCCGGGTGAGCAGCCAGGCCAGCGCGACCTCGCCGGGCTCGAGACCGTGCTTGTCGAGCAGGTCCTCGTACGCCTGGATCCGGTCGCGCACGGCGGTGTCGGCGAGCGCCTCGGCGGACCGGCCGGAAGCGCGCCTGCCGCCCTCGACCTGCTTCCTGAGCACACCGCCCAGCAGCCCACCGTGCAGCGGCGACCAGGGGATGACCCCGAGGCCGTAGTCCTGCGCGGCCGGGATCACCTCCATCTCGGCGCGTCGCTCGGCGAGGTTGTACAGGCACTGCTCGCTGACGAGCCCGATGGTGCCGGAGCGCCGCGCGGCGATCTCGTTGGCCTGGGCGATCTTGTAGCCGGGGAAGTTGGAGGAGCCGACGTAGAGGATCTTGCCCTGCTGGATCAGTACGTCGACGGCCTGCCAGATCTCCTCGAAGGGAGTGTCCCGGTCGATGTGGTGGAACTGGTAGACGTCGATGTGGTCGGTCTGCAGCCGCTTGAGGCTGGCGTCGACGGCCCGCCGGATGTTCACGGCGGAGAGCTTGTCGTGGTTGGGCCAGACGTTGGAGTTGTCCGGGGACATGTTCCCGTACACCTTGGTGGCCAGGACGACCTTGTCGCGCCGGTCCCCGCCCTTGGCGAACCAGTTGCCGATGATCGACTCGGTACGGCCCTTGTTCTCGCCCCAGCCGTAGACGTTGGCCGTGTCGAAGAAGTTGATCCCCGCGTCCAGTGCCGCGTCCATGATCGCGTGGCTGTCCGCCTCGTCGGTCTGCGGACCGAAGTTCATCGTGCCGAGCACCAGTCGGCTGACCTTGAGTCCTGTGCGTCCGAGCTGTGTGTACCTCATGGTCCCCAAGCCAACGTCTTGGAGTGCGCTCGATGCAAGGGGAGTTGTGGACGGGGCGCCGGCGGCCGGTGGTCAGTCGCGGGGAAACCCGTCGGTCCTGAGGACGAGGCCGACCCGGGTGTCGGCGAGGTCCAGGTCCTCGCCGAAGGGGAGCTTCGTCTCGGTCGTGTAGTCGCCGTTCATGGGATGGGTGTAGACGCGGCATTCGCCTTCGTACGGATCGGCGATGAGGTAGACCGGAACTTCGGCGAGCGCGTAGGTGAGCTTCTTGGGACCGTAGTCATTGGCGGCCGTGTTCTCGGAGATGACTTCGGCCACGAACTCGATGTCCCGGTAGTGCCAGCGGCCCTTGGCGTCCTGCACCGAGCGGTCGGCCATCGCCGCGACATCACAGGCGAATCCGTTCAGGCGCCCGGGAAAATCGATCCGTACGTCCGAGGCCAGCCGCTTGGCCGGGTACTTGGCGCTCAACTGTCGGGCGATGTCGAAGATGATCTGCCAGTGGGTGTGACGTTGCGGTGACATGAAGATGTTCCCCCCGACGATCTCGACCTTCGTTCCCTCGGGGACGGGCATCTTCTCGAGCCACTCGAACATCACGTCCAGAGTCAGCTCGTCGCTCTCCTCGGCCATCGTGATCCTGTCTTCCAGGACGGTCATCGTGGCGCTCCTCCCCGGCTGCTCCGTGGACGGGCGCAGCCGCGCAGTACAACGATACGCACAGTGACGAGGGCACGGGTGGCAGCGCATATGCCAAGAGGAGGAGGCGACGCGGCTCACCCCTCGTACTCTCCACCCCACCCCCACTCCTGGTGCAGCGCCCCCGCGAACGCCGCCGCGATCTTGTGCTCGCCGCTCTCGTTCGGGTGGGTGCCGTCGTAGGTGTCCGTGTGGATGTCGTACGTCGGCGGCGGGGGCGCCAGGAGCAGCGGGGAGCCGGGTTCGTCCAGGCCGGCCACCCCCGCGGCCAGCAGCTCGTTGAAGCGGTCCACCTCCGCGGCGAAGAGCGGGTCGGCCTCGGCGCGGATGTTCGTGATCACCGGGAGCAGGACCGCGCGGATGCGCGCGTTGGCGGCCCGCGCCTGGGTCACGAAGGCCTCCACGTGCACCGCCGTCTGCTCGGCGTTCGTGTAGAAGCCCAGGTCGATCAGGCCGAGCGAGACCAGCAGCACATCCGCGCGGCACTCGCGTACCGCGTCGCCGACGAGCGGGACCATGTGCCCCCAGCCCTCGCCCCAGCCGGCCAGATGCGCGCGGGGGAAGTCGGGATCGGCGTAGGCGAGGGAGGCCGGCGCGTCCGCCGACTTGTCGTAGAGCGTCTCGCGTGGGCCGACGAGGGTGAACGCACCGCCGTACGTCGCGCACAGGTGCTGCCACAGGCGGTAACGCCAGGTGTGCTCGCCCGCGCTGCCGATCGTCATGGAGTCACCGACGGGCATGAACCTGAGCATCCGCTCATCATGGACGATGGGCGGGGAAGGTGCGATGTGAGGCCCACCACGCAGTGTGAACATCCGTGCGGGATGGCAGGCTTGGGGGATGCGCCGACCGTTCGCCCTGCTCGCCGGGGCCCTTCTCGCGGGTGCGCTCGCCGCGCCCGCCGCCCTCGCCGCCGACGGCGACGACGGGTTCACGATCAAGGACCCGCGGATCAAGGAGTCCAGCGGTCTCGCGGCCTCGCGCCTGCATCCGGGCGTTTACTGGACGCACAACGACAGCGGCTACGGCCCGCAGATCTACGCCGTGGACGGCAGGACCGGCGAGACCGTCGCCACCGTCACCCTCAGCGGCATCGGCAAGCCCCGCGACATGGAGGCCATCTCCATCGGGCCCGGCAACCAGATCTACGTCGGCGACATCGGCGACAACCTCGACGGCACCTGGCCGTACGTGTGGATCTACCGGCTGCCCGAGCCGAAGGAACTGAAGGACCAGACGATCCGGGCCACGCAGTACGTCGTGAAGTACGCGGACGGGCCGCGCAACGCCGAGTCGATGGTCGTGCACCCGAAGACGGGGCGCGTCTACATCATCGACAAGAAGGAGGACGGCGGCCATCTCTACGAGGGCCCGGCCGAGCTGTCCTCCTCGGGCACGAACGTCTTCAAGCCGATCGCCCCCGTCGACCTGTGGGCCACCGACGCCGCCCTCTCCCCGGACGGCACGCACCTCGCCGTGCGCGGCTACTTCGGCGGCATCCACTACGACTGGAACGGCGGCAGGATCAAGCGCGCGGGCCGGCTCGACGTGCCGCTCCAGGGGCAGGGGGAGTCCGTCACCTACAGCGTGGACGGCACGAAGCTCCTGTACGGCAGCGAGGGTTCCGAGAGCCCGGTGCAGGTGCGCGACGCGCCGGATGCCGACGGGTCCGCCAAGTCGCCGTCCCCGCAGGGCGGTTCGAACTCCGCCGGGGCCGGTCCGGACGGAGGCGGCCGCTTCGGCGCGGGCACCGTCGTCGTGGTGGCCGGCGTGGTGGCCGCGGTGTGGGGGTTGGGGCGTTTGTTGCGTCGCCGCTCTTGACGGGTGGTCGCCACCTGACTTCCACTGGGAGGCGCGGGTGTGTGGGAGCGCTCCCACCAGTTCCGGTCCCGCGGCCCCCTCGGGAGGAAGCAGCAACATGTTCCGCACCTTGCGAAGAGCGCTCTGCGCCGCCGCGGCGCTCCTGTTACCGCTGGGCCTGGGACTCGGCCTGCCGGCCACCGCGCACGCGGCCCCCACCGCGGGCGGCGCCGGCTACTGGCACACCAGCGGACGCCAGATCCTGGACGCGTCCGGACAGTCCGTCCGGATCGCCGGCATCAACTGGTTCGGCTTCGAGACCAGCAACCAGGTCGTCCACGGCCTGTGGTCCCGCGACTACAAGAGCATGATCGACCAGATGAAGTCGCTGGGTTACAACACCATCCGGCTGCCCTACAGCGACGACATCCTCAAGTCCGGCGCCAAGCCGTCGAGCATCGACTTCTCCGCCGGCAAGAACGCCGACCTGCAGGGGCTGACCTCCCTCCAGGTCATCGACAAGCTCGTCGCGTACGCCGGCCAGGACGGCCTGAAGGTCATCCTCGACCGTCACCGGCCGGACTCGGGCGGCCAGTCGGCCCTCTGGTACACCGCCTCCGTCCCCGAGTCGACGTGGATCGCCAATCTCAAGTCGCTGGCGACCCGTTACAAGGGCAACGCCACGGTCATCGGCATCGACCTGCACAACGAGCCCCACGACCCGGCCTGCTGGGGCTGCGGGGACCAGGCGACCGACTGGCGGCTGGCCGCCGAGCGGGCCGGCAACGCGGTCCTCTCCGCCAACCCCGACCTGCTGATCTTCGTCGAGGGCATCCAGACCTTCAACGGAGTCTCCGGCTGGTGGGGCGGCAACCTGATGGGCGTCGGCCAGTACCCGGTGCGCCTCGACGTGGCCAACCGGGTCGTGTACTCCGCCCACGACTACGCCACCAGCGTCGCCCAGCAGAGCTGGTTCAGCGACCCGTCCTTCCCCAACAACATGCCGGACATCTGGGACAAGTACTGGGGCTACATCTTCAAGCAGAACATCGCCCCCGTCTGGGTCGGCGAGTTCGGCACCACGCTCCAGTCCACGGTGGACCAGAAGTGGCTGGCGGCGCTGGTGAGTTACCTGCGCCCGACCTCGACGTACGGCGGCGACTCCTTCCACTGGACGTTCTGGTCCTGGAACCCCAACTCCGGTGACACCGGCGGGATCCTGAAGGACGACTGGCAGACCGTGGACACGGCGAAGGACGGCTATCTGGCAACCGCCAAGGCGCCGGGCTTCCCGAGCACCGGGGGCGGCGGCGACAACGGCGGCGGTGACGGCGGCGGCAAGGCCGCCTGCCGGGCCGCCTACGTCGTCAGCAGCGACTGGGGCAGCGGCTTCAACGCCGATGTGACGGTGACCAACACGGGCACCACCGCGATCAAGTCCTGGAAGGTGACCTGGACCTGGAGCGGGACCCAGAAGGTCACCAACATGTGGAACGCGTCCTACACCCAGAGCGGGGCGACCGTGACGGCGGTCAACGCCGCCCACAACGGGGCGATCGCGGCCAATGGTTCGACCGCCTTCGGTTTCGGTGGCGCGCCCGGGGGCGGGGGTGTGCCGAGCGTGAGCTGCACGGCGTCCTGACGACCGCGAGGTGCCCGGTGCTCGACGCCGGGCGCCTCACGGTTGCGGCCCGTCGTCGAACGGACGGCGTCCGGTCGTTCCGGCGCCCACGCGCGGATGGCGGAAACTGATCCATTCGGAGGAGCGTCCTGGATGGCGAGGCCGAGTGGAGGGGAAGCCAGGGTGGGTCGGGAACGGGCGGGCGGCGGTGCGGCAGCGGCGCTGCGGGTGGTGGTGCCCCCGTGGGTGCGGCGCGGGGCGGAGCGGCGTGCTCCCGGCCAGGAGGCGCAGGGGGGCGCGGGGCACCGGTCGGCGTGGCGGCGGGGGCGGGTGCTCGCCGCGCTCGCGGCGCTGACGGCCGGGCTGCTGGCGTTCCACCGTGCCGTGCCCAACTCGGTGGGCCGCCTGGGCAGTCTGCTGGAGGCGTTCCTGCCGTGGCTCGGCCTGGTGGTCGTGGTGCTGTTCGCCCTCGCGCTGCTGCGCCGTTCGGCCGTGGCGCTGGTGGCTCTGCTGCTGCCGGTGGCGGCCTGGACGTACCTCTTCGGCGGGCTGCTCCTGCCCGGCCCGGCGCCCGGCGCGCGCCAACTGGTCGTGGTGCAGCACAACGTCAGCGACGAGAACGCCGATCCGGCGGGCACGGCCCGCGCCCTGGCCGACGCCGGGCCCGACCTCATCGCGCTGGAGGAGCTGGTGCCCCCGGCGCTGTCGGTCTACGAGAGGACCCTCGCCGCCGCCTACCCGTACCACGAGGTCCGGGGCACCGTCGGACTCTGGTCGAGGCATCCGCTCAGCGGCACCCGGCTCCTCGACATCAAGCCCCGGGGGATCACGGAGGCATGGAGCCGCGGGCTGCGGACCGTGGTGCACACCCCGCACGGCCGGATCGCTGCCTACGTGGCGCATCTGCCCTCCCTCCGCGTCCGGGCGAGCGGCCTCGCGTCCGGCCGGCGCGACGAGAGCGCCCTGCTGCTGGGCGAGGCCGTCGCCGCCGAGGAGCTGAGAACGGTGATCCTGCTGGGCGACCTCAACGGCACGGTCGAGGACCGCGGGCTGGCCCCGCTGACCTCGCGGCTGAACGTGGCGGAGCGGGGGTTCGCCCTCAGCTTCCCCGCCGCCTTCCCGCTGGCCCGGATCGACCAGGTCATGGCCCGCTCGGCGGCCGTCGCCCACATCCGCACCCTGCCCACCACCGGCAGCGACCACCTGCCGGTCGCCGCCCGGATCGAACTGGACTGAGAGCGTCCGCCCCGGACCGGCACGAGGCACGGACCGGCAGGGACGCGGACCACGAAGGGCGCCCGGCGGATGGAGACCGCCGGGCGCCCTTCGCCGTCGTGTGCGGGGACGGTTACAGCTTCTCGATCACGTGGTCGACGCACTTCGTCAGGGCCTCGACGTCCGCCGGGTCGACGGCCGGGAACATCGCGATGCGCAGCTGGTTGCGGCCGAGCTTGCGGTAGGGCTCGGTGTCCACGATGCCGTTGGCGCGCAGGACCTTGGCGACGGCGGCGGCGTCGATCTCGTCGGAGAAGTCGATCGTGCCGATGACCTGGGAGCGCTTGGCCGGGTCGGTGACGAACGGGGTCGCGTACTTGGATTCCTCCGCCCAGGCGTAGAGGCGGGAGGAGGAGTCCTTGGTGCGGGCCGTGGACCAGGCGAGGCCGCCCTGGCCGTTGAGCCACTCCAGCTGCTGGTTGAGCAGGAAGAGGGTGGCCAGCGCCGGGGTGTTGTACGTCTGGTTCTTACGGGAGTTGTCGATCGCCGTGGGCAGCGAGAAGAACTCCGGGACGTGGCGGCCGGAGGCATGGACGCGCTCGGCGCGTTCGAGCGCGGCCGGGGAGAACACGCCGATCCACAGGCCGCCGTCGGAGGCGAAGGACTTCTGCGGGGCGAAGTAGTAGACGTCGGTCTCGGCGATGTCGACCGGGAGGCCGCCGGCGCCGGAGGTGGCGTCGACCAGGACCAGGGCGCCCTCGTCGGCGCCGGCCACGCGCTTGATGGGCATGGCGACACCGGTGGAGGTCTCGTTGTGCGTGAAGGCGTAGACATCCACGCCCGCCTCGGCCCGCGGCTCCGGGTGCGTGCCGGGGTCGGAGGAGACGACGGTGGGCTCGGCGAGCCAGGGGGCGAGCTTGGCGGCCTTGGCGAACTTCGAGCTGAACTCGCCGAAGGCGAGGTGCTGCGACTTGTTCTCGATCAGTCCGTGGGTCGCGATGTCCCAGAACGCCGTGGAGCCGCCGTTGCCGAGCACGACCTCGTAGCCGTCGGGGAGCCGGAACAGCTCGCGGATGCCCTCGCGCACCTGGCCGACCAGGTTCTTGACCGGGGCCTGGCGGTGGGAGGTGCCCATGAGGGATGCGCCGGTGGCGGCGAGGGCGTCCAGCGCCTCCGTCCGCACCTTGGAGGGTCCCGCGCCGAAACGTCCGTCCGCGGGCTTGATGTCAGAGGGAATCTGGATCTCAGCCACGAACGGGAGAGTAGCGGGTCGGAGAAATCCGGGTGAAACGCATTCCGCCGGGTGAGACGGCCGCCGAATCGATCGCGTGCATGCTGGACGCATGACCGATCTCGCGGATCTTTCGGAGCTTCGGGCGGAGCTGCGCCGGGCCGTGCGCGGGGAGGTGGCGTTCGACGCCACCGCACGGGCGCTGGTCACCATGGACGCGTCCAATTACCGGCGGGTCCCGCTGGGTGTGGTGGCTCCGCGGGACGCCGACGACGTGGCGGCGGTGCTGGAGGTCTGCCGGGCGCGCGGAGTGCCGGTGGTCGCGCGGGGCGGCGGGACGTCGATCGCGGGCCAGGCGACCGGGACGGGGGTGGTGCTGGACTTCACCCGGCACATGAACCGGGTGCTGGCGCTCGACCCCGGGGAGCGGACCGCCGTCGTCCAGCCGGGCGTGGTCCTGGACCGGCTCCAGGAGGCCGCCGCACCGCACGGCCTGCGCTTCGGCCCGGACCCCTCGACGCACAGCCGGTGCACGCTCGGCGGGATGATCGGCAACAACTCGTGCGGCTCCCACTCGGTGGCCTGGGGGACGACCGCGAGCAGCGTGCGGGAGCTGTCGGTGCTCACCGCGCGCGGGCGCAGGCTGCGGCTGGGGCGCGAGTGGGCCGGGGCCCCGGACGGGTTGCGGGAGCTGGTGGAGAGCGAACTCGCCCGGCTGCGGACCGGCTTCCCGCGACTGCCCCGCCGTATCTCCGGGTACGCCCTGGACGCCCTGCTGCCCGAGAACGGCGCGGACGTGGCGCGCTCCTTCTGCGGCTCGGAGGGCACCCTCGGCGTGCTGACGGAAGCGGTCGTACGGCTCGTCGAGACGCCCCCCGCGCGCGTGCTGGCCGTGCTGGGATACGCCGACGAGGGCGCCGCCGCCGACGCCGCGGCCGGACTGCTGGCGCACAGGCCGCTGACGGTGGAGGGGATGGCGCGGGACCTGGTGCCGTCCGCGGCGGCCGGGCTGCCGCGCGGGGACGCCTGGCTGTTCGTGGAGACGGGCGGGGAGACGGCGGGGCAGGCACGCGCGCGTGCGGAGGCGATCGCGCGGGCGGCCGACGCCGTGGACGCCGCGATCGTCGAGGACCCGGCCGCGCAGCGCGCGCTGTGGCGGATCCGGGAGGACGCGAGCGGTACGGCCACCCGGATGCCGGACGGCACAGAGGCGTGGCCGGGGTGGGAGGACTGCGCGGTGCCGCCGGAGCGGCTGGGCGCGTATCTGCGGCGGTTCCGGGAGCTGTTGGCCGCCCACGGGCTGCGGGGCGCCCCGTACGGGCACTTCGGGGACGGCTGCATCCACGTCCGTATCGACTTCGACCTGCTGACCCCGGCCGGGATCGGCCGGTTCCGGCGGTTCTCGCGGGAGCTGGCCGAGCTGGTGGTGGCGCACGGCGGTTCGCTGTCCGGGGAGCACGGGGACGGGCAGGCCCGCGCCGAGCTGCTGCCGACCATGTACGGGGAGCGGATGGTGGCCCTCTTCGAACAGGTCAAGGGACTGTGGGACCCCGACGACCTGCTCAATCCCGGGATGCTGGTCCGTCCGGCGCCCCTGGACGCGAACCTGCGCTTCGCCGTGCTGCCGCGCCGCCCGGTCGACGTGGCCTTCGGCTACGCGGCCGACCAGGGGGACTTCTCGGCGGCGGTGCGCCGGTGCGTCGGGGTCGCGAAGTGCCGTACGACCGAGGTGTCGGGCGCCGCGGTCATGTGTCCCTCCTTCCGGGTCACGGGCGAGGAGGAGCACTCCACGCGCGGGCGTGCCCGGCTGCTGCACGAGATGCTCGCCGGTGAGGTGGTGACCGACGGCTGGCGGTCGGTGGAGGTCCGGGACGCGCTCGACCTGTGCCTGTCGTGCAAGGGGTGCCGTTCGGACTGCCCGGTCGGGGTCGACATGGCCACGTACAAGGCGGAGTTCCTGCACCACCACTACGCCGGACGGCGACGCCCGGCCGCCCACTACGCCCTGGGGTGGCTTCCGGTGTGGCTGCGCTGGACCGCCCGTACGCGCACCGCGCCTCTGCTGAACGCGCTCGCCGCACTGCGGCCGTTCGCGGCGGCCGTGAAACGGCTCGGTGGAATCACACCCGAACGAGGGATCCCGCGACTGGCGCGCGAGCCGTTCACCCGATGGTGGCGCACGCGGGCGGACGCACGGGCGGACGGCGGGGAGGGAGCGGGCGCTCTGGTCGTCCTGTGGCCGGACACCTTCACCGAGCACCTCTCGCCGTCCGTGGGCCGGGCGGCCATACGCGTGCTGGAGGCGGCCGGGCTGCGGGTGGCGCTCCCGCCGACCCTGCGCCTGCGCCGCCCTCCGGTGGGCGACGGAAGCTCGGCGCTGCTGAACCCCGTGTCCGTCCTGCAGGGCCGGGGCCGTGTCTGCTGCGGCCTGACGTACGTCTCCACCGGCCAGCTGGAGCGGGCCCGCGCGGTGCTGCGCCGCACCCTCGACCTGATGGAACCGGTGCTGGAGACCGCCACCCCGGTCGTCGTCCTGGAACCGAGCTGCGCCGCCGCCCTGCGCACCGACCTGCCGGAGCTGCTGCCCGACGACCCGCGGGCCCGCCGCCTGGCCGACCGCGTGCTGACCTTCGCCGAGGCCCTGCGGCGCCACGCCCCCGGCTGGACCCCGCCCCGCCTGGACCGCCCGGTCGCCGGCCAGACCCACTGCCACCAGCACGCCGTGCTCGGCGACGAGGCCGACCGGTACCTGCGCGAGGCGGCCGGCCTGACCGGCGAACTCTCCGGCGGCTGCTGTGGTCTTGCCGGGAACTTCGGCTTCGAGAAGGGCCACTGGGAGGTGTCGGCCGCCTGCGCCGAGGAACAGCTCCTGCCGTCGGTACGGCGGGCCCCGGACGGCGCGGTGGTCCTCGCGGACGGCTTCTCGTGCCGCACCCAGCTGGACCAGCTGGCCGGAGTACGGGGACGTCATCTGGCGGAGGTCCTGGCGGAGGGACTGGAAGGACCGGAGGGGCGCGGCGGCTCGTGATCGTGGGGCCGCCGAGGGACTGGAGGCACACCGGGACCCGTGACCGGGCGCCGGACGGGCGTGCGGTGTCGCCGCGGGTCTGGAGGGGTACGTCGGCCCGTGAACCGTGGGGACGCGCGGGGCATCGTGGACAGTGGTGTACGGGTTCACGCCCCTGACCGCGTCCACTACCCTGGACCCATCAGTACATCGCGATGAACAAACCCCTAGCCCCGTAACTGGACCGCCCCGTGACCACGCCCAGCGCCGCCACCCCCTCCTCGACGTCCCCGGTCGCCTCCGCGCCGGCCACCGCGCCCTCGCCCGGATCCCCGGGCCGTTTCGGCTCGCTCGGCCCGGTCGGGCTGGTCCTGGCCGGGGGCATCTCGGTGCAGTTCGGCGCTGCGGTGGCCGTGACGCTGATGCCGCGGGCGGGCGCGCTCGGCGTGGTGACCCTGCGGCTGCTGGTGGCCGCGATCGTGCTGCTGCTGGTCTGCCGGCCCCGGCTGCGCGGGCACTCGCGCGCCGACTGGGGCACGGTCGTCGTCTTCGGTGTCGCGATGGCCGGGATGAACGGCCTCTTCTACCAGGCCGCCGCCCGCATCCCGCTCGGCCCCGCCGTCACCCTCGAAGTGCTCGGCCCGCTCGCCCTGTCGGTGCTGGCCTCGCGCCGCCTGATCAACCTCGTGTGGGCCGCCCTGGCCCTGGCCGGCGTCTTCCTGCTCGGCGGCGGGAGTTTCGACAGCCTCGACCCCGCCGGTGTCGCCTTCGCGCTGAGCGCGGGCGTGATGTGGGCGGCGTACATCGTCTTCAGCGCCCGTACCGGCCGGCGCTTCCCGCAGGCCGACGGGCTGGCCCTGGCGATGGCGGTCGGCGCGCTGCTGTTCCTGCCGCTGGGGATCGCCGAGTCCGGGTCGAAGCTGGTCGTCCCGACGACGTTCGCCCTGGGCGCGGGGGTGGCGCTGCTGTCCTCCGTCCTGCCGTACACCCTCGAACTGCTCGCCCTGCGCCGGCTGCCCGCCTCCACCTTCGCCGTCCTCATGAGCCTGGAACCGGCCCTCGCGGCCACGGCCGGCTTCCTCATCCTCGGCCAGTCCCTCACCGCCCTCCAGGCCGTGGCGATCGTCCTGGTCATCGCGGCGAGCATGGGGGCGGTGCGGACCCAGGTGGCGCGGAGCAAGGCGCCGCTTCCGGAGGCGCACCCGTAACCGGTGCCGGTTTTCGGCGCCGCACGGCGGGACCATGAATTCATGCAAGCATGCTTGATTGTTTCAGGGGCCGCTGCCATGCTCCACGCATGTCCGATCCGACGCTGGTGTTCGACGATCTTCGTGCTGAGAGTGACGAACTAGATCGGCTTGTCGCCGGGCTGGGCCCCGGGGAATGGGGGCGACCGACGCCGGCGCCCGGATGGAGCATCGCCCATCAGATCGCCCATCTCGCCTGGACCGACCGGTCCGCCCTCCGCGCCGTCACCGACTCCGACGGTTTCCGGGAACTCCTGGACAAGGCGCTGGCCGCGCCCGGTTCGTTCGTGGACGAGGGGGCCGCGGAAGGCGCGCGGCTGGCCCCCGACATGCTGCTGGCGCGCTGGCGGGAGGGGCGGGCCGCTCTCGACCGGGCGTTGCGAGCGGCGCCGCCCGGCTCCCGCTTCCCCTGGTACGGGCCGCCCATGTCGGCCGCTTCCATGGCGACCGGGCGGCTGATGGAGACCTGGGCGCACGGGCAGGACGTGGCCGATGCGCTCGGTGTGGTGCGCACACCCACCGACCGGCTCAAGCATGTGGTGCGCATCGGGGTGCGGGCGCGGAACTTCGCCTTCGGGGTGCGGGGGCTGCCCGTGCCCGAGGAGGAGTTCCGCGTGGAGGTCCGCGGTCCCTCCGGGGAGCTGTGGACGTACGGCCCCGAGGACGCCGGGCAGCGTGTCACCGGGCCCGCCCTCGACTTCTGCCTCCTGGTCACCCAGCGCGCCCACCGCGCCGATCTCGCGGTACGCGCCGAGGGCCCGGACGCCGACCGCTGGCTGGAGATCGCCCAGGCCTTCGCCGGCCCGCCCGGCGCCGGCCGGGCGCCCCGGGGAGCGGCCGGATGATCCTGCGCATCGGCAACGCCTCCGGCTTCTACGGTGACCGGTTCGACGCCATGCGCGAGATGCTCACCGGCGGTGAACTGGACGTCCTCACCGGCGACTACCTCGCCGAGCTGACCATGCTGATCCTGGCCCGGGACCGGCTCAAGGACCCGGCCGCCGGCTATGCCCGCACCTTTCTGCGGCAGATGGAGGAGTGCCTCGGACTCGCTCACGACTGGTCGGTGAAGATCGTGACCAACGCGGGCGGGCTCAATCCGGCCGGGCTCGCCGACCGGGTGCGGGAACTGGCCGAGCGGCTCGGGATCCCACTGCGCGTCGCCCATGTCGAGGGCGACGACCTCACCGCCGACCTCCCACAGGCTCTCGGCTCCGCCCCCGAGGGAGACACCCCCCTCGCCGCCCACGCCTACCTCGGCGGCTTCGGGATCGCCGCCTGCCTGCGCGCGGGCGCCGACGTCGTGGTCACCGGGCGGGTCACGGACGCCGCCCTGGTCACCGGGCCCGCCGCCGCCCATTTCGGCTGGCGGCCGGGGGAGTACGACCGGCTGGCGGGCGCCGTCGTCGCCGGGCACCTGCTGGAGTGCGGCGCCCAGGCCACCGGCGGCAACTACGCCTTCTTCGCCGACCACGCCCTCGACCGGCTGCGCCACCCCGGTTTCCCGCTCGCCGAGATCCACGAGGACGGCAGCTGCGTGATCACCAAGCATCCCGGCAGCGGCGGGGTGGTGGACATCGGCACGGTGACCGCCCAGCTGCTGTACGAGACGGGCGGCGCCCGGTACGCCGGGCCCGATGTCACCACGCGGCTGGACACCGTACGGCTCAGCCAGGACGGGCCCGACCGGGTACGCGTCGAGGGTGTGCGCGGGGAGGCCCCGCCGCCCGCTCTCAAGGTGGGCCTCAACCGCCTCGGCGGCTTCCGCAACGAGGTCACCTTCGTCCTCACCGGACTCGACATCGAGCGCAAGGCAGAGCTGGTGCGGCAGCAGATGCGGGACGCGCTCGGCACCGCCGCGTCACCCCCCGGTGAGGTGCGCTGGGACCTGGTGCGGACCGACCGGGCCGACGCCGGCACCGAGGAGACGGCGAGCGCCCTGCTCCGGCTGGTCGTACGGGACCGGGACCCGCGGGCGGTGGGGCGGGCGTTCAGCGGGGCCGCCGTGGAGCTGGCGCTCGCGGGATACCCCGGTTTCCACATGCCGGCGCCTCCCGGGAAGGGCGCGCCCTACGGCGTCTTCGAGGCCGTGTACGTCCCCCAGGACGCCGTCGAGCAGGTGGCCGTCCTCCACGACGGCCGCCGTGTCGCCGTGCCACCGCCCGAGGAGACGCGCGCCCTGGAGGCCGTGGAGCGGCCGCCGCTGCCGGACCCTCTCCCGGACGGTCCCACGCGGCGGGCCCCGCTCGGACTCGTCGCCGGGGCGCGCAGCGGGGACAAGGGCGGCGACGCCAACGTCGGCGTGTGGGCGCGCTCGGAACAGGGCTGGCGGTGGCTCGCGCACGCGCTGACGACCGAGACGTTCCGGCAGTTGGTCCCCGAGAGCCGGACGCTGGCCGTGGAACGGCACGTACTGCCCGATCTGCGCGCCCTCAACTTCGTCGTCGAGGGGATCCTCGGCGAGGGCGCCGCCGCCCAGCGCCGGTTCGACCCGCAGGCCAAGGCCCTGGGCGAATGGCTGCGCTCCCGCCACCTGGACATACCGGAGGCCCTCCTGTGACGGTCCTTTCCTCCGCCCTGGACACCGGCTCCGCCGAGTACGAGGCACACCGCGAGGCCATGCTCGGCAAGCTCGCCGCACTCGACGCCGAGCATGCCAAGGCGCTAGCGGGCGGCGGCGCGAAGTACGTCGAGCGGCACCGGCGGCGCGGCAAACTGCTCGCCCGTGAGCGGATCGAGCTGCTGCTCGACCCCGACACGCCGTTCCTGGAGCTGTCGCCGCTGGCCGGGTGGGGCAGCGACTACACCGTGGGCGCCTCGCTGGTCACCGGGATCGGGGTCGTCGAGGGCGTGGAATGCCTGATCACCGCCAACGACCCGACCGTGCGCGGCGGTGCCAGCAATCCGTGGAGCCTGAAGAAGGCGCTGCGGGCCAACGACATCGCTCTCGCCAACCGGCTGCCCTGCGTCAGCCTCGTCGAGTCCGGGGGCGCCGACCTGCCGTCCCAGAAGGAGATCTTCATCCCCGGAGGTGCCGTCTTCCGGGACCTGACCCGGCTGTCGGCGGCCGGCATCCCGACCGTCGCCGTCGTCTTCGGCAACTCCACCGCCGGGGGCGCGTACATCCCCGGCCTGTCCGACCACGTGATCATGGTCAAGGAGCGGGCCAAGGTGTTCCTCGGCGGTCCGCCGCTGGTGAGGATGGCCACCGGCGAGGAGAGCGACGACGAGTCCCTGGGCGGCGCCGAGATGCACGCGCGCGTGTCCGGTCTCGCCGACTACTTCGCCCTCGACGAGCCGGACGCCCTGCGGCAGGCCCGCCGCGTCGTCGCCCGGCTCAACCACCGCAAGGCGCACCCCGATCCGCCCGCCGCGGCGCCACCGGAGTACGACGAGGAGGAGCTTCTGGGGATCGTTCCCGGCGATCTGCGGATCCCCTTCGACCCGCGCGAGGTCATCGCCCGGATCGTCGACGCCTCCGACTTCGACGAGTTCAAGCCGCTGTACGGGACGAGCCTGGCCACCGGCTGGGCCACCCTGCACGGCTATCCCGTCGGCATCCTCGCGAACGCCCAGGGCGTGCTGTTCAGCGAGGAGTCGCAGAAGGCGGCCCAGTTCATCCAGCTCGCCAACCAGCGGGACGTACCGCTGCTGTTCCTGCACAACACCACCGGCTACATGGTCGGCCGGGAGTACGAGCAGGGCGGCATCGTCAAGCACGGCGCGATGATGATCAACGCGGTGTCCAACTCGCGCGTCCCGCACCTGTCCGTCCTCATGGGGGCGTCCTACGGCGCCGGGCACTACGGCATGTGCGGACGGGCCTACGACCCCCGCTTCCTGTTCGCCTGGCCCAGCGCCAAGTCCGCCGTCATGGGGCCGCAGCAGCTCGCGGGCGTGCTGTCGATCGTGGCCCGGCAGTCGGCGACCGCCAAGGGGCAGGCGTACGACGAGGAGGCGGACGCCGCGCTGCGGGTGATGGTGGAGCGGCAGATCGAGTCCGAGTCGCTGCCGGCGTTCCTGTCCGGGCGGCTGTACGACGACGGCGTCATCGACCCGCGCGACACCCGCACCGTCCTCGGCCTGTGCCTGTCGGCCGTCCACACCGCGCCCTTCGAGGGCGCGCGCGGCGGCTTCGGCGTCTTCCGGATGTGAGGGATCCCTTGATTTCTTCTCTGCTCGTCGCCAACCGGGGCGAGATCGCCTGCCGTGTCTTCCGCACCTGCGCCGAGCTGGGCATCCGGACGGTCGCCGTGCACTCGGACGGCGACGAGAACGCGCTGCACACGCGCGCGGCCGACACCGCGGTGCGCCTGCCGGGCATGACGCCCGCCGAGACGTATCTGCGCGGCGACCTGATCGTGAAGGCGGCGGTGGCGGCCGGCGCGGACGCCGTGCACCCGGGCTACGGCTTCCTCGCCGAGAACGCCGGCTTCGCGCGGGCCGTCCTGGACGCGGGCCTGGTCTGGATCGGGCCGCCCCCGCGGGCCATCGAGGCGATGGCGTCCAAGACCCGCGCCAAGGAGCTGATGGGCGTGCGGCCCCTGCGCGAGGTCACCGAGGCCGACCTGCCGGTCCTCGTGAAGGCCGCCGCGGGCGGCGGCGGGCGCGGGATGAGGATCGTACGGCGGCTGGAGGACCTGAACGCCGAACTGGCGGCCGCGCGCGCGGAGGCGCTGAGCGCCTTCGGTGACGGCGAGGTGTTCACCGAGCCGTACCTCGGGGGCGAGGCGGGCGGGCGGCACGTGGAGGTGCAGGTCCTCGCCGACACCCACGGCACCGTGTGGACGCTGGGCACGCGTGACTGCTCCCTCCAGCGGCGCCACCAGAAGGTCGTCGAGGAGGCCCCGGCGCCCGGACTTCCCGCGGACACCGAACGGGAGTTGCACGAGCTGGCCGTGCTGGCCGCGCGGGCCGTCGACTACACCGGTGCGGGGACCGTCGAGTTCCTGGTGGCCGACGGCAGGCCGCACTTCCTGGAGATGAACACCCGCCTCCAGGTGGAACACCCGGTCACGGAGGCCGTGTTCGGCGTGGACCTGGTCGCCCTGCAGATCCGTGTGGCCGAGGGCCACGCCCTGGACGCCGAACCGCCCGCCGCGCGCGGGCACGCGGTCGAGGCCCGCCTGTACGCCGAGGACCCGGCCCGCGAATGGGCCCCGCAGACCGGCACCCTGCACCGCCTGTCCGTCCCCGGCGTCCGCCTGGACACCGGCTACGGCGACGGGGACGCGATCGGCGTCCACTACGACCCGCTGCTCGCCAAGGCCGTCACCCACGCCCCCACGCGCGCGGAGGCGCTGCGCAAGCTCGCCGGCGCGCTGGAGCGGGCCGCCGTCCACGGCCCGGTCACCAACCGGGACCTGCTCGTGCGGTCCCTGCGGCACGAGGAGTTCGCGAGCGGCCGTATGGACACCGGCTTCTACGACCGCCATCTCGCCGAACTGACCGCGCCCGCCCCCGACCCGTACGCGCCCCTGGCCGCCGCGCTCGCCGACGCGCACGGCCGCTCCCGCTTCGGCGGCTGGCGCAACGTGCCCTCGCAGCCGCAGGTCAAGCGGTACCTGATGGCGGGCGAGGAACACGAGGTGCGCTACCGGCACACCCGCGCGGGCCTGGCAGCCGACGCCGAAGGGGTGCGGGTGGTGCACGCGGACGCGTGCCTGGTCGTCCTCGAAGCCGGCGGCATCCGGCGCCGGTACGAGATCGCCCGGTACGGCGAGCGGGTGTACGCCGGACCGACCGCGCTCACCGCCCTGCCCCGCTTCCCCGACCCCGTCGCCCAGCGTCTCCCCGGCTCGCTGCTGGCGCCCATGCCCGGCACCGTCGTGCGCGTCGCCGACGGACTGGCCGTGGGCGACGCCGTACGGGCCGGACAGCCGCTGCTGTGGCTGGAGGCGATGAAGATGGAGCACAAGATCTCCGCGCCCGTCACGGGCACGCTCAGCGCCCTGCATGCCGCACCCGGCCGCCAGGTCGAGGTCGGTGCCCTGCTCGCCGTCGTAGAGGCCACCCGGGAGGATCAGTGAGCGCCACGCTGGAAACCGATGAACACAAGGATCTGCGCGCCGCCGTGGCGGCGCTCGGCAAACGCTACGGCCGCGCCTACCTCACCCGCACCGTCGCCGAGGGACGCCCTCCCACCGAACTCTGGTCCGAGGCGGGCAAGCTCGGCTACCTCGGCGTCAACCTGCCGGAGGCATACGGCGGGGGAGGCGGTGGCATCGCCGAACTGTCCATCGTGCTCGAGGAGTTGGGCGCAGCCGGCTGCCCCCTGCTGATGATGGTCGTCTCGCCCGCCATCTGCGGCACCGTCATCGCCCGGTTCGGCACGGAGGAGCAGAAGCGCGCGTGGCTGCCCCCGCTGGCGAACGGCACCCGCACCATGGCCTTCGGCATCACCGAACCCGACGCCGGCTCCAACTCCCACCGCATCACGACCACCGCCCGCCGCGACGGCGCCGACTGGGTGCTCACCGGCCGCAAGGTGTTCATCTCCGGTGTCGACATCGCCGACGCCGTCCTGGTCGTCGGCCGCACCGAGGACGCGCGCACCGGCCGCCTCAAGCCCTGCCTGTTCATCGTCCCGCCGGACGCGGACGGCTTCCAGCGGCATCCGATCGACATGGAACTCACCGCCGCCGAGAAGCAGTTCGAGCTGGTCCTGGACGATGTGCGGCTGCCCGCGGGCGCGCTCGTCGGTGGGGGCACCTCCCACGCTTTCGGCAGTGGGGGAGAGGACGCGGGCCTGCTGCAACTGTTCGCCGGACTCAACCCCGAGCGCATCATGACGGCCGCCTTCGCGATCGGCATGGGGCGTCACGCGCTCGGCCGGGCCGTGGAGTACGCGCGCGAGCGCACCGTCTGGAAGGCCCCCATCGGCTCCCACCAGGCCATCGCCCACCCGCTCGCCCAGGCCCACATCGACCTCGAACTCGCCCGCCTGATTACCGGGAAGGCGGCCCACCTGTACGACGTGGGAGACGACGTGGGCGCGGGAGAGGCCGCCAACATGGCCAAGTACGCGGCCGGTGAGGCCTGTGTGCGGGCCGTCGACCAGGCCGTGCACACGCTCGGCGGCAACGGCCTGACGCGCGAGTTCGGGCTCGCCTCGCTGATAACGGCCGCGCGCGTGGCTCGTATCGCCCCGGTGAGCCGGGAGATGATTCTCAACTACGTCTCCCACCAGACCCTGGGCCTGCCCAAGTCGTACTGACCCGCCCGCCGTGTGCGAGGAGGAACCGTGTTCCGCAGCGAGTACGCAGACGTCCCGGCCGTAGAACTGCCCATCCACGAGGCCGTCCTGGGCCGAGCCGCCCGGTTCGGCGGGGCTCCCGCGCTGATCGACGGCACGGACGGCACCACCCTCACGTACGACCAGGTGGACCGCTTCCACCGGCGTGCCGCCGCCGCGTTCGCCGAGGCCGGCGTGCGCAAGGGCGACGTCCTCGCCCTGCACAGCCCGAACACGGTCCTGTTCCCCGTGGCCTTCTACGCCGCCACGCGCGCGGGTGCCTCGGTCACCACCTCTCACCCGCTCGCCACGCCGGAGGAGTTCGCCAAGCAGCTGAAGGACTCGGCGGCCCGCTGGATCGTCACCGTCTCGCCGCTGCTCGGGGCGGCCCGGCGGGCGGCCGAACTGGCGGGCGGGGTGGAGGAGATATTCGTCTGCGACCGCGCTCCCGGGCACCGTTCGCTCCTCGACATGTTCGGGGGTGCCGCTCCCGAGCCGGCCGTGGACATCGACCCGGCCGAGGACGTCGCGGCGCTGCCGTACTCGTCGGGGACGACCGGCACCCCCAAGGGCGTGATGCTCACCCACCGGCAGATCGCCACGAACCTCGCCCAGCTCGAACCGGCGATCACGGCCGGGCCCGGCGACCGGATCCTCGCCGTACTGCCCTTCTTCCACATCTACGGGCTCACCGCCCTGATGAACGCGCCCCTGCGCCAGGGCGCCACCGTCGTCGTGCTGCCCCGCTTCGAGCTGGAGACCTTCCTCGCGGCCATCCAGGACCACCGCATCACCGGCCTGTACGTGGCCCCGCCGATCGTGCTCGCCCTCGCCAAGCACCCGGCCGTGGCGGGCTACGACCTGTCGTCGCTGAAGTACGTCATCAGCGCGGCGGCCCCGCTCGACGCCCGGCTGGCTGCGGCCTGCTCCCGGCGGCTCGGCCTGCCACCGGTGGGCCAGGCCTACGGCATGACCGAACTGTCCCCGGGCACCCACGTCGTCCCCCTGGACGCCATGCACGACGCGCCCCCCGGCACGGTCGGCCGGCTCATCGCCGGCACCGAGATGCGCGTCGTCTCCCTCGCCGACCCGGACAAGGACCTCGGCATCGGCGAGCCGGGCGAGATCCTGATCCGCGGACCCCAGGTGATGAAGGGCTACCTGGACCGGCCCGACGCCACCGCCGCGATGATCGACCACGACGGCTGGCTGCACACCGGCGACGTCGGGTACGTCGACGGCGACGGCTGGCTGTTCGTCGTCGACCGGGTCAAGGAACTGATCAAGTACAAGGGCTTCCAGGTGGCGCCCGCCGAACTGGAGGCCCTGCTGCTCACCCACCCGGGCATAGCCGACGCCGCCGTCATCGGCGTGCACGACCCCGACGGCAACGAGACACCGCACGCGTACGTGGTGCGCCGGCCGTCCGCCGACGGCCCGTCGGAAACCGAGGTGCTGCTGTACGTCGCCGAACGCGTCGCCCCCTACAAGCGCGTCCGGCGCGTCACCTTCCTCGACGCGGTGCCCCGCGCCGCCTCCGGGAAGATCCTGCGGCGGCGGCTGCGGGACCAGGGGCCCGAGCAGCCGCGGGAAGCGGGGGAGCGGCCATGACGACGATCGCACGCACGCGCGCGCGTGCCGTCGAAACCCTCGGCCTCGACTCGCCGGGCAACCGAAACGCCCTGTCGGCGGCGCTCGTCGGGGAACTCGCCGCCGCGCTCGCCGACTGCGCCGAGGACGCCGCCGTGCGCGCCGTCGTCCTCACCCACACCGGCAACACCTTCAGCGCGGGCGCCGACCTGCGCGACCCTCCCCGGCCCGACGCGCTGGTCGCCCTGTTGCGGCAGATCGTCGAACTGCCCAAGCCGGTCGTCGCCCGTGTCACCGGACACGTCCGCGCGGGCGGCCTCGGCCTGCTCGCGGCCTGCGACATCGCGATCGCCTCGAACCAGGCCACCTTCGCGTTCACCGAGGTGCGCATCGGGGTGGCCCCCGCGGTCATCTCGCTGCCGCTCCTGTCCCGCGCCGACCCGCGCGCGCTGGCCCGCCACTGCCTCACCGGGGAACGGTTCGACGCGGCCGAGGCGGTCCGGACCGGGCTGGTGACGGCGGCCGGGGACGACGCCGACGCCGTACTGGAGCCGATCCTCGACGGTCTGCGCCGCTCCTCCCCTCAGGCTCTGGCCGAGACGAAACGGCTGCTCACGGCTAGGGTGCTGGAAGCCTTCGACCGGGACGCGGCCGGCCTGACCGCGCTCTCGGCGCGGCTGTTCTCCTCCGCGCAGGCGCGCGAGGGCATGGCGGCCTTCCTCGAACGACGGGATCCGGAATGGGCGGTGTGACCACACACGACCGCGCGGAACGCGCCCCCAAGCAGGACCGCAGCCGGGCCACCCGGCAGCGGCTCCTCCAGGCTGCCGTGGCCTGCCTCGCCGAACACGGCTGGGCCGGGTCCACGGTCTCGGTGGTCGCCGAACGCGCCGGTGTCTCCCGCGGCGCCGCCCAGCACCACTTCCCCACCCGCGAGGACCTGTTCACCGCCGCCGTCGAGTACGTGGCCGAGGAACGCTCCACCGCCCTGCGCGCCCTGTTCCCCGAGGGCGCGGCCGACGACCGGCGCGCCGTGGTCGGCGCCCTCGTCGACCTCTACACCGGGCCCCTCTTCCGGGCCGCGCTCCATCTGTGGGTGGCCGCTTCCAACGAGGACCAACTTCGCCCTCGCGTCACGGAGTTGGAGGCCCGTGTCGGCCGCGAGACGCACCGCATAGCGGTCCAACTGCTGGGCGCGGACGAGGCCCGCCCCGGCACCCGCGAAACCGTCCAGGGCTTCCTCGACATGGCCCGCGGCCTCGGCCTGGCCAACCTCCTCACCGACGACACCGCCCGCCGCGGACGCGTGGTGGCCCAGTGGGCGGCCCTGCTGGAGGAGGCACTGGGCCGCGGCCCGGCGACCGCGTGAACCGGGCCACACCCGTATCGCGCACCCCGCAGTACCCTGTGCGCATGCTTCTGCTGCTCGTGCGACGCCGCCACGTGGACTACGTGCGCGTCACGAGCATGGGCTGTCGGCGCTCCGCCTGACCCCGGCCCTTCCGTGGCGACCCGATCGCCCGCACCTCTCACCCGGTTCCTCTCATCCGGCACCCGCGCCGCGCGCCCACCCTTGGCGGCTGCCCGGGACCCGTACACCCTGCGGACGTGACCCATGACGAACACGGCGACGACCCCGTCGTACGACCAGCTCCCCATCATCGACCTCGCCGCGGCCGACCGCGGCCCCCGTGAACGGGCGCTGCTGCACGAGCAGTTGCACGGCGCCGCCCACGACGTGGGCTTCTTCCAGCTCGTCGGGCACGGCGTCACCCGGGCCGAGACCGACGCGCTGCTCGACGCGATGCACGCCTTCTTCCGGCTCCCCGAGGCCGACCGCCTCGCCCTGGACAACGTCAACTCGCCCCACTTCCGCGGCTACACGCGCACCGGGGACGAGCGCACCGGCGGTGCCCGCGACTGGCGCGACCAGCTCGACATAGGCGCCGAGCGGCCCGCCCGCGTCCCCGGGCCGGGCGAGCCCGCGTACTGGTGGCTCCAGGGCCCCAACCAGTGGCCGGCCGCCCTGCCCGAGCTGCGCACCGCCACGCTCGCCTGGATCGACCGGCTCGGTGCCGTCGCCCGCAGGCTGCTGCACGAACTGCTCACCGCCATCGGCGCACCCGCCGACTTCTACGACCCGGTCTTCGGCGAGCACGCCCACCCGCACCTCAAGCTCGTCCGCTACCCCGGCAGCGCCGGCGACGGCACCGACCAGGGCGTCGGCGCCCACAAGGACTACGGCTTCCTCACCCTGCTGCTCCAGGACCGCATCGGCGGGCTCCAGGTGCAGCGCGCGGACGGGCTCTTTCACGACGTGCCGCCGATCGAGGGCGCGTTCGTCGTCAACCTCGGAGAGCTGCTGGAGGTCGCCACCGACGGCTACCTCGTGGCCACCAACCACCGGGTCGTCTCCCCGCCCGGCGCCACCGAGCGGTTCTCGGTGCCCTTCTTCTACAACCCGCGCCTGGACGCCCGCGTCGCCCCGCTGCCCTTCCCGCACGCCTCCACCGCGCCCGGCGTCACGGACGACCCGGGCAACCCGCTGTTCGCGGAGTACGGGTTGAACGAGCTCAAGGGCAAGCTGCGCGCCCACCCGCTGGTCGCCCAGCGGCATCACGCGGAGCTGCTGAGCCCCGCGTGACGCCGCGTGTGAGGCCGTGTGACGCCGGGTGCGCCGGCCGGGTGCGGTGAAGCGCTCGGTCAGCGCGCGATGTCGTCGTAGCCCGCGATCTCCCGCGGGCTGCGCGGACCGGGGCCGACGTAACGGGCGGAGGGGCGCACCAGCCGGCCGGTGCGCTTCTGTTCCAGGATGTGCGCGGACCAGCCCGCGGTACGCGCGCACGTGAACATCGACGTGAACATGTGCGCCGGCACTTCGGCGAAGTCCAGCATGATCGCCGCCCAGAACTCGACGTTCGTGGCCAGCACCCGGTCCGGGCGGCGGCTGTGCAGCTCCTCCAGGGCGGCCTTCTCCAGGGCCTCGGCGACCTCGTACCGCGGGGCGCCGAGCTCCCGGGCGGTGCGGCGCAGCACGCGCGCGCGTGGGTCCTCGGCCCGGTACACCCGGTGGCCGAACCCCATCAGCCGCTCACCGCGGTCCAGGGCGCTCTTGACGTAGCCCTCCGCGTCCCCGGTCCGCTCGATCTCCTCGATCATGCCCAGGACCCGGGAGGGCGCGCCGCCGTGCAGCGGGCCGGACATGGCGCCCACCGCGCCCGACAGGGCGGCCGCCACGTCGGCGCCGGTGGAGGCGATGACGCGGGCGGTGAACGTGGAGGCGTTCATGCCGTGCTCGGCGGCGGACGTCCAGTACGCGTCGACGGCCGCCACGTGCTTGGGATCCGGCTCGCCCCGCCAGCGGATCATGAACCGCTCGGTGATGGAACGGGCCTTGTCGATCTCCCGCTGCGGCACCATCGGCACGCCCTGCCCGCGCGCCGACTGGGCGACGTACGACAGCGCCATGACGGCGGCCCGCGCCAGATCGTCGCGCGCCTTCTCCACGTCGATGTCCAGCAGCGGTTTCAGGCCCCACACCGGGGCGAGCATCGCCAGCGCCGACTGGACGTCCACGCGGATGTCCCCGGAGTGCACGGGGATGGGGAACGGCTCGGCGGGCGGCAGGCCCGGATCGAAGGCGCCGTCGACCAGCAGCCCCCAGACGTTGCCGAAGGAGATCTGACCGACGAGTTCCTCGATGTCGACGCCCCGGTACCGGAGGGCGCCGCCCTCCTTGTCCGGTTCGGCGATCTCCGTCTCGAACGCGACGACTCCTTCGAGACCGGGTACGAAGTCGGACATCAGGCGGCTCCTTGTGGTCTGTGCGGCAGAGGGTGCGACAGGGACGACTGGGGCTACTGGGGTGGTGTGCCGGACTGTGACGAGTGGGGTGACTGGGTGACCGGGTGGCTGGGACGGCGATCAGGTGCCGGACGTCGGGAATCGGGCCGTCCGCCGGCGGATCCACGGTCGCGTCCCGTGACTCGCGGTCCATGGCGGGCATCCCTGTGGGCATCCTTGTGATGCCCCGTGCGGCCGGCTGTCACCCCACCAGCACGACAGCAGCACCATAACCCCGAGTGCCACAAAAGGGGAGTGGAGCGGCACTCAGTGCCACCCAGTACCGCGGTGGAGGGCGAGGGTACCCCGCGAAGGCGCCCGGTGGATACGGCAAGATGACCGCGTGACCGACCGAGAAGCCGGCGAAACCGCGCCCTTCGACCTCGCCTCCATGCGCATGCACTACCGGGCCGAGGGGCTGGTCGAGGCCGACCTGGCCGCCACCCCCGTCGCCCAGTTCGCCCACTGGTTCCAGCAGGCCGCGACCGAGGCCCGGCTGTTCGAGCCCAACGCCATGGTCGTCTCCACCGCGGACACCGACGGCCGGCCCAGCTCCCGCACGGTGCTGCTGAAGTCCTTCGACGAGCAGGGCTTCGTCTTCTACACCAACTACGACTCCCGCAAGGGCCGCGACCTCGCCGGGAACCCGTACGTCTCCCTGCTCTTCCCCTGGCACCCCATGGCACGGCAGGTCATCGTCCAGGGCGTGGCCCGCCGGACCGGCCGCGACGAGACCGCCGCCTACTTCCGCACCCGCCCGCACGGCTCCCAGCTCGGCGCCTGGGCCAGCGCCCAGTCCACGGTGATCGCCGGCCGCGCGGAACTCGACGCCTCCTATGCCGACCTGGCCGCCCGCTACCCCGAGGGCGAGCAGGTGCCCGTGCCGCCGCACTGGGGCGGCTTCCGGGTCGCTCCGCGGTCGGTGGAGTTCTGGCAGGGCCGCGAGAACCGCCTGCACGACCGCCTGCGGTACGTCGCCGAGCCGGACGGCGGCTGGCGCGTGGAGCGGCTGAGCCCCTGACGCACCCCGGTCGCGGGCGCCGTATTGACACGGCTCTGGTCCAGACCTCACCGTGATCCGCGACACACAGTCGCCCCGAAGGGACGGACCTCGCATGAGCGACCGCACGCCGGCCGGCCAGTTCCTCGACGCCGCCATCGGCCTGCTCCAGCGGGTCCGGGACGAGGAGGCCGAGCAGATCGCGGCCGCCGGGACGCTCCTCGCCGACACCGTGGCCGCCGGCGGCCGCCTGTTCGCCTTCGGCGCCGGCCACTCCTCCCTCGCCGCCCAGGACCTTGTCTACCGCGCCGGCGGACTGGCCCTGATGAACCTGCTCGCCGTTCCGGGCGCCGTCGGCGTCGACGTCGTGCCCGCCACCCTCGGCTCCGCCCTGGAACGCGTCGACGGTCTCGCCACCGCCGTCCTGGACAGCTCCCCCCTCCGCTCCGGCGACGCCCTGATCGTCGTCTCGCTGTCCGGGCGCAACGCCCTGCCCGTGGAGATGGCCGTGCACGCCCGCGCCCTCGGCGTACGGGTCGTCGGCGTGACCTCGGTGGCCTACGCGACCGGGACCACCTCCCGGAACGCCTCGGGGACGTTCCTGAAGGACCACTGCGACATCGTCCTCGACTCCAAGATCGCGGTCGGCGACGCCGAACTCACCCTCGACAACGTCGCGGCCCCCTTCGCTCCCGCGTCCACCGTCGTCACCTCCGCCCTCCTCCAGGCGGTCATGGCCACCACCGCCGCCGTCCTCGCCGACCGCGGCATCGAACCCCCGCTGCTGCGCTCCGGGAACGTCGACGGCGGCCACGAGTGGAACGGCCGGATCTTCGACCGGTACGCCGACCGGATCTTCTACCGGCACTGACCCGGGCCGATCGCCGCGTACCGGTCGCTGGGGCCCGGCCCGCATGCGCGCGTCCGCGGCGTCGATCCCGGCGCACGGGAATTTCCCCGGACGGCAATTCCTTCAATGTTCTGGGAACCCGGTGTGTGTTGGGTCACGTTCCAGTTGAATGATGGGCAGTGAGCGAAACGACGCGCCGTACGTACGGACGCAGCCTGCAGGGGGTCCAGGTGAGTGCTTCCCGGCGTAAAGGAGCCACCGACGAGCTGGGGCCGGACGAGCCCGAGCCGGAGCGGGACGGTCCGCGGGCCTCCGACACCCACGACGGCTCCGATCTGCTGGCCGCCCTCCTCGACGGCATGGACGCGGCCCTGTGCGCCTTCGACGCCGACGGCGTCCTCACCCACTGGAACCGCGAGGCCGAGCGCATCCTGGGCTGGACCGCCGCCGAGGCCGTCGGACGGCACGGCTTCGCCGGCTGGGCCGTGCGCAGCGCGGACGCCGAGGAGGTCGAGGGGCGGCTGATGTCCGCCATGCACGCCCCCGGACGCCAGGTGCACGAGTTCGCGCTGCTCACCAAGGACGGCGGCCGCGTCCTGGTGCGGACCCAGTCCGCGGCCGTGCACGGACCCGACGGCAAGCCCGCCGGCCTGTACTGCGCCTTCAGCGAGGTGCACGCGCAGATCGACCTGGAGCGTTCCATCGCGCTCAGCGAGGCCATGTTCGAGGACGCCTTCTGGGGCGTCGTCCTCGTCGACGCCGACCTGCGGCCCGCCGTCGTCAACGCCTACGCCGCCCAGGCCCTCGGCACCGGCCGCACCGCGGCACTGGGCCGGCCGCTCGGTGAACTGCTCACCCAGGGCCTGGAGGAACTGGAGAGCGCGCTCACCCACGTCCTGGCCGAGGGCGCCCCGCCCGCCCCCGCCGAGTTCTGGGTGGGCGTACGCACTCCGGAGGGCGACCGGCGGCGCTGCTGGCGCAGCGGATTCGTCCGGCTTGCCTCCCCGCTCGCCGAGGAACCGGTACCGCTCGGCGTCGCCTGGCTCTTCGCCGACGTCACCGAGGCCAAGCAGGGGGAGCAGGAGGCCGCGCTGCTGCGGTTCCGCACCAACCAGCTGCACCGGGCCGTCCGCGCCGCCGCCGAGTGCGAGGACCCGGCCGAGGCCGCCACCGTCCACCTCGACTTCGCCCTCGCCGGCTTCGCCGACCACGCCCTGATCGACCGTGTGGCGGGCGGCACCTCCCCGGCCGACCAGGAGACGCCGGCCCCGGTCCGGCTGGTCCGCGTCGCGGCCACCCCCTCCGGCGGCCCCGGGCCCAGCCTGCTCACCGGGCAGGCCGGGCTGCCCGTCCGCTACGGAACGGGACACCCCGCCCTCCAGTGCGTCGACCGCATCGGCTCCGTACGGGCCTCCGCCGGGTCCGTACCCGCCGACCGGGCGCGCGAGTGGGCCGAGGCCCGGCAGTGGCCGGGCGACGCCGTGCACGCCCTGTGCGCGGTGCTGCGCAGCCGCGGCCGCACCCTCGGCGTCGTGACCTTCCTGCGCGGCTCCGGCCGCACCCCCTTCGAGCGCGTCGACGCGGCCTACGCCGAGGACGTGGCCGCACGCATCGCCACGGGTCTGGACCTGGCGCTCCTGGCGAGGGACGGCCGCGCCTGACCGCACGCGCCTGACCACACGGGGCGGCCCCCGCCGCGACGGCACACGCGTTCCGTGAGAAAAACCTGTTGAGTATCGCCGGTCCGCTTCCTAGGGTGTTGTGCACACACGAAGGGAGGTGATCCGGTAGATGAGTGAGACCCGGACGCGTGAGGTGGCTGCGGGCTAGCGGCCCGACACCCCACCCTGTGCGGTGCCGGACCAGCGCGTGACAGAGACGTGCGGCCGGCCCAATTTCAAGCAGTCACCCGACCCGCGAGCTGCCGGTACGTCCGGCCGGCTCCTCCGCCGAGGCGGAGGGACCCAGCTCGCGGGTCGTCCGCGTTTCGCGCGGGCCGCCCGGTTGTCAGTGGGATGCGTCAGAATTGACTCCAGGGCCAGCGCACGCGCCGGGGAGCCTCCGGGCCTCCGGCCGAGGTAATCGAGGGGCACGTATGTCCGGACTGATCGACACCACGGAGATGTATCTCCGCACCATCCTCGAGCTGGAGGAGGAAGGCGTCGTCCCCATGCGCGCCCGGATCGCGGAGCGCCTGGACCAGAGCGGGCCGACGGTGAGCCAGACGGTCGCGCGGATGGAGCGCGACGGACTGGTCGCGGTGGCCCCCGACCGGCATCTGGAGCTCACGGGCGAGGGCCGCCGGCTGGCCACGCGCGTGATGCGCAAGCACCGGCTCGCCGAGTGCCTGCTGGTCGACGTGATCGGCCTGGAGTGGGAGCAGGTGCACGCCGAGGCCTGCCGCTGGGAGCACGTGATGAGCGAGGCCGTCGAGCGCAGAGTGCTGGAGCTGCTGCGGCATCCGACCGAGTCGCCGTACGGCAACCCGATCCCGGGCCTGGAGGAGCTGGGCGAGAAGGACGGCGCCGACCCGTTCCTGGACGAGGGGATGGTGTCGCTGGCCGACCTGGACCCGGGGGCCGACGGCAAGACGGTGATCGTCCGCCGGATCGGCGAGCCGATCCAGACGGACGCGCAGCTGATGTACACGCTGCGCCGTGCGGGCGTGCAGCCCGGCTCGGTGGTCAGCGTGACCGAGTCGGCGGGCGGTGTGCTGGTCGGCAGCAGCGGTGAGGCGGCGGAGCTGGACACGGAGGTCGCCTCCCACGTCTTCGTCGCCAAGCGCTGAGCGGGCCGCCGGTCCGGGCCGCCCTTTCCCCCGTCCGTGGTTCAGCGCGTCGAAGCGCAGCGCGCGGGCGCCGGGCGTGCGAGGCTGTCGCGAGATGCATAGGGTTTGAAGGGGCGGGGGAGAATGTGCCGGAGATGTGGGGAGAGCCCCGGCGCTGTGTGGCGCCGGGGCCTGTCCTCCCCTTCGACGACCCGGAGCCCCGAGCTCTCAAGGTCGTCCCCCTCGGACCCCTTTTCCCCGAGCGGTCCGCCTCCCGTTGAAGATCTCCCCAGGGGGGCGGCGATCAATCCTGGCCAGGCGTCACTCGAACGAGGGGTGTTGGTGACGGAGCCACAATTTTCGAATAAGTATTCGATAGCCTGAGTGTCTGCGCGTGAGGGCCCCAGGGCCCGCGCTACAGGAATGTGCACGACGGCATAGGGAAGCTGAACACGGTTCCAGGGGGGTGCCAGGACCAATGGTGCGGCGCATCGACGTGACCGGGTCGGGCGGTGTACGGCTCGCGGCCTGGGAGTTCGCCGAGCCCCCGAAGGCCGTGCCGGGGCAGGCGAGGGAGCGGACACCGGGGCGGTCCGGCGCCGGCCCCGACCGGACCGACGGAGTGCTGTTACTGCACGGCCTCATGGGCCGCGCCTCGCACTGGGCCGCCACCGCCCGCTGGCTCTCCGGGCGGCACCGCGCCGTCGCCCTCGACCAGCGCGGGCACGGCCAGAGCGAGAAGCCGCCGCAGGCCGCCTACAGCCGTGAGGCCTACGTGGAGGACGCCGAGGCCGCCCTCGAACAGCTCGGCCTCGGCCCGGCCGTCGTCATCGGGCACGCGATGGGCGCGCTGACCGCCTGGCAGCTCGCCGCCCGCCGCCCCGACCTGGTGCGCGCCGTGATCATCTGCGATATGCGGGCCTCCGCGCTCGGCGCCGCCTCCCAGCGGGAGTGGGAGGACTGGTTCCGGGCCTGGCCGGTGCCGTTCGCCGCCCTCGCCGACGTGCGGAAGTGGTTCGGCGAGGACGACCCCTGGGTGGAGCGCCCGAACCCGGCACGCGGCGAGTTCTACGCCGAGGTCATGCACGAGAGCGCGGACGGCTGGCGTCCCGTCTTCGAACCGCGGCAGATGCTGACCTCCCGCGAGGCCTGGGTGTACGACGCCCACTGGGAGGAGCTGGCCCAGGTCTGCTGCCCGGCCCTCGTGGTCCGCGGCCTGGACGGCGAACTCGGCCGGGCCGAGGCCCAGGAGATGGTCCGCGTCCTGCCGCGCGGAGAGTACGCGGAGGTGGCGGACGCCGGTCACCTCGTCCACTACGACCAGCCGGAGGCGTGGCGCATGGCCATCGAACCGTTCCTGGACGCGGTGCTCACCGGATGAGCGCCGCCCCCACGTCCCCCGCCGTGCGACGGCCGTCCAGGAGGCGTTCCTGAAGGCCTTCCACGCCGAGCGCCCGGCGGTCACCGCGGACGCCTTCCTCGCCGGGCGGGCGCCCGACGGGCGCTCCAGCTACGAGATCCTGAGCGACCGGGTGGCCGGCGCCCGGCGGGTTCTGGACCTCGGCTGCGGCGACGGCGTACTGCTGGACCTGCTGGCCCGCACCGAGGGGCGGCGGCTCGCCGGCGTGGACCTCTCGCCCGAGGCACTGGCCCTGGCCCGGCGCCGCCCGTCCCTGCGTGCCACCGCCCTGGCCCAGGCCAGGGCGCAGCGGTTGCCGTTCGCCGACGGGGCCTTCGACGCCTGCGTCTGCCACATGGCGCTGATGCTGATGGGCGACGTCGACCGGGTCGCGGCGGAGACGGCCCGGGTGCTGTCGCCCGGCGGCGTCCTGGCCTGCGTGGTCGGCGGCGGTCCTCTCGGCGGGGAGGCGTACGAGCTGTTCAGCGGCCTGCTGAAGGCCGCCGTCCGGCGGGCGCCCGCCGAGCAGCGCATTCCGCCGCTCGGGGACCGCAGGACCCACAGCCGCGAGGGGCTCGGCGCGATCCTGGAGCCGGCCGGGTTCGGCGCTCCGGAACGGGAGACCGTCCCGATCGACCTGAGCGGCCCGGTGGACCAGGTCTGGGCGGCTCTTTCCGGTATCTACGACGTCGGACCGCTCGACCCGGCCGCCGTCTCCCGGCTGCGGGAGAGCTTCGTGCGGGAGGCGGCCTGGCTCGCAGGTCCCGACGGGCGAGTTCCGTGCGGCTTCACCGTCCACGTGGTGACCGCGCGCCTGCGCTGAGCGGCCCGCGCCTCAGCCCTTGCTGACCGCCGTGAGGATCTCCGGCAGCCGGGCCGCCGTGCGCGGAGCCGCCAGGCGCAGGCCCAGCAGGGTGATCGCCGCCCCGTACGCCGCGCCCACCGGCAGCAGCAGCCGGCTCCAGCTGTCGCCGGTGGCGCTGACGTTGGACCAGATGACGAGGACGATGAACGGCGCGCACAGCAGGGCCGCCGCGACCATGCCGCCGAAGATGGAGACGAAGGCGAGACCGGCCTGACCGGGGGCCACGTTCTTGTGGCCCTCCTGCGGGATGGAGTACGGGAAGCGGGCCGACGTCCACGCCCCGGTCGCCAGCATCGCGCCGAGCAGGGCGAAGGACAGGCCGAGCACCTCCGGCAGCCGGCGCCACTCGCCGAGCAGGCCCGTCGTCAGCACCGTGACCAGAGTGGCGTACGGCAGGGTGATCAGCAGCAGGGCCAGCGCCCGCGCGCGCAGCTCGACGTAGGCGTCCCGCGGGGCCGAGATCGTCAGCGCGACCTGCCAGAACGCGGAGGTGTCCTGGCCGAACTGGTTGTACATCTGGATGCCGAGCATGCCCGCGGCGAAGCAGGCGAAGTACGGCGAGCCGGTGCCCTGGACCGCGTTGAACACCGGCACGATCAGTCCGATGGCCAGTGAGGTCACCCAGGCCGCCTTGGTCTTCGGATCGCGCCAGACGTAGCGCAGGCTGCGCTCCATGACGGTGCCGGTGCGGCCGGCCGGCAGCCATCGCGTCAGGCCGCCGCCCTCGCGGGCCCGATCGCGCGCGGGAGCGTCGACGGCTTGCAGGGTCGAGGAGTCGGGCGAGGTCATCAGCCCGGTCAGGCTGCGCGCCCACACCGCCAGCAGGGCGGCCAGGGCGGCCGCGGTCAGCGCGAGCTGGGCCACCGCGACGCCGTAGGAGCCCCTGCTCGCCGAGTCCACCGCGCCCACCGCCGAGGCAGGCGGCAGCCACCGCAGCACGTCCGCCACCGGGTCGAGCCGGCCCAGGCCCGCCGACCCCAGGTGCTGCATGCCGAAGTTGACGACCTGCGCCCCGATCGCGATGACCAGTCCGCTGAGCACCGCGAGGTCCCGTCCCTTGCGGCTGGTCAGCAGCCGGATGTTGGCGGTGGCCACGGCCCGCGCGAGGGCCACGCACACCAGCAGCGTGAGGACGAGGGCGAGGACCGCGACGACGGACGCGGCCGCCCCGCGCGTCACCGAGATCACGCAGCCCACCAGCAGCAGCACCGTGAACAGCGGCCCGATGCCGACCAGGGACGCCGCCAGCAGCGCGCCGACCAGCGGCCGCGGCCGCAGCGGCAGCATCACCAGACGGGTCGGGTCGAGGGTCTCGTCGCCGCTCGGGAAGAACAGCGGCATCACGGCCCAGCCCAGCGCCAGCACGGCCACGCCCAGGACGGCCACGGAGGACATGTGCGCGTGGCCGCGTAGCGCGATCAGGCCGGTCATCTGCAAAGCGGCGAACAGCAGCGCGACGACGGCCGAGGCGATGAACGCGGCACGCCTCCCGGCGGACTGCCTGAGCCCGTTGCGCAACAGCGACAGCTTCAGGCGTACGACGACGGGCGTGATCGAGGGGGCCCGGGTGCCGGCGGTCACCGGGAACCGCCGCCCAGCCAGTCCAGGTCGGAACCGGTGTCCCGGCTCCGCGCGCCGACGAGTTCGAGGAAGGCCTGCTGAAGGGTGGGAGCGTCGCCGCGCACCTCGGCGAGGGTGCCCTGGGCGCGGATGCGGCCGGCGGCCATCACGGCCACCCAGTCGCACAGGGACTCGACGAGTTCCATGACGTGCGAGGAGAACACGACGGTGGCGCCGGAGCCGGTGTACCGCTCCAGGACGCCGCGGATGGTCTGCGCGGACACCGGGTCGACGCCTTCGAACGGCTCGTCGAGGAAGAGGACTTCCGGGTTGTGCAGAAGAGCGGAGGCGAGTCCTATCTTCTTGCGCATGCCGGTCGAGTAGTCGACGACGAGCTTGTGCTGGGCGCCGGCGAGGTCCAGCACGTCCAGCAGCTGCGTGGCCCGCCGGTCCACCTCGTCCCCCGGCAGCCCGCGCAACCGCCCGGAGTACGACAGCAGTTCGCGGCCCGACAGCCGCTCGAAGAGCCGCAGCCCCTCGGGCAGTACGCCGATCCGCGCCTTCACCGCGACCGGATCCCGCCACACGTCGTGCCCGACGACCTCGACGGTGCCCTGGTCGGGCCGGAGCAGCCCGGTCACCATGGAGAGCGTGGTGGTCTTCCCCGCCCCGTTGGGCCCGACCAGCCCGATGAACTTCCCGGCCGGCAGTTCGAGATCGATCCCGGCGACGGCGACCTGCTGCCCGAACCGCTTCCAGAGCCCCTGCACGCGAACGGCGCTTGTACCCACTGCGACTGCTCCCTCCGTCAGCACGAACCCTACGGGGGAGAACCCTGCCCGAGGGGTGCGGGACGGCGCTGATCTGCGGCTGCGCCGTGCGAGGGCGGGCCGCCACGCGGGACCGGCGGGCGCCGGAGAGCACGTACCGGAACGGCTACCGGTCCCTGCCGCACGCGTACGCCAGCGGTGGGACCAGTTCCTCGACGTCCGGCAGCCAGCGATTGGCCGGCGTCGGCCGGCAGGCCCACTGCACGGCCCGCGAGCCGTACCGCGTGGGCGGCGCCACCACGTACGCGCCCTCTCCGAGGGCGGCCAGGTCGAGCGAGGCCGGCGACCAGCCCAGCTGCCGTACGAGGTCCGGCAGTTTCACGGACGTGCCCGGCAGCACG
The DNA here is from genome assembly GCF_053601495.1 of Streptomyces sp. NPDC004721. Lineage (NCBI taxonomy): Bacteria > Bacillati > Actinomycetota > Actinomycetes > Kitasatosporales > Streptomycetaceae > Streptomyces > Streptomyces sp. NPDC004721. Next base: position 85,399 of record NZ_JBSGBZ010000017.1, read on the forward strand.
AAGAACTGCATCCGCCGCTCGGGGGTCAGGATCACCGGCCCCAGCGCCGACCGCATCCGCTCCAGCCGGGCCAGCGCGAGGAACCCGGCCGTCTCCGGCACGGAGACCGCGTCGAACGTGCGCCCCGTGGGCAGCAGGACCGACGCCGTCGGCTGCAGCTCCCACATCCGGCGCGCCGTGCTCGCGCTGCCGGTCGCGAGGGACGCCCAGCCCTCGCGCGCCGGGTGCGCGCCGGGCGCAGAGCACCGGGGGTCCCCGCAGGAGCAGCGCTGCACCCCGCCGACCGCCACCAGCCAGGTGCCGGGGAACACGTCCCAGTGGCGTTCCTCGGTGTAGCGAACGGCTGTCTCCAGCAGCGACTCCCCGCGCTGCTGGGGAATGTGACCGGCCGCCTGACCGGCGCTTCGTGCGGCTTCCGCGCCCGCGATCGTCTCTTCCACGCCCCACTCAACTGCCGCGCCCACCTGGAGTTACGGGCGGGTCTGGTGGTCGGACGCGCCGGGGAGGAGCACCTCCTCGGCGCCCGGGGCGCATGGGTGCATGTGTGGGGGCGCGCAGGAGGATCTCCGGCGGACGCTGGGTAGTTCGGTAGGGGGCGGTATTCGCCTTCACCCCGGCAATCCTCACATGTCCCGCATTTTCGGTATGTCCACGGGGCATCGATCTTCACGGCCGGAATTTTCCGCCGGGGCGCGGATCGCCTTCCGGCCGCGCAAGAGCCGTCAACCCGGTGCGTGGGCAGGCACCGCAGCCTCAGGGGGTTAACGCCATGGCCGCCAGGCCTCTCGTCGCGCGGCAGCCGAACGAACGGCTGCAGGCGCTCATCCAGGAAGCGGGCTGCTCGAACGCCGGGCTGGCCCGCAGGGTCAACATGTGCGGCGCGGAGCACGGTCTCGATCTGCGCTACGACAAGACGTCGGTGGCACGCTGGCTGCGCGGGCAGCAACCGCGCGGCCGGGCCCCGGCGATCATCGCCGAGGCGCTCGGCCGCAAGCTCGGCCGTACGGTCACGATCGACGAGATCGGCATGGCCAATGGCAAGAACCTCGCCTCGGGCGTGGGCCTTCAGTTCTCGCCGACGGTGCTGGGAGCCATCGAGCAGGTCTGCGAGCTGTGGCGCAGCGACGTGGGCCGCCGGGACTTCCTGTCCGGCTCCGCCGTCGCCGCCTCCGCACTGGTCGAGCCGAGCCGTGACTGGCTGATCTCCGCGCCGGACCCGCAGGTGGCGCGGGCGGCGGGGTCGCGGGTGGGCCAGTCCGACGTGGCCGCCGTACGGGCCATGACGCAGGCGCTGGTCGACCTGGACCACAGCCACGGCAGCGGGCATGTGCGCCCGGTGGTCGTGCACTACCTCAACAGCGTCGTCTCCGGGCTGCTCGCCGGCTCCTACCGGGAGGCGGTGGGCCGCGATCTGTTCGCCGAGGTCGCCCGACTCACCGAGCTGGCCGGGTACATGGCCGTCGACACCGGCCAACCGGGCCTGGCCCAGCGGTACTACATCCAGGCACTGCGGCTCGCCCAGGCGGCCGGGGACCGCGGCTACGGTGGCTACGTGCTGGCCGCCTCCATGAGCCATCTCGCCGCGCAGCTCGGCAACCCGCGGGAGATCGCGCAGTTGGCGCGTGCGGCGCAGGAGGGCGCGCGCGGTCGCGTGACACCGCGCGCGGAGGCGATGTTCCACGCGGCCGAGGCGCGCGGGCACGCCCTCATGGGCGACGCCCGGGCGGCCCAGCTGTCCGCCGGGCGGGCGGTGAGCGCGCTGGAGGCCGCCCAGCCGCACTCCGGGGACGATCCGGCGTGGATCGCGCACTTCGACGAGGCCTATCTCGCCGACGAGTTGGCGCACTGCCACCGGGACCTGGGGCAGGCGCAGGCGGCGGCGCGGGCGGCGGAGGAGTCGCTGGCCGGGCATCCCGCGTCGCGGGCGCGGCGACGGGCCATCGGCTATGTGCTGCTCGCCACAGCGCAGGTGCAGCAGCGGGAGGTCGAACAGGCTTGCAGCACCGGCCTGAAGGCGGTGGAGCTGCTGCGGACGTTGCGGTCCAACCGGGGCGCGGGGTACCTGGAGGACTTCCAGCAGTGCCTGGAGCCGTTCCGGGACGAGCCGGTGGTACGGGAGTTCGGGGCACGGCTGGAGACGCGGGTGGCGGCGTGACCGTGCGTCCGTGTTCTCCCTTCTCGTGTTCCTCGTGAGACCTGGGACATAAGCAGCGCGCCACGGGCGGGTTTTGTTACTGCCGTCACAGGGAAGGAGGTCTCGTCCCCTGCTGCGTGGCACGGGGCTCCGGGGACCCGGTAGCGTGAGCCGACGATTCCGAAGGTCCCCCATTCGTAGGAGTCCCGGTGACGCAGAGTGGACAGGGCGAGGAGCCCTCGGCGCGACCCGCGCACGAAGGCATCGTGCTGCCCTCCGACGGCGGTGAGCCCTTGCTGCCGGGCATGACCGGCGGTTCGGGCGGCCATCCGACCGGAGCGCGGCCGGGCGGTCAGGCCCCGCCGGCGGCAGCCCCGGCCGGCGGTCAGGCCTGGGGCCAGCCCTGGGGTCCCGACCAGCAGCAGCCCCAGCAGCAGGACCAGGGCTGGCAGCAGGGCTGGGGCTCCCCGGAGCCGTACCAGCAGCAGGGCCAGTGGGACGCGCAGCTCCAGGCCCCCCAGCACCCGGGCGCGGGTCCCCTGCCCCCGGAGAACGCCCCCTCCCACGGCGCTCCGCCGTACCAGCAGCCCGGCGCCGACCCCTACGGCGTCCCCGCGCCCCCCGGGCACGGACTGCCGCCCGCCGGTGCCGCCCCCTACGGCGCTCCCGCGCACGGACTGCCGCCCGCCGGTGCCGACCCGTACGGCGCCTCCGGCCACTCCGTACCGCAGGGCGCGGCGCACGGGATGCCGGGCGCCGACGAGGGAGCGACGCAGTACATCCCGCCGGTCCCCGGTGGACCCGCGGACGAAGGGGCCACCCAGTTCCTGCCGCCCATGACGGGCGCGGCGGTGGACGAGGGGGCGACGCAGTACATCCCGCCGGTGGGGCCGGGTGCCCTGCCGCCGGAGGCGTCCGGCGGCGGGCCGTCCCCTTACCCGGGGCAGATACCCCAGGGCGCCGCGCCCGGTCACCACCCCGACGCCGAGGCGACGCAGTTCATCGCGCCCGTGGACGCCCAGGGGGGCGGGCGGCAGACGCCCGCCGAGTTCGACAACCTCTTCCGCAGCGACGCCGGTGGCGCGGCCCCTGCGACCCAGCAGCTGCCCCTGATCCCGCAGGGCCCGCCCGACCAGCCCCACGCCCGGCCCGCGTCCGCCCCGCCCGGCGGGTACGACGGCGACGGCGGCCGTGGAGGCCGCCGCACCGGCTCGCGCGTGCCGGTGATCGCCGCCGTGGGCGTCGGGATCGCCGTCCTCGGCATCGGCGCCGGGGCACTGCTCAGCGGCGGCGACGGGGACGACGGCAGCCGCGACAAGAACACCAACGTCGCGGCCACCGCGCCCGCCACCGACGATGCCTCTCCCTCGCCCAACGCCGACCCGGCCCGGGAGCAGGCGGTCGAGCTGGACAAGCTGCTGGCCGACAGCGGCAGCAGCCGCGCCTCCGTGATCAAGGCGGTGGCCGACGTCAGGAACTGCGACAACCTCGGCCAGGCGGCCTCCGACCTGCGCGGCGCGGCCGAGCAGCGCAAGGGCCTGGTCACCCGCCTGGGACAGCTGTCCGTCGACAAGCTCCCCGCCCACGCCGAGCTGACGGCGGCCCTCAACAAGGCCTGGAAGGCCTCGGAGTCGGCCGACCTGCACTACGCGGCCTGGGCCGACCAGGCCCACGGTAAGAAGGTGTGCAAGAAGGGTCACGCCCGGGACACGGGTGAGACCAGGGCCGGCAACCGCGAGAGCGGCGTCGCCAGCTCGGAGAAGGCCAAGGCCGCCCAGCTGTGGAACGCGATCGCGAAGACGTACGGCCTCACCCAGCGCCAGCCGACCCAGCTGTAGGGGCCGGCCGGCGCCGTGAGGCTCAGCCTGCGTCCTCGAGCGTCTTCGCCACGTTGACGAAGCCCTTCGTGGCCGGCACCAGCCGGCCCTGCCGCACCGTCTGAAGGGACACGTCGGCGTTGGGGAGGCGGGCGAAGCCGGTGGCGGCGAGCAGGCCCGAGTGGCGCCACCGCAGCGGCGGGGTCAGCCCGCCGGTGCGGACCTCCAGCCCGCCGTCGAGGGCGCGCCGCACGGAGGAGGTGCTCACCTCCCCGTCGGCGATCTGCTCGAGGACGGCCCGGAGCACCGTGTAGGCGATCCATGTGGTCTGCACCCCGGCGTCCTCGGGATCGACGCGGTTGTCGCCGAAGGCCGCCTCGTTGATCACCTTCTTCATCCCGTCCCAGCGCGAGTCGCTCGCCACCGGGTACCAGCCGCTGAGGTACGACCCCTCGTACGGACCGGACCGCCCGCCACTGGCGTCGATCACGGTCTGGTCGACGCTGCCGAGCACGGCGGCGGTGCGCACCTGCGGATAGGTGTCGCGCGCGCGGCGGAAGGAGTCCATGAAGATGTTCGTGCGCTCGCCGAGGACGGGGATCACGCAGCCCGTCCGCGCCGGGTCGGCGCTCGCCTGCCGCAGCGCCAGATCGGCCTGGTCGGAGTACTCGGTGGCGTCCTCGGCGGCCCGCTGGTCGTGGGCCGGTTCGTGGCCGCCGGCCCGCAGCCCCGCGTTGAGCAGTCCGGGGAGCTCGTCGCCCGCGATGCTGTCGGGCCGCACCAGGGTGACCGGGCCGCAGTGCGCGGCGAGCTCCTTGCCCAGACCGGCCAGCAAGGCGGGCTGGCCGCCGTTGACGGGGTAGGACAGGGCGCGGGTGAACTCGGTGGTGGTGACGCCGTAACCGCCGATGTACGGGATGCCGGCGCTCTCCAGGGGCGGGAAGAAGGAGTCGCTGTACTGGCTGTACGAGCCCACGACGGCGACCGCGTTCTCCTTGACGGCGCGTCGGGCACACTTCGCCGCGGCCACACCGTCGTTGCCTTCGTTGCAGGTCAGGACGTTGAGCTTGCGGCCGGCGATACCGCCGTGGGAGTTCACCCAGCGGGCGTAGGCGCGGGCCATGGCGGGCATGCCGGGCTTGTTGGTCGCCCGGGTGTTCTCCGGCGCCCACGTCATCACGGTGACGGAACCGTCCCCGGAGCCCCCCGTGGCACCGGGGACGATGCCGCAGCCGGCGGCGAGCGAGGCACACGCCAGCAGAGCCCATGCCGGCAGCAGGGTTCTTCTCACGGACCGGGTGAGTGTGGGGAGGAATGTGCCACGGGAGCTTCGCCTGCCGGTCATGCTCACGCACGATTCCGTCACATCACCAACCCGTTGATGACTCTCGGTCAACGAGTGGTGACGTATGGGTGAATTACGGGGGCAGGTGGGGCCCCTGGGGCGGGGAACGTACGATCGATGACCGTGCAAGGTTCGGAGAACTCTTCCCGTCGCGGCCGTCGCTCCTCCACCATGGGCGGCATGCCACTCAACGACATGCCGTGGTGGCGCTGGCGCAGCAATGTGCGCTCCGCGCTGCACATGCTCTCCGACCCGGTGTTCCAGCGGGACGTCTGGCTGGCAGGCGTCGAAGGGTACGGCGACGTGACCGACGCCGTCTACCGCCTGGTCGAGGACACCTGGCTGGACAACTGGTCCGCCGAGAAGTACGTCGGCACGATCTTCCGGGACTCCCAGGAGGCGGCGCTCGTCGACACCGCGGTCCTGCGGGTGCTCCGCATCATGCACCAGGTGGGCCCGGACGCGCCGGTGTCCGCCTACCTCGACCATCACGCCTGGCCGGAGGCGGTGCGGGCGGCCCGCGACGCGCATGTGCGCCTCGCGGCGAGCGACGGCGAGGACCCGGACACGCAGCCCCGCAGCCTGGAGGTGCTGCGGATCATGACGCGGTCCGCTTAGCGGACGGAGGGCCGCGCGGGGGCCCGGACGTGAGACCCTGTCCCGCATGAGCGAGCAGTCCTCCCGCGCCGCCGCGGCGCAGGCCGAACAGTACGTCCTCATCCTCTCGTGCCCGGACAAGAAGGGCATCGTGCACGCGGTGTCCAGCTATCTGTTCATGACGGGTTGCAACATCGAGGACAGCCAGCAGTTCGGCGACCACGACACGGGACTGTTCTTCATGCGGGTCCACTTCTCGGCCGACGCGCCGGTGACGGTGGACAAGCTGCGCGCCAGCTTCGCGGCGATCGGCGACTCCTTCGGGATGGACTGGCAGATCCACCGGGCCGACGAGAAGATGCGCGTCGTGCTGATGGTCAGCAGGTTCGGGCACTGCCTGAACGACCTGCTCTTCCGCACCCGGATCGGCGCGCTGCCGGTGGAGATCGCGGCGGTGGTGTCCAATCACACCGACTTCGCCGAGCTGGTGGGGTCGTACGACATCCCCTTCCACCACATCCCGGTGACCAGGGACACCAGGTCCGTGGCCGAGGAGCGGCTGCTCGAGATCGTGCGCGAGGAGAAGGTCGAACTGGTCGTCCTCGCCCGTTACATGCAGGTCCTCTCCGACGACCTGTGCAAGCAGCTCAGCGGCCGGATCATCAACATCCACCACTCCTTCCTGCCGAGCTTCAAGGGCGCCAAGCCGTACCACCAGGCGCACGCCCGGGGAGTGAAGCTGATCGGCGCGACGGCGCACTATGTGACCGCCGACCTCGACGAGGGCCCGATCATCGAGCAGGAGGTCGAGCGGGTGGGTCACGACGTCACCCCGGACCAGCTGGTCGCGATCGGCCGGGACGTGGAGTGCCAGGCGCTGGCGCGCGCGGTCAAGTGGCACGCGGAGCGCCGGATCCTGCTGAACGGGCGCCGGACGGTGGTCTTCGCGTAGCGCGGCCCGGGGAGCCGGCCCGCGGTGCCGGCCGGCGGTGGTCTCACATACGGCTGAGCGACGCCGTCGCGCACAGCACGTCCCGGATCGCCTCGCGGTCGCCGACCTGACCGGCCGCCGCCTCCCGCGGGGCCACGTGCCCCGCCGCGAGCCGGCAGAACTCCACGCCGTCCAGCGCCACATGGGCCACCTCGTGGTCCGCGGAGCCCACCGCTCCGGGCGAGTCGAGCGGGATCAGCCACTGGCCGCCGCCCAGCCCCTCGACCTCCAGCCGCAGACTGCGCCCGGGTTCGCCCGCGGTCACCAGGTGTCGGGCGTGAGCGGGGGAGGCGAGCCCGGCCTGCCGCCGGGCGGCCAGCACACCCGGCAGCATCCGGGCGGCGAGGTCGATCATGCGGTGCAGATGGCGCGGGGCCGGCGGGTCGTACGGGTAGTCCACCGCCTCCGCGATGTCCTCGGCGTGCACCCAGCACTCGAAGGCGCGGTCCAGCATCGCGTCGGGCAGCGGCAGTTCGAAGGCGCCGTACGGCACCGATGGCGCCTTCACGCAGTTCGCGGCGAACGAGACCATCCGCACCAGGGCGTGCGTCTGCTCCCGCCACGGCGTCCGCACCGAACGCGCCGGCGGGGAGAGCGCGGCCCGCCAGTACGCCTCGGTGCGCTCCGCGGGGGTGGGGCCGTCCGCGGCGGTGGTCGCGTCGCCGAGCGGGTCGTCCAGGCCGAGCGCCACCGCGACCAGCCCGTCGACGCTCATCAGATGCGCGATGACCCCGGCGACGGTGGTGTGCCGGCTGGTGGCGTCCTCGCCCTCGAACCACCGCAGCCGCACCGGCGCGTGCCACTCGGAGTCGCCTATGTCCTGGAGCAGCGCGTCCAGGCGCGCGGTCTCGGCGTCGTAGGGCGCCGCCCAGCCGGGCACCGGGAGGTGCGGCGGCCGCCGCTCGAGACAGCTCTCCAGGACCCGGGTGCGCAGCCCCGGGTCCAGGTCGAGGGTGTCGGGCCGGTGCAGCAGCCCGACCGCCTCCCGCAGCCCCAGTGCCTCCTCCGCGCAGTCGCCGCACCCGCCGAGGTGCTCTTCCACGGCCGCCGTCTCCTCCGGTGAACACGCGGCCAGCGCCCATGCCCCGAGCAGCGACTTCAGCAGGTGGTGCGCCGGTACGCCCCGGTCCTTCGGCTCCGCCGGTTCCTTCGGCTTCTGGGGGGCGTTCGGGGTCATGCGGCGCCTCCGTAACCGGAGGGCGCGCCGGGGGTGTCCGTGTGGTGGGCGGTGGAGAGGAGCTGGAGGCCGAGGCGGAGGCGGCGGCGGGCCTCGTCCTCGGTGACGCCGAGGTCGGCGGCGGTCTGCCGGTAGTCGCGGCGCTGGAAGTAGGCCAGTTCCAGGGCGGCGCGCAGCGGGGCCGGCATGGCGTGGACGATGTAGTCGGCGCGGGCGGCGGCGGAGGCGCGGCACACCCTGCGCTCCAGCTCCTCGGCGGAGCCCGGACCGCCGCGGGCCAGCGCGGCGGTCTCGGTGGTGCGCAGCCGCTGCACGGCGAGCCGGTGGGTCAGCCCGGCCACCCAGGCGCGCAGCGGGCCCTGCCGGGGGTCGTAGGAGTCGGGGTGCTCCCAGACGTGGGCGAACACCTCGCGGGTGATCTGGTCGGCGGCCCGCTCGTCGCCCAGGACCCGGTGGGCCAGGCCGTGCACGAGCGAGGCGAAACGGTCGTAGAGCTCACCGAGGGCGGCCGCCTCTCCCCGCACGAGCCGCTGCCGCATTCCGCGGTCCCAGTGGGGCGGTGCGTCCTTCTTCGCCATGAGGCCCCCTCCGCGCCCGGCCGTGCCGCGGCCCGCGTCCCGGCCCGCCCCCGTCCGGCGTGTGTGTCCAGCGTGTCCGACGTGGTCTTCTCGAATGTAGTCGGCATGTCCGACAGCGCACGCCCCTTTATGACAATGTGCGCCCCCTGAAGAGCCGCTGGTGGTAGGGGAAGCCAGGGGTGCTATGACCTTTGTCAGGCGACTCGACCCTTCTGTCCCGCCTGGTCTTTCGCTTTCAGGTCAACTCGGATCGAATGCGACCGAAGGTGACCGAAACAAGCCCCTGACCGAACGCTCTCGGTTTGCTCTACGGCGTTTGAGGGAACGGCCGCTGGGCAGCCGCGCGGAAAGAAGCGTAGAGACTGGTTCCGTTTCCGGGCGGTTCCGGAGAAGTTCCGGCTGACGGAGGGCGGGCCGTGGCGTTCAAGGTGACCGACGACGAACAGGGCGAGTGGAGCGTGCTCCGGGTCGCCGGGGAACTGGACCTGGTGACCTCGCCGGTGCTGCGCCAGAGAGTGCACGAGGTGGTGGCCCAGGGGCGTCACGACCTCGTCCTGGACCTCTCCGAGGTCTTCTTCTGCGACTCCAGCGGCGTCGGCGTGCTCATCGCCGCCCGCCGTCTGATCCGCTCCTGCCAGGGCCGGCTGCGTCTGATACTCCCGGCCCGCGGCGCGGTCGACGGCTCCCACGTCAACCGGGTCCTCGGCGCGCTCGGTGTCCGGCGCCTCTTCGACGTCTACCCGGACGTCGCGGCCGCGGTGGACGACGAGCCGCTGTCCGCCTGACCGGCCGGCCGCCCCGGCGGACAGCGCCGTCCGGTCGTCACGAGTCCGGTCGTCACGGGCCGAGCCGTCACGAGTCCGGTCGTCACGGACCGAGCCGTTACGAGCCGAGCCGTTATGAGTCGAGCGCCGTTGTCCCGGAATTCCCCCGGTCTTGACACAACCGTGGTTTTGGTGCCCCGGACCGCTCTCCGCGTCGTACGCTCCCTGCCAGATGCAACCCCACACGTAAGGCGGCCCGTAAGACATGGTCAGCAGCGAGTACGAGCGCAGGATCGCGGCGCGGTTCGCCACCTTCGACCAGGACGGCAACGGCTACATCGACCGCGAGGACTTCAGCGTGGCGGCCCGCTCGCTGCTCGCCGAGTTCGCCACCGCCGCCCGCTCCGACAAGGGCCAGGCCCTGTACGCGGGCGCGGAGGCCTTCTGGCAGGGCATGGCCGGGATCGCCGACCGCGACGGCGACCAGCGCATCACCCGGGAGGAGTTCGTGACCGGCGCGGTCAAGCGCCTGCGCGACAACCCCGAGCGGTTCGCCGAGATCGCCCGTCCCTTCCTGCACGCCGCCCTGGCCGTCGCGGACACTGACGGCGACGGCTCCGCCACCATCGAGGACACCGTGCGCGTGCTCCGGGTCCTCGGCGTGCCCGAGGAGGCTGCCCGGCCCATCGCCGCCGCGCTCGACACCGACGGCGACGGCAGGGTGGGCGAGCAGGAGATCGTGCCCGCCCTCGCCCGCTACTTCACCGTCCCCGAGTAGTACCCGCCCCACCCCACCACCGCAGCCGAAAAGCCCTCGCACAGCTGGCACTTGAGCCCCCTCCGCGGCGCCTCGCGCCGTGGCGGGCGTTGCCGCGCGCGCAGAGGGGCAGGGTTGTGCAACACGCCCGGGCGCGTGAGCAGTTCGGAGTGCCGATCGGTGCCTTCCGGGCCGTGCGGGACACCGCGGCACAGGCCGCCGGCGGACCTCGTGGACATCGGCACGGCCCGGCCGCTCGCGCGCGGGGCCGCCGCGCGTCGTGCCCGCGTGCGGTGACATCGGCGGTTCGGAACGGCTCCGCGCCGCGGTCTCCCGGGCATGAATGTCACCGATCGTGGCACTGCTTCATCACGGAGCGTTGATGTCGGGTTGTGTCCCGCGCGTGACTCGTCACGTCCCGGAGCCGCCCTCGTGCTCGGGTACCTTGTGTGGAATGCGAGTGGTTCCGAGCCCGAGCCATCCCATGACGAGCGTCGCACAGTATGCCGCACGGGTACTCCTTCGCGCTGGAATATGCCTGAAGCGCTTGTTGCGGTGACGGCACGTCAACCATGCTGTCTCCCAAGGGAGTCACGTTCCGTGACCCTTGCTCTGGCTGTTGTTCTGGCCATGCAGAAAATGGCTACGATCGTGGCCTCGTGAGGCGCGAGGCTGTGTGTCCGCCGGTTCGGATGGTGTGAGCGGTGCAGGTGCTTCAAGTGCAGCTGGAGATCCGGCCCGACCCCGCGGAGGTGGGGCGAGCCCGGCGGTGGGCCCGCTCCCGTCTCGCCGGGTCGGGGATAGCGGCGGACGAGCCGCTCGCCGAAACCCTCGTCCTGCTCGTCTCCGAACTGGTCACCAACGCCGTGGTGCACACCGGTTGCCCCGCCGTGCTGCGGCTGTTCCTGTCCGCGGGCCCGGCCGGGGCGGTCACCGTGCGCCTGGAGGTGACCGACGCCAGCGCCCGGGCTCCCGTGCCGCGCTGCCCCGGCGACGAGTCGACCGGCGGCCGCGGCCTCGCCCTCGTCGACGGTCTCGCCGACCGGTGGGGCTGGTGCCCGGAGGGCGTGGGCAAGCGCATCTGGTGCGAACTCGACCGCTGTGCCACGACGGTGGACGCGGTGGAGACGGTGGCGGCGAGCAACTGCGGTCGCACGGCCCCGGCGTACGAGGGTTTGGCCTACGGGGTCTACGGGGTCTACGGGGTCTACGGGGGTCTGGCGTACGGAGCCGTGTAGGGCGAGTGTCCCGGTGTCCCGGCGGCGAGGCCGTGCGCCGGGACATGCTTCTGTGCGCATCCCGTTGCGGTGGGGCATAACGGGTAAATCGCCAAGGCGGTGTTGACGCGTCGTGTTCGCTTGATCACGCTGGTGGTCAGCGATTCGCCGCGAGGGGACGACGAGGGCTGGGGCACCGGAAGTCCTCGACGAGCGTGGGTCGCGATGTCGGCGCCGACCGGTCCCTTCAGGGTCCGGGGGGTGGGACCGGCGCGCCGGGATCGGATGGCGGCGCGCGCTGCCGTGTTCGGGGCGGGCAGGGGCGCGCCGCCAGCCGGGCTCGCCCTGTCCTGCGGGACACCCGGACACTTGTCCACAGGCTGTGGACAACTCTCCGGATCTAAGACCTCAGGCCTCAGACCTCCGCCCCGGTCCGCGTGGAGCCGCTCACCCGGAAGGTCCGCCGGTAGGCCGTCGGTGTCACCCCGAGTGCCGTCTGGAGATGCTGTCGCATCGACTGGGCCGTGCCGAAGCCGGCATCCCGGGCCACCCGGTCCACGGACAGGTCCGTGGACTCCAGCAGGTGCCGGGCTCGTTCGACGCGCTGCTGGGTGAGCCACTGCCCGGGACTGACTCCGGCCTCCTCGCGGAAGCGCCGGGTGAAGGTCCGTACCGACATCGCCTCCCGCGCGGCCATGTCCTGCAACCGGATGGGCTCGTGCAGGCGGCCCAGCGCCCATGCGCGCGCGGTGGTCGTGGTGGCCAACTGCTGGTCGGGCACCGGCCGGTGGATGTACTGCGCCTGACCGCCGTCGCGGTGCGGCGGTACGACGGTCCGCCGGGCCACCTCGTTGGCGACCGCGGTGCCGTGGTCGCGGCGCACCATGTGCAGGCACAGGTCGATCCCGGCCGCGACGCCCGCCGAGGTCAGCACGTCGCCGTCGTCGATGAACAGCACGTCCGCGTCCACCTCGACCCGCGGGAAGACCCGCTGGAAGCGGTCGGCGTCGGCCCAGTGCGTCGTGGCGCGCCGCCCGTCCAGACACCCCGCCGCGGCCAGCACGTACACGCCGGTGCAGATGGAGGCGAGCCGGGTGCCGGGCCGGATGTGCGCCAGGGCGGCGGCCAGCTCCTCGGTCAGCACCCCCTTCTCGTAGACCGGGCCGAGTTCGTACGAGGCCGGGACGATCACGGTGTCGGCGGTGGCCAGGACCTCCGGCCCGTGCGGCACGTGGATCGAGAAGTCGGCGTCCGTGTCCACCGGCCCGGGAGGCCGGATCGAGCAGGTGACGACCTCGTACAGATGCCGTCCGGCGGTGTCCACGGGCCGTCCGAAGATCCGGTGCGGGATGCCCAGCTCGAAGGGCAGCAGCCCGTCGAGGGCGAGGACGACGACGCGGTGCGCGCGGAACTCCGTGGTCCTGTGCATGGCCCGATCCTAGCGAATGCTGTCCTTCGGGCCAGTGGAGGAGATCCGGGCCGATACCGGAAGCTCTATGGCGTGACCCAGACAACCGAACCCGCGTCCGCCACCGCGGCCCGGACGCCGTCCGCCCGCCGTGCGGCCCGCGTCCACCGAGCGTGGTTCGTCGCCGCCGTCACCTTCGTCACGATCACCGGCGCCGCTGCCTTCCGCTCGCTGCCCGGCCTGCTCATCGACCCGCTGCACCAGGAGTTCGGCTGGTCGCGGGGCACGATCGGCGCCGCGGTCTCGATCAACCTCGCGCTGTACGGGCTCACCGCGCCCTTCGCCGCCGCGCTCATGGACCGCTTCGGCATCCGCCGGGTGGTCGCCGCCGCGCTCACGGTGATCGCCGTCGGCTCCGGCCTGACCGTGTGGATGACCGCCGCCTGGCAGCTGTGGCTGTGCTGGGGCCTGCTGGTCGGTCTCGGTACCGGCTCGATGGCGCTCGCCTTCGCGGCGACGGTCACCAACCGCTGGTTCACCGCGCGGCGCGGCCTGGTCACCGGCATCCTCACCGCCGCCTCCGCCTCCGGCCAGCTGATCTTCCTGCCGTTCCTGTCCTGGACCGTCCAGTCGCACGGCTGGCGCCCGGCCGCCGTCACGGTGTCGCTGGCGGCCCTCGCCGTCGTCCCCTTCGTCTGGCTGCTGCTGCGCGACCACCCCGCGGACGTGGGCGTCAAGCCGTACGGCGCCGACGAGTTCGTACCGAAGCCGGAGCCCGTGCCCGGGGCCGCCCGCCGCACCCTGGCCGTCCTGTCCTCGGCGGTGCGCACCGGCCCCTTCTGGCTGCTGGCCGGCACCTTCGCGATCTGCGGCGCCTCCACCAACGGCCTGATCCAGACCCACTTCGTGCCCGCCGCCCACGACCACGGCATGCCCATCACGGCGGCCGCCTCGCTGCTCGCGGTCATCGGCGTGTTCGACGTGGCCGGCACGATCGCCTCCGGCTGGTTCACCGACCGCTTCGAACCGCGCCGCCTGCTCGCCGTGTACTACGCGCTGCGCGGTGTCTCGCTGCTGTTCCTGCCGATGCTGCTGGCGCCGAGCGTGCACCCGCCGATGATCTTCTTCATCGTCTTCTACGGACTCGACTGGGTCGCCACCGTGCCGCCCACCCTCGCCCTGTGCCGGGAGCACTACGGCGAGGACAGCGCGATCGTCTTCGGCTGGGTGCTCGCCTCCCACCAGGTCGGCGCGGCGCTGGTCGCCTACTTCGGCGGCCTCGCGCGGGACGTCTTCGGCTCCTACGACGTGGTCTGGTACGCCTCGGGCGCGCTGTGCGCCGCGGCGGCCCTGATGGCGCTGGTGATCCGGCGGCGGCCGGCGGCCCTGAGCCCCGCGGCCGTGTGAGGCCTCCGGCGGCAACGCATCCGGCGGGGCGTCGGAGGTCGTCAGTCCGGCCGCCGGGAGACCCGGCGGCCGCCCTTGCGGGCGTTCTCCTTCGCGATGGCCCCGGCGATCCTCTCGGCGTCCAGCGCCAGTTCGCGGAGCATGCCGCTGATGGGGTTGGTGAAGCCGGTGAAGTACAGGCCGGGCGCGTTCTTCGGCGTGCGGCGGCCGCGGACGATTGGTCTGCCACGGGAGTCGAGCACGTCCAGATGGCCGACCAGCCCTTCCAGGGCGCGCACGTAGCCGGTGGCGGCGACGACGGCGTCCGGCTGGATGCGCGTGCCGTCGGCGAGGAGGACCTTGCCGCTCTCGAAGCCCTCCACGGCGGCCACGATCTCGACCCTGCCCTTGCGGACCGCGTCGACGAGACCGGCGTCCTGGACCGGGATCGAGCCCTCCTCGACCCGCGAGTACAGGCCGGTGCGGGGACGGGGCAGGCCGTGCGCCGACAGGTCCGGCACACTCAGCCTCGCCAGCGGTCTCGCGAGCACGTCGACGAGCCGGACCGGCAGCCGCCGTACGAGCACCCCGGTGTACTGGGCGGCCCACCCGGCGGTCGACCGGCGCACGATGTGCGGGGCGGTGCGCACCGACAGCCGTACGCGCGCGGCCCCGCCCTCCACCAGGTCCACGGCTATCTCGGCGCCGGTGTTGCCGACGCCGACGACCAGCACGTCACGCCCGGCGTACGGCTCGGCGTTGCGGTAGTCGCGGGCGTGCACGAGTTCGCCGGGGCCGCTCTGGTACGTCTCCCGGCCGGACCAGTCGGGCACGCGGGGCGTGTGGTTGTGGCCGGTGGCGACGACCACCGCGCCGCCGGTCAGTTCCCGTCCGCCGGAGGCGCGCAGCAGCCAGCCGGTGCCGTCCGGCGCGGGCTCGACGCGGGAGACCTCGACGCCGGTCACGATCTCCAGCCGGTGGTGCTCGGCGTACTTCTCCAGGTACCGCACCACGTCCTCGCGCGCGACCCATCTGCCGAACCGGCGCGGCATCGGCAGTCCGGGCAGCGCGGACAGGCGCCGGGTGGTGTGCAGGCGCAGCCGGTCGTAGTGCCGCCGCCAGGACGCCCCGACCCGGTCGGACTTCTCCAGGACGACCGCGCGTATCCCCCGCGCGCGCAGCGCCTGCGCGGCGGCCAGCCCGCCCGGACCGCCGCCGATGACGTAGACGGGACGGTCGGCCTGCCGCGCCGCGGAGGCGGTGGTCGAGTCGGTCATGAGCGCGAGAGTAATCGCCCATCTGGTTGATGGGTCGCGGTCAACGCGGAAATCGGTTGCAGGTTGATCACAAGTGAACGACCGTATGTTCACAACTGAACGGCTGTGCGGTCCGGGTGTGCGGCGGTGTCTAATGGGCCGGTGACCGCCGACCTTCGTGACCCCGGGAACCTCGCGACCGTACGGACCTCGGGGCACGGGCTGCTGCTGCGCCCATGGGACCCGGAGTCCGACGCCGACGTACGGGCGTGGCTGCGCGGCATCACCGACCCGGAGTTCTGCCGCTGGAACACACCGCTCGTGCCCGTCACGGATTTCACCGGCGCCCGCGACTCCCTGCGGGCACGGGCCGCGCGTGCGCGGGAGGGCTCGGGCGCGTCCTTCGTGATCGCGGACGCCGGGAGTGCCACGACGCTCGGGCACATCGGCGCCAACGACATCCGCCTGCGGCTCGGCGTCGCGGCGATCGGCTACTGGGTCCTGCCCGAGGCCCGTGGACGCGGGGTCGCCACCCGGGCGCTGAAGCTGGTGGCGAGCTGGGCGTTCGGCGAACTGCGCCTGCACCGGCTGGAATTGGACCACGCCGTGGGGCACGGGGTGTCCTGCCGGGTCGCCGAGCGCTGCGGCTTCCGGTACGAGGGCACGATGCGCGGCGCGATCTTCGAGTCGGGGCGCCGCGACGCCTTCCGGGACGCGCACCTGCACGCGCGTCTGGCCACGGATCCGGAGCCGGACGCCCCGTAAATTCGGAGGCGCCGGACGGCCGTGGGCAGGACCATGGGGCATGCCTTCCGACGACTGGTACCTGACCGACGACGTCGAGGAATTCCTGGCGCGCGCAGGAGAGTTCCTCCGCTCACGGCCCGCACCGCACACCGTGCACCTGACGGTGACGGAGAGCCTGCGCTCGCGCGGCGCGCGGGTCTACGGGGACGCCGACCCCGAGTTCGGCGTGCTGGCCGGGGAAGACGGGGCGGGCGTACGCGCCGCCTTCCTCCGCACACCGCCTCATCCGGCCTTCCTCACCGCCCTGACCGAGGAGGAGGCCGCCGTGCTGGCGGCGCGGCTGGTCGATGAGGGACGCGGGGTGTCCGGTGTCACCGCGGACCGCGACACCGCCGCCGCGTTCGCCGGGGCCTGGCGTCGCCTCACCGGCGCCGAGGTCTCCCTGCACCAGCGGATGCGGCTCTACCGGCTGGGTGAGTTGACCGTGCCGCACCCGGTCCCGCCGGGGCGGGCCAGGGTGGCGGGGGAGGCGGACCGGAAGCTACTGGCGCGGTGGTACGAGGAGTTCTGCGCCGCCGTCGGTGAGGCGGCCGTCCAGGACCCGGAGAACTGGGCGGACGAGCGCGTCCGGCGCGGTGGCGTCATGTTCTGGCAGGACCCGGACGGGACGCCCGTCGCCATGGCGGGCACGGCTCCGAAGGTCGCCGGGCAGGTGCGGGTGGCCGGCGTCTACACACCGAAGCACCTGCGGGGGCGCGGGTACGCGGGCGCCGTCACGGTCGAGGTCAGCCGGGCCGCGCTGGAGTCGGGGGCCGAGGAGGTGCTGCTGTTCACCGACCTCGCCAATCCGACCAGCAACGGCCTCTACCAGCGGATCGGTTACCGGCCGGTGTCCGACTTCGCGGTGTACGACTTCGGCTGAGCCGGGTCAGGGCCACAGCAGTTCGCGGGCCCAGCCGTCCGGTGTGCGGCGGTAGCGGAGCCGTACGTGGCGGCGCTGGGCGTCGCCCTGGAAGAACTCGGCCTCGGTGGGCTGGAGGCGGTAGAGGGTCCAGGAGGGGACCTCGGTGTCCGGGGCGCTCCGGGCCCGCTCCCAGGCCGACTCCGAGGCGCGGGTCAGCTCGTCCAGGGAGTCCAGGACCTCGCTCTGGTGGCCGGTGAGGGCGGCGGCCAGGGCACCTGTCGAACGGGCGTGCAGGTCCGAGTGGGCCTCTCCCGGCGGGGCGGCCGTGACCGGGCCCCGGACGCGGACCTGGCGGCCCCGGACCGGCCAGTAGAAGGCGAGGGCGGCGTGCGGACGGGCGGCCAGCTGGCGGCCCTTGCGGCTGCCGGCGTGGGTGGCGAAGGACCAGCCCGCGGCGTCCGCTCCGTGCAGCATCACGATGCGGACGTCCGGCCGGCCCTCCTCGTCCGTGGTCGCCAGCGACATCGTGTGCGGCTCGGGCTGCCCGGCCGCCGCCGCCTCCGCCAGCCACCGCGCGAAGAGGGGCAGCGGGGTGGCGGGCGCCGTCGCGGGGTCGAGGGCGGGCAGTTCGGTGAACTCCGGGTCCCAGACGCGAAGTGACGCCAGCAGCTCGTGAAGATCCGGTTCCATGCCCCGAGTATCGCCCCCGACGCCGGAGCTCAGCTCTTCCGAGCCTCCTCGGCCTCCGGGGCCTCTTGAGCCTCGGGGACCTCTTCGGCCGCCTGCTTGTCGCGCAGCGCCTGTTCGACCGCCTCCCGCACGCGGGCGTCCTCGCGCAGCTTGCGCCGGGCCCGGCCGCGACGGGCGCGGACGACCGCGCCGGCGATGACCGCGATCAGCAGGACGAGGATCAGCAGCAGCATCCACGGGACGGCCCAGCCGTGCGCGGTGGCCCGGACCGGATCGAGCGAGGTGGTGGAGCCCGACGCGTCGGTGAGCAGGGGAGTGAGGGTGGCGGTCGCGGTCAGGCTGACGCCGGGCGTCACGCCGTGCACGGGCACCTTCACCTTCCAGCTCTCGCCCGGGAGCAGCTCCGGCGGTGAGGGGATCCTGCCCGCCTCGGTCCGCAGCCATCCGAACGGGCCCGCGACCGACACCGTCTGCCCGGCCGAGAGCATGGCGTTGCCGGTGTTGTGGATCGTGTACGTGACGGTGGCGTCGCCGGCGGCGAACGGGTTGGCCGAGCCGGAGTAGTCCACGCGCAGGTTCTCGACCGCCAGGTTCGGCCTGAGGTCGCCGCCGACCCGCAGCTTGACCCGGATGCCGAGGCGCCGGTCCACGTTGATGCCCTCGGCCTCGTCGGACTGCCGCAGCGAGGTCAGGACGCCGCCCACGTAGTCGCCGGGCGTGGCGTTGCCGGGAACGGTGACCGTGAAGGGGACCTGGACGGACTTGCCGGGCCGGAGCACGACGCTCTTGCGGTCGGCGTGGACCCAGGCGCCGACGCCGACGGACTTCTTGTCCCTGGTGAGCAGGTCGAGTTGGCCGGTGTCGGTCGTGAAGCCGTCGGCGGCGTAGACGGCCAGGGTGAGCGGGGACTTGCCGCGGTTGGAGACGACCATGGCGTCCTCGACGCGTCCACCGGGGTTCACGGCGTAGCTGAAGCTGGACCGGTCGGCACCGTAGCTGTTCGGCGCCGTCCTGACCGTCCAGGTGACGTCGCCGCCCTCCGCGGCGGCCGGAGTGGCCCGCAGCCCGGTGAGGGCGAAGGCCATGAGCAGGGTCAGGGCGGCGGTACGGACGAGGGCCGTGACCGTGGTCTTCCGGCGCGTTGCGGGCAGGGGCATCTCGGGGTCCTCGGGCGGTCTGGTGCGGGTCTGGGGCGAGCGGAGGGGGTGGGCACCGGAAGGCGCCCACCCCCCAGGGTCAAGCGGTTACGGTCAGCTGCTCAGCGCAGTGATCGTGAGGGTGGCGCGGTAGGCGCCCTTGTCGACGCTGCCCGGGATCTTCAGATCCAGGTCCGCGCCCAGCTTGGCCTTGCCCTTGGGGTGGCCCTGGTCGGCCCAGCCGAGCCCGCGCGAGACGGACAGACCCGCGCCGCCGTCGTAGCCGGAGGCCACCTCCCCGCTGGCCTTGGCGCCGGCGCCCTCCTGGAGCACGTTCGGCGTCCAGCCGAGGTAGGCACCGGAGAACACCTTGTCGGCGTCCTTGAAGTCACCCACGCTGGCCGAGATCGACCACGGGGCGAGCGAGCGGCGGCTGTCCGACACGAGGATCGGGTTGATCCTGCCGCCGGCCTGGAAGTACTCGCCGTCGTGCTCCTTGGCGGTGCCGAGGTCCACCAGGCCGTTGTAGCCGTCGATCGTCCAGCCGAACTCGCCCGGGGCGGCGTTCGGGACGTTCACCTGGATGTCCTGGCCGTCACCGTGGTACGGGTGCACGGTGACCTTGTCGACGATCGAGCCGACCGGCTGACCCGAGGGCGTGTTGGTGCAGGAGCTCTTGCCGAGCTCCACCGCCGCGTTCGGAGCCGCACAGGTGCCGCTGCGGACGTTCTCGACGACGAGCTTGTCGTTGCGCACCTTGACCTTGACGTAGCTGCGGACGTTCTCCTGGTTCTGGACCGAGTTGAACCAGTAGTTGTCCGGGTTCAGCGGGTCGGCACCGTTGCCGGCGCCGCTCGTGCCGCTGCTGTCCGGCTTGGTGATGCCGTAGTACTTCGAGCCCGAGGCCGAGTTGGCCGTCACGTACAGCACACCCCCGGGACCGGGGTACACGTCGGCGGCGCCGGGCTGCTCGTCCTTGTTCTGCTTCTCGCTGTTCTTCAGCAGGTAGCTGCGCGAGTAGGCGTGGTCGTGGCCGGCCAGCACCAGGTCGACACCGAGCTTGGAGAACGCGGCCGGCAGGTCGTTGCGGCGGACCTTGGCGTCGGAGTCCTTGGCGTGCGAGGCCGGCGAGTACATCGCGTGGTGGAAGACGAGCACCTTCCACTTGGCCTCGGAGCCGTGCTTGTTGATGACGTCCGTGACGTAGTCGATGTGCGCCGCGTCGCCGCCGCCGCCCTGGCTGGTGGCGTAGCTGTTGCTGTTGATGTCGACGAACAGCACATCCTTGTAGATGTACCAGTAGTTGCCCCCCGACGTGTTGGAAGCCGGGTTGCCGTTCGAGTACAGCGGTGCCGAGCGGTCGGTGTTCGGCGTGTAGAGGTGCTGCTCGTACGCCTTGCCGCCGACGTCGTGGTTGCCGATGGTGGCGGCCCACGGGTACTGGCGCAGCTGGTCGGGGGCGAGGAAGGCGTTCCACTGGGACTCGGTGTTGGCCGTCTCGACGTGGTCACCGCCCGACACCAGCAGCTCGGAGTCCGGGTTGGCCCCGAGCGCGACGTCCAGGGTGTCCTGCCAGCCGGCTTGGTCCTTGGCGGTGTTGCCGGACGAGCCGATCTGCGGGTCGCCGAAGAACAGGAAGTCGTAGTCGCCCTTGAAGTCCTGCGTCCTGAAGGTGTACGTCGAGGACCAGTTGCCCTCGGAGCCGACCCGGTAGGAGTAGGCCGTGTGCTCCTGGAGGCCGGTGAGCGTGGCGTGGCGGTTGTAGCCGCCGCTGGTGGAGATGTTCTCGCCGCCGAGAGCGTCGAAGACGGTGGCGGAGGCCGGGAACTCCCCGTTGTCGAGCTGCGCCGCCGGGGCGAGCTGGACCTTCTGCGTGGTGTCGGCCGAGGAGTACCAGGTCACGGTGCGCTGGGACTCGTTGGCGCCGACGCCGAGGATGATGCCGGTGAACGTGCTGGTCTCGGCTGCCTGGACGGGGGAGGCCAGGCCGCTGCCGAGGGCCACGGTCAGGCCCAGGAATGCCGCGGCGGCACCAGTGGCCACGCGGCGCCGCGCCGACCCGGAGACCGGCGAGGAGGGTCTCGAAATCATCAGATTCGTTCCTTTAGTGCACGGAGGTGCATGGAATGGAGGCCATCAAGGTCTCCGGATTTGGTAAATCAATCGCAAATGTGATCTTGGGATTGGCTGAACTTCGCGGTAGACCTGGGCAGTTCTCGGCCACCCTCGGCCGTTTTCGGCCGCTCTCAGCCTTCGAGCACCCGCTGCACGAACCACACCAGGCCCATGGCGGCCACGCCCGCGCACAGTGCGCCGGTCGCCCAGAGGCCCGCCCTCGGCGCACGGCGGTACAGCAGTGCCAGCAGCGGGAAGACGATCGCGATGATCCCCAACTGCACTGCCTCGATGCCGACGTTGAACACCAGCAGGGACCACAGCAGGGTCCAGGACCACGGCTCGTCGATCCCCAGTGCTCCCGCGAAACCCAGGCCGTGCACGAGACCGAAGCAGAACACGACGCCGAGGCGCAGCCATCCGGCCCGGTCCAGGCCCAACGGGCCCTCGACCGCCGGGTCGGGAAGGGCGGCGGCACGGTTACCGCGCCGTGGCAGCCGCCACAGGTGCCAGCCGGCGACGACGGCGATCGACAGCGCGATCACGGGCTCCACGATCCGCTCCGGCACGTGCACCAGGCCGAGGGCGGCGAGCAGGAACGTCACCGAGTGCGCCAGGGTGAAACTCGTGGCCGCGAGCACGATCTCGCGCAGGCGGCGGGACCCGGCGATGAGCGCCAGCAGGAACAGGACGTGGTCGACACCGGTCAGCAGGTGCTCGGCGCCCAGACGGAAGAACTCCCAGAACCGCTCGTACCACGACTGGCCGATCGAGAAGGACGGATGGTCGGCGTCGAGCGCGGCGCTGCCGGAGAGGCCTGCGAGGTCGTAGGTGGCGATCGTCCGGGTGCCGCGGACATAGCCCTCGGAGTCGGGGAAGAGCGTGCTGCGCACCTCGGGGTCGCCGCCCTGTCCGGGGCAGGTCCACTCGAGCGGCACGGCGGCGTACGGCACGCCCTCCCGCCGGCCGATCCTGAAGTCGCCGGCCCGGGACGGTGTGCAGGCCTTGCCGCCGGTGCCGACCGAGAAGCGCTCGGTGACGTACCTGACGGCCGACTCCGCGTGGGAGCCGAGTGCCGCTGCCTGTCCTTCGGTGTCCCCGGCCTCGAACGCGGCGGTGCCCGCCCGGAAGAGGGGATCGTCGTGCTCGGCGTCGGCGGCGGACACGACGAAGAGGTCGTACTCCAGCTCCAGCACCGTGCGTATGCGGCCGCCGTCGCCGTTCGTGACGTGGACGTACACGACCGACGAGAAGCCGTGGGCGGAGGCCGGTTGCCCGAGGCCCAGGAAAGCGATCACCGCCGCGGTGATCCCGACGAGGGCGCGGCGGATCCGTGATGACATGGTGGCTCCTTGAGGTTTCCCGTGCACGGTGCATGTCACCGGTGAACAAACTCCGGCCCATCGGCGAACCGTTGAGAAACAAGCCCCGCAACGGCGCTCGCGGAGGCGACCTGCGGCGACCGGGATAGCAGGATGGCGGCGCACCCCCTCATCACTCGGAGGACGATCGCCTTGCGCTCCCCGCTTCGGGCCGTTGCCACGCTGGCCGCGGCCGCCGCGCTGGTCGCCGGATGCGGCTCCGGCGACGACTGGTCACGGCCGCACGCGAAGCCCACCGCCGTCGGCATGCTCGGCGCGGGGTTCACCGACCCCTCCGCCCCGCCCACCCCGGAGGCCACGGTCACGCCGCGGCCCGATTCCTGGAAGGGGGTGCACCCGCCGAAGGGCTACCGCGTGGTGCTGCTCACCGCGGGCGACGACCGTCCGACCAGGGCCTTGGTGTCAGCGGTCGAGGACTGGGCCGCGAGCGAGCACGTCGATCTCAGGACGGTGACCGCGGACGGCCCCCACGACCTCGTTCCCGGCATCGGCAGGGCCGTCGACATGGGCCCGGACCTCGTCATCAGCGCGGGCAACGATCTCGTCGACCCCCTCGCCGTGGTCACCGCGAGCCATCTGTCGCAGGAGTTCCTCGTCGTCGGCGCGGAGCTGGCCGAACCCACCCACAACGTGACGGCGGTCGACTGGTCGGGTGCGTCGTTCCGGGGCGAGGGCCTCGGCATGTCCTCGACGTACGACCCGGAGTCGTTCACCGCCGGTCGCTGCGCGGCCGCCGTCCGCGCGGGCGTCGCGGCCGTCCTCCACAACCTGACGGGCATCGTGATCTGGCTCGACCACGTCTAGCCCCGACCAAGCCCGCCCCGCGCGATTCGGTTCTCCCCCCAACGCGGCAGGCGGCGGTCCACTTGGGTGGACCGCCGCCTGCCTGACAGGACTTGGGGCCTGGAGGGAGTCCGAGGCCGGGGCGCGGGCTATCGTGTCGGCTTCTTGCCGGTGATGCCCAGGTGGATCAGGAGAGCCAGGTTCGGCTTCAGGTCGGCCTGTTTCACCCCCGAGACGAAACCTTTCTGGTGCGAGGCGACCGCCGCGAGCATCGCGACCAGCGAACCGGCGATCGCGGCCGGATTCACATCCTTGTCGACCCGGCCCTTGGACTGGAGTTCGGTGACCGAGTCCGTCAGGGAGTTGTTCACGGAGTTCAGGATCTTCATACGGATCTTGTAAAAGCGCTTGTCGCCCTCGGCGGCACCGAGATCGATCACGCGCAGAATGGCGTCGTTGCGATGCCAGAACTCGAGAAATCCGTCCACGAGTTCCTGCGCCGTCTGCCAGCCGGACTTGCCGGTCCAAGACCGGCCTTCCAGCAGCTCGGCCAATCCGGCGCCCTCGGCGGCCATTTGATCGGCGATCTCCAGAACGGCGCCCTCGACGTCGGGGAAGTATTGATAGAAGGTCGCGGGCGAAGTGCCCGCCTTCCTGGCGACATCGATGACCTTGACGTCCCGGTAGGGGGAGGAGCTGAGCATCTCGCTGAGGCAGTCGAGCAGCTTCTGCCGGGTCGCCTGCCCACGTCGACCGGCCACGCGGCCGTCGACGGTACGCACTTGTCCTGTCATGTCGTCAGCTTACCGAGCAGTGATCGGAGCGCGATTCGGCCGAGTGCAAATGGGGTGCGTGGGCTCAGAGAGGCTGGTGTGCCTGGTCTGCGGGTCGCACGGGACCCGGCTAGTTTGGCGACATGGCCGAAAACAGGGCATCCGCGAGCACAGAGGGCATCCCCTGCTGGGTGGATGCGCAGCTTCCCGACGTCGAGGCGGGAAAGCGGTTCTACGGTGAGCTCTTCGGGTGGAGCTTCGCGGAGGAGACGTACGGCGGATCCGTACCCGCCCGGCTGGAGGGGGAGCCCGTCGCCGCGCTCTCCCCGAAGACGGACGGCCGTATGCCCACCGTCTGGACGGTGTACTTCACCACCCCGGACGCCCGGGCGCTGGCCGAGCGGATCCGGGCCGCCGGCGGGCAGGTCGTGACGCCGCCCGCCCAGGTCGACGGCCTGGGCACGGCCGCCCTCGCCGCCGATCCCGAGGGCGCCGTCTTCGGGCTGTGGCAGCCGGACAGCCATCAGGGCTTCGGCAGGCGCCACGAGCCGGGCACCTTCGCCTGGGCCCAGCTCTACGCCCGCGACACCGAGGCCGCCAACGACTTCTACGGCGGACTGTTCCACGACGCCCTGTTCGGGCCCGGTGCCGAGCCCGACTTCGGCCGGTCCGCCGTCTCCGACGTCTTCCCGCCCGAGATGCCGCCGCACTTCCTCGTCCACTTCCGGGTCGCCGAGACGGAGGCCGCCCTCGGCGCGGTGGCCCGGCTCGGCGGGCGGGTGCAGGTGCCGCCCTTCGGGGCGTCGTACGGAACCGTCGCCGTCGTCGCCGACAATCAGGGGGCGTCCTTCGCCCTGCTGGAGAGGTGAATTCCGCTCCCCGGCCGGGAAGAGGGGGTTTTGCGGCATGACATCCCGATGTGTCGCCGGGTTCGCAACCTGTGCGCCGGACAGGAAGAATCAGGGTGCGTGCCGCCGCGGCGGTGCGGTGGTGAGACGCTGCACTTCGGTCGCGTACATATGTGGGTGGCGCGGCTCGTACGGGGAGGTGGCAGGCAAGTGGTGGATCAGCTGACGCAGCACGACCCGCGGCGGATCGGGCCGTTCGAGGTGCTGGGACGGCTGGGTGCCGGCGGCATGGGGCTGGTCTATCTCGCGCGCTCGGCGTCCGGCCGGCGCGTGGCGATCAAGACGGTCCGGACCGAGCTGGCCGAGGACCAGCTGTTCCGGGTCCGCTTCACACGTGAGGTGGAGGCCGCGCGGGCGGTCTCCGGCTTCTACACGGCCGCGGTCGTCGACGCCGACCCGCGCGCCGCCGTGCCGTGGCTGGCCACCGCCTACGTCCCGGCGCCCTCCCTCGAGGAGATAGTGACCGAATGCGGTCCGCTCCCGGCCCAGGCGGTGCGCTGGCTGGCGGCGGGCGTCGCCGAGGCGCTCCAGTCCATCCACGGCGCCGGGCTCGTCCACCGCGACCTGAAGCCGTCCAACGTCCTCGTCGTCGAGGACGGGCCTCGGGTGATCGACTTCGGGATCGCCTCCGGGGTCTCGAACACCCGGCTGACCATGACGAACGTCGCCGTCGGCACCCCCGCGTACATGTCCCCGGAGCAGGCCAAGGACTCGCGCAGCGTCACCGGCGCCAGCGATGTCTTCTCGCTCGGCTCGATGCTGGTCTTCGCCGCCACCGGGCATCCGCCCTTCCACGGCGCCAACCCCGTCGAGACGGTCTTCATGCTGCTGCGCGAGGGCCCCGACCTGGAAGGGCTCCCGGACGAGCTGCGTCCGCTGATCGAGTCGTGTATGCAGATGGAGGCGACCGGCCGGCCCAAGCCGGCCGACCTCCAGGCCCAGCTCGCCCCGCATCTGTTCGGCTCCGGCTCCGACGACAGCGGTACGGCCTCCGCCTGGCTGCCCGAGCCGGCCGTCGGCCTCATCGAGTCCCGCCGCGGCGGCCGCCTGGCCGTGCAGCCCGCCGCGCCCGGCCCCCGCGGCGGCGGCCGGCTCCCCGTACCGCCCCCGCCCTCGCACAGCCCGGCCGTACCGGCGCTGCCCGGGCCCGCGCCGGTGGGCGTCCCCGACTCCGGTCCCGTGCGGCTGGCCGGCGCCCAGGTGCCGATCGGTCCCGGTCCGCGCGTCGCCGACGCCCGTGCCGCCGCCGTCAAGGCGCCCCCGCCCGAGGCGGGCCTGGCCGCCACCTGGTCCAGGCCGCACCCCGGCGTCAACGGCGCCGACCCCGCCGTACCGGCCGTGCCGCCGGCGCCGCCGGAGACCCCGGCCGGCTGGCGGCCGTGGCGCTTCCGCATGTCCAACGACGTCTGGGGCACCCCGTCCGTCGTCGACGACCTCGTCTACGTCACCTCCTTCGAGGTGCACGCCCTGGACGTGGCCACCGGCCGCCGCCGCTTCAAGACCCGCGACGTGGCCTGGTCCATGGCGGTCGCCGACGGCCGGGTGCACGCCTCCGACGGGCCCACCCTGTTCGCCCTGGACGCTCGCGAGGGCGCCGACCTGTGGCGCTTGCAGACCGACTCCTGGGTGTACTCCCTCACGGCCGACCGCGGCACCGTCGTCACCGGCACCCGCGGCGGGGGCGTCCAGGCCTGGGAGGCCGCCGGCGGCCAGAAGCTGTGGGAGATCGCCGGCTGCCAGACCGACTTCGAGTCCCCCGAGGCCGGCCCCGTCGTCCACGACGGCACGGTGTACGTCTGGCAGGACGCCCGTCTGCGCGCCCTGGAGGCCCGCACGGGCGAGGAGCGCTGGTCCTACCCGATCGGCGACGCGGCCTCCTGCGGCGGTGTACCGGTGCGCGTCACCCCGGCCCCCGACGGCTACGTCTACATCTGCGCCGGCACCCGCGTGCTCGCCGTGGACGTGGCGAGCGGCCACGTGCGCTGGCACTTCGAGGCCCCCGCGGTCTTCCTGTGCCCGCCGGCCTTCGCGCCGGGCCCGGCGGTGAGCGGCGGCGGCATCTACCTCGCCGACTACCTCGGCACCGTCTACGCCCTCGACGCCACCGACGGCCGCGACCGCTGGCGCATCGCCACCGAGTCCCGCGCCTCCGTCGCCCCGGTCCTGGTCGCCGCCGGACACGTGCACGTCGGCAGCGGCAGGGGCCTGTACACCCTGGACGCGGTCACCGGCACGCCCAAGTGGCGTTTCCAGGCGGGCGGCGAGATCGTCGGCTCCCCGGCGGTCGCCGAGGGCCGTATCCACTTCGGCTCCACCGACCACCTGCTGTACACGCTCAAGGCCGACGACGGCCGGTTGCGCTGGAAGCTCGCCACCGGCGGCGAGATCACCGGCTCCCCGGTGGTCAGGGACGGAGTCGTGTACGCGTGCAGCAAGGACCGCTGCGTGTACGCCCTGGACGCGGAGAAGGGGACGGGCACCGCCCGCACCACCTGATCCGCGCCAGGGCGGTGTGGTGACGGCCGTCGTACGGGATACACGGAAAGGGCCTCGGACGACGGCCGTCGGTCCTGGTCAGCGATGCTTTCGTCACCGCTCACGCAGCTGACGCTACTCCGCGTGCGGGTCGGTTGCCACGCGAGTCCCGGTGCGCCGCCGCTACGCCGATAGGGTGATCGCATGCAGACGCGGGGGCGCAGGATCAGGTTCACGGCGGTGTCGGCGGTGGTGGTGCTCGCGCTGACGGGCTTCTCCCAGGGCCACGGGCACGGGCGCAGCAGGCACGGCGGCGGCGGTGGTGGCGGGTGCAGCAACTCGCACCAGGACCACGACAGTTCGACGTCCAGCGGCCCGTACGGCAGTTCGTCCAGCGGCTCTTACGGCGGCTCTTACGGCGACTCGGACGACGACGGCGGGACCAGTGGCACCGGCGGCACCTACAACCGCCGTCCCGGCTACCGCTCCACGCCCACTTCCCCCAGCGGCACCGGCAGGAGCCGCGGCCTGCGGGACGCCACGGTGAGGCTGATCGGCTGCGCGACGCAGAAGAGGCCGTACGCGACCGTCGAGGTCACCAACCCCAACGACAGCAAGGCCGACTTCCAGGCCTGGGTCACCTTCTACGACACCGAGGGCACCCAGCTCCTGAAGAACTCGTCCCCGGTGGTCGCGGTACCCGCAAAGGGCAAGGCCACCACCGAAGTCCCCCTCGGCGAACCCTTCCTGTCCTCGGCCACCCACTGCGAACCGGACCCCACGGCCTCGCCCAGGAACTGACCGCCCCCGGCCAAATCCGGAGAGGCAAGTGGAGGATTCGGGCCACCGCTGGGAGCTGTGACCTGGGGTCGCGGGTCTGTGGGTTGGCCCAAATCCTCCAATTGTTCCGCTGCCTGTGGGCAGTTACTTCGCGCTCGTGAACAGGGCTGTGCGGATCTGCTCGATCATGAACGATGGGCGGTGGAAGACGTCTTCGGCGGTGAAGCGGAGGAGGCTTCGTACCTCGGGGCACTGGAGCACCTGGTTGAAGCGGGCGATGTCCTGGCGGTGGGAGTCGCGGGTGCCGTGATAGGCGTATCCCTCGATCTCCACGGCAAGTCCCGCCTCGCGGAAGAGGAAGTCGAGGCGCACGCGGCGTCCGGCCGGGGTGATGATCTCGGCCTGTGACTCAGGGTGGAGACCGGCGTCGTGCAGGCGCAGCCGGGCGATCGTCTCGGCCGGCGAACCGGCGCGTGGGTCGCACAGCAGCAGCCAGGTTCTCGCCCGCGCCGTACCCCGGCAGCGGGCCTTCAGCGTGGCCTCGACGGAGGCCATGTCGGTGAGCGGTGGACGGCGGGCACCGTCGACCTTCCGATACCCGAGCGCGGAGTCCACGGCGACGATCGCGTCGTCCCTTGGGCCGGCCCGGAGGAGGTCGGTGAGCGTGCGGCGCGCGCTGGTGAACCGGAGGCCTTGCAGGCCCTCGACCACCTCGGCCCGCTCCAGGAGCATGCGATGCACCCGCACGCCTGTCTCATTGCCGTGCACGGCGCGTCCGGGATCGATGAACTCCAGCGTTGCTCCGGCGCCGCTGCCCAGCGTCTCGATCCGCCAGAGCGCGGCTGCCGAGCCGTGGCTGGCGACGAGTCGTGGCCTGACGAGTTGCACAGCACGCAGCCGTGTGGCGAGGGCCGGGGCACTTCCCGGCTCCGCCCACGCACCGGCATACAGCGGCAGCCAAGATGCATTCGCTGCCATTGCCGTTGCTGCTCTCGTGTGCAGGAGGAGCTTGCCGATCCGCGAAGTGCTCGACGTGCCCAACTGTCGTGCCTTGCGGACGCGTTCGCCACGCCGCTCGAAAGACCGGTCCGTGTTCAGCGCCCTTTCGATGACTACGGGTTGGGCAGGCGAGTGACCGTATCCGCATCGAGGTCACCGACCCGCTCCGAACATACTCAGCGGCCTCCTGCACGCGATGGACAACGGCGAGGTTGGCGCCTGAGGCGTTGCCGTACATGCGGCGGTGGGGCTGAGCCTGCGCTCGGCCCCACCGGGGTGCTGCTTTGGGCTCGAACAGGGGGTGTGCTTGTCCTACGGCGTCGCGGTGATGTGGGTGTCGTTCGGCGTCGCGGTGATGTGGGTGTTGTCCGGCGTCGCGGTGATGTGGGTGTCGGCGAAGGCCGGTGCAGAGGCACCGCCAGCGGCCGCCGTCGCGATGGCGACGGTGACGAGGATTCTCCTGGTCCTGCTCATTCCAACTCCTCTGGGGAGGGGCGTCTGAACACCGAGTGACGTTAGCTACAGGGGGAAAATGTTCGAGTAGATCGAATGGTTCTTGCCACGGATTGGCGTGAAGCGCATGCGGGAATGCCTCGGCCGCGGTGGCTTCCCCTCGGTGCCACCGCGGCCGATCCCCGTGTTCAGATGTCTCCGGTCAGGCCTTCTCGCCCGTGGCGTGGTTGTCCTGCGGGGTGGCCGTGCCGCCCGTGGCGTGGTTGTCCTTCGGGGTCACCGTGCCGCCGGTCGCGTGGTTGTCCAGCGTGGTGACGTCCTCCAGGTCGGTGGCGTGGTTGTCGAGCGGCTTCACCACGGAGTCCTTCTTGGCATCGCTCATTGACTTGCAACTCCCGTTCACTGATGGGCGATGCCCGTCCGGCGGCTCCCCCGAGGGCCGCCGGACGGGCCTATCAGGGCCGTTCACCCTAGCGGTGTTGATCACCGCTGACCCGCTTGCCCCCCGACGCAACGGATCGACCACTTGAGAGTGCCTTGCCGCGATAAACGAACGATGAACGCCCCGCCGGGAGCTACGCGGCAGCCGCGGGTGTGAGGAGGAGCCGCACCTCGGAGGCCTCGACGGAGCCGAGTTGCTCGTAGATGCCGAGGGCTTCCTGCCAGCATGCCTGCGCTCGACCGGTCTGTCCCAGTCCGTTGAGTGCGCGGCCAAGGACGGTCAGGACGTTTCCGCGCCGCCACTCGCCTCCTATTCCGCGCAGGACCGAGAGCGCCTGCTCGGCCAGGGCCGCGGCCTGAGCGGGCTGTTGTCCGGCGAGGTGAGCCTCCGCGAGCCGGAAGAGCGTCATCCCTTCCCAGAGCCGCTGCCTGCTGTCGCGGAACACCTCCAGGGCTTCGGTCAGCCGCTGGACGGCGGCATCCAGTGCTCCCTGCCCGGTGAGTGCCAGTCCCAGCGCGTAGCGGCCGTTCGCTCCGCGCAGCGTGTGGCCCAGCCGGTCATAGATGACGATGCCCTGCTGGGCCAGTTCCACGGCGCTGCCGACCCGGCCCATGGCCAGGTGGATGCGGGAGAGGTTGCAGAGCGCGCTGGCCTCGCCCGCGAGGTTCCGGTCCAGGCGGAAGCTCTCGATGGCCTGCCGCAGATACGCCTCACCGTCCGCGTGACGGCTCTGGTAGAGCGCTATGATGCCCCGGTCGTTGGCTGCCCAGCAACTGGGTGCCAAGTCGCCCGCGATGTCCGCCAGTTCCATGGCCAGTCGGGCTTCCTCGTCCGCCTGGCTGAAGCGCCCTGCCACCAGATGGACGTTGGTGAGCGTCGTGAGCGCGCGGCTCCGGACCTGCGTGTCGTCCCCTCGGTCGGCCGCGTCCTGGAGGGTGAGGGCGGCCACTTCGTACTGTTTGGAGTTGGCGCCCGATTCAGCTAGGTCCTTGGCCGCCCAGAGCAGATCCACCGCACGGCGGAGCATGGGGCCTCTCGCGCATTGCTGGATGAACGCCAGCACGGCGTGTGCCTCCGAGTACAGCCAGTCCTGGGCCCGGTGCCGGTCCTGGAACGTGAGCCCCGGGTAGTGCGTGGCCTCTAGGTGATCCACCAGCCGGTCCCCCGGTCGTTCGATCGCGTAGACGCCGGCTGCTGTGGCCAGGTAGAAGTCCAGCAGCCGCGACATCGCCGCCTCGCGTTCGCCCGGCGGGTGTTCGTCGCGTTCCGCGCAGGCGCGGGCGTAGAGGCGGACCAGGTCGTGGAAGCGGTAGCGGCCGGGGGCCGCCGACTCCAGGAGCGACGTGTCGACCAGGGACTCCAGCACGTCCTCGGTGTCGTCCACCGACAGGTCCAGTACGGCCGCCGCCGCCTCCAGGGACATGTCCGGGCCGTCGGCCAGGCCCAGGAGACGGAACGCCCGGGCCTGGGCCGGCTCCAACTGGCCGTAGCCCAGCTCGAACGTCGCCTTCACCGCCAGGTCGCCCGCCTGGAGCTCGTCCAACCGCCGCCGCTCGTCCGCGAGTTTCGCCGCCAGGACCGAGACCGTCCAGGTCCTCCTCGCCGCCAGCCGGGACGCCGCGATACGGATGGCCAGGGGCAGGAAGCCGCAGGCGGCGACCACGTCGAGGGCCGCCTCGCGCTCGCCCGCCACCCGGTCCTCGCCCACGATCCTCGTGAACAGGGACAGCGCCTCGTCGGGGCTCATCACGTCCAGGTCCACCAGGTGCGCGCCCGCCAGGTCCACCATCCGCACCCGGGACGTGACCAGGGCCGCGCACCCCTCCGTCCCCGGCAGCAACGGCCTGACCTGGGCCGCGTCCCGCGCGTTGTCCAGCAGGACCAGGACCCGGCGGCCGTCCAGCACCGACCGGTACAGGGCCGCGCGTTCCTCCAGGGAGTCCGGGATCGCCGAGTCCGCCGTGCCGAGGGCGCGCAGGAAGGACCCCAGCACCGTCTCCGGTTCCGCCGCTCTCGGGCCGGCGCCCTGGAGGTCCACGTACAACTGGCCGTCCGGGAAGGCGGCCCGCGCCTGGTGCGCCACGTGGACGGCCAGCGTCGTCTTGCCCACGCCGCCGATCCCGGCCAGCGCCGACACGGCCATCACGCGCCCCTCGGCCGACGCCAGCACCTCGCTCAGCTCGGCCACGAAGGAACTGCGGCCCGTGAAGTCCGGCACGGTCGCCGGAAGTTGCGCGGGGCGCACCGCGACCACCGCCGGTTCGGCCACCGGGGACGACGGCTCGGCGAGGGCCGGGTCGGCCTGGAGGACGCGCTGTTGCAGTTCGCGCAGTCCGGGGCGGGGGTCCACGCCCAGCTCGTCCGCCAGCATGCGTCTGGTGTCGGCGTACACCGCCAGCGCCTCCGCCTGACGGCCGCTGCGGTACAGCGCCAGCATCAGCAGCTCGCGCAGTCGCTCCCGCAGCGGGTGTGCCGCCGTCAGCGCGGTCAGCTCCGAGACGGCCTCCGCGTGGCAGCCCTGTTCGAGGTCCATGTCCAGGCAGGACTCGAGGAGTTGCAGGCGCCATTCCTCCAGGCGCACCCGCTGCGCCTCCGCGTACGGACCGGGCACGCCGGCCAGCGGTTCCCCGTCCCACAGGGCGAGCGCCCGCCGCAGCAGCTCGCGCGCCCGGCACAGGTCCCCGGCCGACCGGGCCTTGTCGGCGCGGGCCGCGTGCTCCTGCGCGTCGGCCAGGTCCAGCGCGCCCTCGCCCGGCCCGCGCACGGCGTATCCACCGGACTCGCTGACCAGTACCCCGGGGTCCAGCGCCTTGCGCAACCGGGAGGCGTACGTCCGCACCGCCGCCAGCGCCTGCGACGGCGGCTCCTCGCCCCACAGCGCGTCGATCAGCTCGGCCGCGGTCGCGGTGCGGCCCTCGCGCAGCAGCAGCGCGGCCAGCAGGGCGCGTTGCTGCGGGGATCCGGTGGGGAGGGGCTGCTCACCGCGCCAGGCGCGCACCGGACCGAGCACGCTGAAGCGCAGTGTCCCCGATTGCGCGGGACCCCGCTGCTCAGGCACCCGCGGTACACCTTCCATTGCTGCCCCCTGGCCCCCTGCCGCACCGTCAACAATCAGAGTCAGTTTGCCTTGTTCACGGCAGATGCGTCAGCTCCCGAGACCGCGATCACAGCCTCGCACTTCCCGCGGCACAAGGCCCACACAACCTCTCCGCACGTTCTCTGCGCGCGCCGAAGGGCGCTCGCCACACCGACCTGACCGACCGCCTCAGCGTTGCTTCAGGTCCACCCGCACCGTCAGCAGATCCGTTCCCAGCGCCCGAACCGCCGTACTGTTCAGCCGGGGCAGGCCGCGCAGGCGGGTGACGGGGTCATCGTCGGGAAGGGGATGCGCGGTGCCCTCGTACCAACGGCCACGGATGCGTACCCGGACCTCGGGGTTGGTACGAATGTTGCGGACGTACTGGGAGCGCTCCCCGAACTCCGAGACCAGCCAGAAGGAGTCGCCGACGCGGCGGCCGCCCACCGGTGTACGGCGGGGGAGGCCGGAGGTGCGGCCCGTGGTCTCCAGAACCGTCTGGAGCGGCAGTCGTCGCAGGACCGGGTTGGCGACGCGCCGCTGGAACGTCGTGACGGCCCGGTGCTTGATGTCGGCGTAGCGGGACATACGGACAAGTCTGTCACGCACGCCCCAGGAAGATCGGGTTCGTGAGCGCCGCCATCACGCCGGGCAGCGGGCCCACCGCCGTCTCGTGACGCACCTCCGCGCGCACATAGGCCGCGTACGCCGGGGTCGTACGCCACTCGACGACCCCCGGGCCCGACACGGGGAACGGGTCGCTGGTGAGGAGTACTCCCTGGTCGGTCACGAGCCGGACCGAGCAGCGCGGCACACCGGAGGCCTCCAGGCGGACCGTCACCGGGGTGTCCGCGGCCACCCGCAGCCGCTCCCCGATGCCCGCCGGCTCGTCCCCGGCCCCCGTCGCGGTGAAGGCGAGCGACACGTTCCTGGACTCGGCGACGTACGAGCGGCCCGCACGGATGCCGTCCTGGATCGCCTCCCGCGTGAGGTCGTCGGCGAGGACGACCGTCTGGGGCAGGCCCACGGCGTCCGGCGGCCGGTGGGCGTCGCTGCCGCCCATCGCGGGCAGCCAGCGCCGGTCCTCCCGCGCCGCTGCCACGAGCGTGGCGTCCCACGCGGCCACCGCCGTCTCGTCGTCCGGCGTGAAGGGGCCGTTCCACACCTCCACCGCGTCCGCCTCGCCGAAGCCGAACTTCCAGGCGCAGCCGACGCAGGTGGCGTGCGGATGGGCGGGCACGACCAGGCCGCCCGCGCGGCGGATCTCGCGGGCGAAGCGGGCGAAGCGGCCCTCCCGCGCCCGGTAGCGCCAGTCGACGAAGGTGCCGGGGTCGGTGCCGAGGGCCAGGACGTGGCCGTTCCTCGTCGTCACCTCCTCACCCAGCATGATCAGCAGGTCGTCGCCCGCGTGGTCCGCCCAGTGCGGATGGGAGGCGTGGGTGTTGTGGTCCGAGCTGTTGATGAAGTCCAGCCCGGCCGCCCTGGCCCGCGCCGCGATCTCGTCGGGGGTGCGGCGGCCGTCCGAGTGCCAGGAGTGGATGTGGCAGTCCCCCCGGTACCAGGCCCGCCCCCGGCCCCTCGCCCACTGCGGCGGGTACACCGGCCGTACGGCCGTGCCCGGGACGCCGTGCGTCAGGGTGACGTCGAGCGCGTACGACAGGCCCTGCGGCGCGACCGTGTAGGGCCCGAGCGCGATGTGCCAGACACCCGCGTCGACCGGCCCCGCGAGGTAGCCCGGTGTCGCGTCGTCCGCGCGGATGAAGAACTCCGTGCGCGCCCCGCCCGACCAGCCGCGAAAGCCCCGGCCGCCCGGTTCGGTGCCGTGCGGGTCGAAGACGCCGATGTCCAGCGCGTTGCCGGGGGTGCCGGCGGGAACGGCCGGCCTGTCGTACGTGTACGAGACCCTGATCTCCCG
Organism: Streptomyces sp. NPDC004721; assembly: GCF_053601495.1. Lineage (NCBI taxonomy): Bacteria > Bacillati > Actinomycetota > Actinomycetes > Kitasatosporales > Streptomycetaceae > Streptomyces > Streptomyces sp. NPDC004721. The sequence continues at coordinate 120,404 of NZ_JBSGBZ010000017.1, forward strand.
CACCCCGGCCGGGACGTCGACGGGAACGTACACGTAGTCGGGGGCGCCCGGCGGCAGCGTGCCCCGGATCGTCCGGGTCTCCTGCCCGCCGTCCGCGGTCCCGGCGCCGCTCGCGAAGGTCACGCCTCCCAACGTAGGCGCCGCGGAGGCGGCCGTCACGACCGGAGTGCGCCGTCCGGGGCCGTGGCCGGACCACCCGCGCGGCCGGCCGGTCCTTCCTTGATCGGCCCTGGTGACCGCGACCGTATGCTCGAAGGATGACGACTTCCGCGACCTCCGGAACCGGCCCCACCGAGAACTCCCTGCGTCGCGCCCTCAAACGTGCCCGGGACGGGGTCGCGCTCGACGTCGCCGAGGCGGCGGTGCTGCTCCAGGCCCGGGGCGAGCACCTTCGGGATCTCGCCGCCTCCGCGGCCCGGGTGCGGGACGCCGGTCTCGAGGCCGCCGGCCGTCCCGGCGTCATCACCTACTCCAAGAGCGTCTTCATCCCGCTGACCCGGCTGTGCCGGGACAAGTGCCACTACTGCACGTTCGTCACCGTGCCCGGCAAGCTGCGCCGCGCCGGACACGGGATGTTCATGTCCCCCGACGAGGTCCTCGACATCGCCCGCCGAGGCGCCGAACTCGGCTGCAAGGAAGCCCTGATCACCCTCGGCGACAAGCCGGAGGACCGCTGGCCGGAAGCGCGCGAGTGGCTCGACGCGCACGGCTACGACGACACCATCGCCTACGTACGGGCCGTCTCCATCCGCATCCTGGAGGAGACCGGCCTGCTGCCGCACCTCAACCCGGGCGTCATGACCTGGACGGACTTCCAGCGCCTCAAGCCCGTCGCCCCGTCGATGGGCATGATGCTGGAGACGACCGCGCGGCGGCTGTGGTCCGAGCCGGGCGGCCCCCACCACGGCTCCCCGGACAAGGAACCGGCCGTGCGGCTGCGGGTCCTTGAGGACGCCGGCCGCTCCTCCGTCCCCTTCACCTCCGGGATCCTGATCGGCATCGGCGAGACGTACGAGGAGCGCGCGGAGTCCCTGTTCGCGCTGCGCAGGATCGCCCGCGCCCACCACGGCATCCAGGAACTGATCATCCAGAACTTCCGCGCCAAGCCGGACACGGCCATGCGCGGCATGCCCGACGCCGAACTCGACGAGCTGGTCGCCACGGTGGCCGTCGCCCGGCACATCATGGGCCCGTCCGCCTGCCTCCAGGCCCCGCCCAACCTGGTGGACGCGGAGTACGAACGGCTCATCGGCGCCGGTATCGACGACTGGGGCGGCGTCTCCCCGCTCACCATCGACCACGTCAACCCCGAGCGCCCCTGGCCCCGGATCGAGCAGCTCGCCGAGAAGTCGGCCGCGGCGGGCTTCGCGCTGCGCGAACGGCTCTGCGTCTACCCGGAGTTCGTCACCCGCGGCGAGCCCTGGCTCGACCCGCGGCTGCTGCCGCACGTCCGCGCCCTGGCCGACCCCGAGACGGGCCTGGCCCGCCCGGACGCGGTGGCCGAGGGCCGCCCCTGGCAGGAGCCGGACGAGGCCTTCACCGCCACCGGCCGCACCGACCTGCACCGCACCATCGACACCGACGGCCGCACCGCCGACCGCCGCGGCGACTTCGACGAGGTGTACGGCGACTGGGGCGCCCTGCGCGAGGCGGCCGCCCCCGGCATGGCCCCGGAGCGCGTCGACACGGACGTACGGCAGGCCCTGCGCACGGCCGCCGACGACCCGACGAAGCTCACCGACGACGAGGCCCTGGCGCTGCTGCACGCGGACGGCCCGGCCCTGGACGCGCTCTGCCGGATCGCGGACGACGTCCGCAAGTCGGTGGTGGGCGAGGACGTCACGTACATCGTGACGCGGAACATCAACTTCACCAACGTCTGCTACACCGGCTGCCGTTTCTGCGCGTTCGCCCAGCGCCGCACCGACGCGGACGCCTACACCCTGTCCCTGGACCAGGTCGCCGACCGGGCCCAGCAGGCCTGGGACGTCGGCGCGGTGGAGGTCTGCATGCAGGGCGGCATCCACCCCGACCTGCCGGGCACGGCCTACTTCGACATCGCGCGGGCGGTGAAGGACCGCGTCCCCGGCATGCACGTGCACGCCTTCTCCCCGATGGAGGTCGTCAACGGCGCCACCCGCACCGGCATGTCGATCCGCGAGTGGCTGACCGAGGCGGGGGCGGCGGGCCTGGACAGCATCCCCGGGACAGCGGCGGAGATCCTCGACGACGAGGTCCGCTGGGTCCTGACCAAGGGCAAACTGCCCACGGCCACCTGGATCGAGGTCGTGACGACCGCCCACGAACTGGGCATCCGCTCCTCGTCGACGATGATGTACGGCCACGTGGACCAACCCCGCCACTGGCTGGGCCACTTGCGCACCCTGGCCCGCATCCAGCAGCAGACCGGCGGCTTCACGGAGTTCGTGACGCTCCCCTTCATCCACACCAACGCCCCGGTGTACCTGGCGGGCATCGCGAGGCCCGGCCCCTCCGTACGGGACAACAGGGCGGTCACGGCGATGGCGCGCCTCCTGCTGCACCCCTGGATCCCCAACATCCAGACGAGCTGGGTGAAGCTGGGCGAGGCGGGCGCCGCCGAAATGCTCCGCTCCGGCGCGAACGACCTCGGCGGCACGCTGATGGAGGAGACGATCTCCCGCATGGCCGGCTCCTCCTACGGCTCGTACAAGTCCGTCAAGGACCTGATCGAGGTGGCGGCGGCGGCCGGACGCCCGGCGAAGCCGAGGACCACGCTCTACGGCGAGGTCCCGGAGGAACGGCGGCGGGCGGCGGCCACGTCGGACGGCCACCTGCCGGACCTGCTGCCGGTCCTGGACTGAACCGGGGAAGACGCAGCTCACAGTACGATGATCCGACCCCCGCTGGAGGGGTCGAGTAGCAGCCGAGGAGATGCGTGCCCATGGCGGCCCGAATACCTTCGTGGGCCTGGGTCAGCGGCCTGACCGTGGGAGCGGTCGCGGCAGTGGCCGTACTGGCGGTGAAGGCCGACCAGGGTCCCCACCCCACGGCCGCCACGGCCCACCAACGACCCGCACCCTCGGCAAGCGCAAGCGCCTCCGCCAAGCCCAAGCCTCCGGCCCCGCCGGCCGTCCCGGCCGACTCGGGCGTGGGCCGCCGGATCGTCTACGCCCTCGCCCAGAAGCGGGTGTGGCTGGTCGACGAGAGCGACAAACCCACCCTCACCTTCCCGGTGTGGCCGGGCACGGTGAGCCCCGACCCGGGCGCCTACGTGATCTCCAAGCGCGTGCCCACGACGACCGGCTCGGACGGCGTGCAGATCGAGCACATCATGTACTTCGCGGGCAAGTCCGGCATCTTCATCGCCTTCAGCAACGCCGTGGACGGCGCCTCACCCCCGCCGGCCGCCGCCGACGCCAAGACGGGCGGCATCCGCATGGGCAAGCCCGACGGAACGGCCCTGTGGACCTTCGCGACCAAGGGCACGAGGGTCGAGGTCGTCAAATAGCGACGCCCTCGACGAACGCGCTCCAGGACGCGCCCCCGAACGCGAGCCGCGCACCGTCCCGGTCCTTGGAGTCACGGACGTGGACGGTGGTGGGGGAGGGCACGGGGGTGGCTATGGCGACCTCGACACACTCCGGGCCGTCATTGCTGCTGTAGCTGCTTTTGAACCACTTCAGCGAGGTGGTGGCGGTCATGTCTCTTCTCCCAGCACTTTTTTGAGGAAGGCCAGCGACTCCCGAGGCGTGAGAGCCTGCGCCCGGATCATTCCATAGCGCATATCCAGGATCTGGACCTCTCGCGGGTCGCTGATCACACGGTTGTGCAAATGGGCCTCTGAGTGCCCCAGCGTCTTGCCGTCTCTGAGTTTCAGTACCTGGAGCGAACCGCCCATGCCTGCGTGGTCCTCGCATCCGGTGGGCATCACCTGGATCTCGACATGCCGCAACGCGCTGACTTCCAGTAGGTGTTCGAGCTGTTGCCGCAGCACCATCCTGCCCCCGATCGGCCGTCTCAGTGTCACCTCTTCCTGGACGAATGTGAGCAGCGCCCGGGGCGTTCGGTCGAAAACGGCCTTGCGCGCCATGCGTGCGGCGACATGACGATCGATCTCGTCCTCGGCGTAGGAGGGGCGCCGCATCGCATACAGCGCTCGGGCGTACTCCGGAGTCTGCAAGAGGCCGTGAATCTGGTGATTGGCATACGCCCCCAACTCGACGGCCTCCCCCTCCAACTTCGCCAGATCCCGCACCTTCTTGGGGTACCGGGCCCGCTCCACATCCGCCTTCATCACCGACAGCTTCCCGCCCGCGCCGAGCACCTCGTCGGCCTTGTCGAGGAAGTCGGGCTTGGGGATGCGGCGTCCGCGCTCGACGGACGAGACCATCTCGTCGCCGTACCCGATGGCGGCGCCGAGTTCGGCCTGCTTGAGCCCGGCGGCTTCCCGCCACATCTTGATCTGCCGGCCGACCGTCCTGAGTACGGCCTCGGCCTCTTCGTCCTCCATGCCTTCCCCTCCCGACGTACGAGCCGGACGACTCCGCCCCGCGTTCGTACAGTCGCGTTGCGTACCGAGGTGATGGCTGTTCAGCGTAGGGACAGATGGCGACTCTGGGTGACATGAGTAAGAAATTGTCCCTCCCGATCGCTGCTCCGTTGGCCCACTTCGCCGTGCAGCTCTCCGCGACGCGCAGAGGTGCGCGTCTGGCCCGCCTGCTGGCCGAGCGTCAACTGGACGACTGGGGAATGGACTTCGTGGACGCGGCACAGATCGTGGCGGAGCTGGCCGCGAACGCGGCGTTCCATGGGCGCGTCAGGGGGCGGGACTTCCGACTGGCGCTGAAGCTGCACGGGGACGGCGTTCTCCGTATCGAGGTGACCGACGCGCGCGGCGACCGGCTCCCGAGGGTTGCGGACCCGGTGCCCGCGGACGCGGAATCAGGACGGGGCCTGCTGCTCGTGGCCGCGCTCGCCGACCGCTGGGGCGTCGCCGAGGCCCCCGCCCACGGCAAGACGGTCTGGGCCGAACTCGCACCGCGTCGCGGAGACCGGTGACCCGGCCGCGCCCGACGCCAAGGACCAAAGAACCGGGGAAAGAACCCAACCCGCCCCCACCGCCCCCGTCGATCACCCGGCGGAGTGAATATGCCCCGCTCGGCTGGTGTGGCGAGGTGAACGTGGTGCAGCGTCTGTTCCACCAACCGCCCACATGCATCGGCCCTCGCCGGGACTGCCATCCCAGTGCGAGGGCCTGATCACCGAGGAAGAAGAGCGCTTCCCGATGACTAGCCAGCACCCTAACGCGCCCGTACGCGCCAGGTCCGGCCATTCCGGCGGCGTCATCCACATGAATGAACCTCACCCCGCGACCGCCCTCCGCCTGGCCCCTCTCCAGACCTGCGACGGCTGCGAGAGAGCGTTCAGATCCCCAGAACCAGGCCGCTGCAGAGACTGCCGCCCGTCCACAGCGGCCGCGTAGGGAGACCCGGAGATGAGCCGGATGCCAAGCACTGCCTCTGCGTCGCGCCACCGGCCACACCGGTACCGTACGAGGACCGACGCACCAGTACCCGGAGGTCACCGTGAGCGCTCAGACCGACGGCCCGTACGGACCGCTGATCCCCATGCCCGAGCTCACGCCGGACGCATTGCGGGCGGCGGTCGCGCGCATCGCTCCGAGCCGGATCCCCGTCCTCACGCAGCACCTGTTCGAAGCCACGACGAACGCGCAGCAGACACAGAGCCTTGCGCCGCTGAGAGCCTTCGTGCACTCCTGGGCGGTATTCGTGGCGATCGAGCGGCACCCGGAGCGCGCCGTCCGGCTGCGTGAGCTGGAACGGATTGTGGACGCGGGAGAGCAGGACCCGGCTCAGGCCATCGCCGAGATCCGAACCATTCGGGAGGCGGCCGAGGCGGAGGCCGGGTTGTGACGGACTGGGCGTGGGACTACAACCCCAGTGCCGCGTACGTCACGGATGGACTACCGCCGGGCGTGGTCGCCGAGGTGGAGCGGATCGCCACCGAGTTGGCTGCGCTCGGCCATGACTCGGTGAAGGTCGGCAGGCCCTTCGACCGGGAAGGCGGGCTGCGTGAATTCGACATTCTCGGCGGTCGTGGGTTCGTCAGCTTTCTGCCAGTGCCGCGCCACGAGTGCGTCTACGTGTGCAACGTGACCTGGTACGGCTGAAAAGGATCTCCCGGGATCGCGCCCATCACATTTTCCCTACCTTTTCGTCCCCCCAACTGACCATCCCTGTTCGATTACAGTGCTGAACTGTTGGGCGTACGGAAGGGTAACTGCCGGGGAGGTCTCAGCGTGGGTGCGACGTCCGGGGTCGTCTGGGGGCGTGGCGAGCAGCAGGACTTCCGGAGCCGGGTGCGGGGGACGTTGCTCGGGGTGGCCGTGGGGGACGCCCTCGGTGCGCCGGTGGAGTCCCTGGACCTCGGAGCGATCCGGGAGGCCCACGGACCCGAGGGGATCCGCGATCTCGAGCCCGCCCACGGCCGCCGCGGTGCCGTCACGCACTTCACACAGCTCACCCTCTTCTCCGTCGACGGGCTCATCCGCGCGCAGGTCCGCCGCGACACCGGGGCCTGGCATCCGCCCACCGATGTGCACCGCGCTTACCTGCGGTGGGCCGCCACCCAGCGGGACTGGGGGCCCGACGAGCGGCGCAAGGACGACGGCTGGCTGGCCCGAGAGGAGTGGCTGTACGCCCGGCGCAGCCCCAGCCGGCCGCTGCTGATCGGGTTCGGGGACGACACCATGGGCACCCTGGAGGCGCCCAAGAACCCCGCCGAGGCCGGTCCGGAGGCGGTCGCCCGGTCGGCGCCCTTCGGGCTTCTCGTCGGCTGGGAGCCGCATCTCGTCCTGCAGCTCGCCGTCGAGTGCGCGGCGCAGACCCACGGGCACCCCATCGCCTGCCTCGCCGCCGGCGCCTACGCCGTGATCGTGCACGCCCTCGCCCGTGGCGACGGTCTCGACGGCGCCGTGCAGAAGTCGCTGGCGCTGCTCGCCGCGTACCCCGGCCACCAGCCGGTGTCGGACGCCCTCCAGCGCGCGCTGGGCACGGTACGGCAGGGCATGCCGACCCCGGACCGGGTGGAGGAGCTGGCGGGGGAGGGGACGGCGGCGGGGCTGCTCGGCGTGTCCGTGTACTGCGCGCTGGTGAGCGAGGACGTACGCCACGGGCTGTGCCTGGCGGTGAACCACGGCGGGTCCTCCGGCGCGGCCGGTGCCCTCACCGGCGGGCTGCTCGGCGTCCTGCACGGCGAGACGGCGCTCCCGCCGGGCTGGCTGGCCGAGCTGGAGGGCCGTCCCACTCTGCTGGTCCTGGCGGACGACTTCGCGATGGAGATGACCCAGGGGCCCGCACTGCACGGGCCCACCGGGTCCTCCCCGGGGTGGCTGGCACGCTATCCGCGCGGGGCCCGGTAGCCGCCCGGACCGCGCGCCGCTACGGCCGCTTCCCCACCACGTCGTCGCCCGCGCCCGCCGGAGCCGGTACCGCGGCCGCCGCCAGGTCGCCGTCCCCGTCCGTGTTGACCTTCTCGGCTCACTGACCTTGGTTCATGTATGTGAATGAGGGGCGGACGGTGTCAGGTCCGGGGCGGAGTCGGGGTCCGGGCACAAGCGGAGCCCCCTCGGCAAGGACGGCGAACTCGTCGAGAGGGCTCATCAATTGGCGCTTGTTGCAGTTGTCGTGCGGTTGTGTCGTCTTCTCAAGCCTTGACTGACGCCACGAAGGTGTTCCACGTGTCGGCGCGGAAGTCGAGCACCGGGCCCGCGGGGACCTTGGAGTCCCGGACCGCCATGGCCGCGACCACCGGTGACTTGACTTCGACGCACGCGCCGTTGCCCGTGGAGTACGAGGACTTGGTCCACGTCTCCGTGACGCCCTGACGAATTGCCATTTCTGCTCCGGATTGCGAGTGGAGTGGTTTACGCCAACGTTGTGTCTTGATGGCGTGATCGACGCTACCCGCCGCACTCCAAGTCCGAAGTGACGATTCATCCTTACGGATGGCATATTCCAAGGGAGTCTTCCGTCTTGGCTTGGTGGAGGTGTACGGTGCGGCCTTTTCAAGCCGCGGAATGATTTCCTCCGCCCAACGCCCCGTAGCGTGCCCTCCGTTCAGCGCATGTGCCCCTTCGCGATGTCCGCGATGAACTGACGTGACTGCTCCACGTTCAGGGCCTGCGCCCGCAGGTGCTCGTACATCACGCTGTACTTCTGGACGTCGTTCGCCTTCTCCAGATACAGGTCGCTGGTGACGCCCTCGATGTAGACGACGCTGGAGTCCGCCGTGTCCGGGAACTCCAGGATCGCGTACTGGCCGTTGAGGCCCGGGTGCGCGCCCATGTCGAAGGGGATGACCTGCACGGTCACGTGCGGCAGCCGGGACTGCTCGACCAGGTGCTCCAACTGCTCCCGCATCAGGGCGGGGCTGCCGACGATCCGGCGCAGGGCGGCCTCGTCCAGGACCGTCCACAGTCGCAACGGGTTCTCGGCGGCGGAGATTCGTTCCTGCCGGCGCATTCTGACCTGCACCCGCTTCTCGATGTCGGCGGGCGCCGTCTCCGGCAGGGCGCCGGCGATCAGCGCTTCCGCGTACTGGCGGGTCTGAAGCAGCCCCGGGACGACCTGAGGGTCGTAGATCCGCAGGCTCGCCGCGTCCGTCTCCAGGCCGATGTAGACGCTGTAGGGGATGTCGCCGAAGGAGTGCCACCAGCCCTGCTGGCGCGAGTCCTTGGCCATCTGCATCAGCGAGTCGACGATCCGGTGGTCCTCCACCTCGTAGACCCCGCACAGATCGCGCACGTCGCGCTGGCTGATGCTGCGCCGGCCGTTCTCCAGGCGGCTGATCTTCGACTGCGACACCAGCAGTCGCTCGGCCACCTCCTCGGCCGTCATGCCCTTGAGTTCGCGCAGCCTGCGCAACTCCTGGCCCAGCCGGCGCCGCCTGACAGTGGGATTGACATTGGACGCCACGGGACGTGCACCTCCGGCCGCATGCCTCTACTTTGCGTATCTGCTGCTGAGCAGACTGCCACCAAGGTGCTTACTACCGCTGGGAAACGCCGGATATGCAGCGGGTACACGTCAGTTCGGGCACGTACTCCGCACCGGGACATGGCCGAACGGGCGGCGGGACGCGTACGAGGTGTACGTTCCCGCCGCCCCTGTCGATCCTGCGGCTCCGGACCGTCGCTCCGGGGCTGGGGACTGCGGTGCGGCGTTGTTGTGTACGGTGCGGCGTTCCGAACGGTGCGGCTCAGTGGGCCACGGCACGGGCCATGGAACCGTGGCGTGGCTGCATCGGAACGCCACGAGCGGGTTCCGCCGCGGGCCTGGCGCCCGCCCCGCCCTGGCGGCCGGCCGAGGCCGCGCTGCGGCGTGGCTGTGCCGCCACGCCGTTCTGGACGTCCATCACGGCGTGCGCCACGAGGCCGCCCATGGGGTCGTGCCGGATCAGGTCCCTGAGCCGGGACCGTGACGACCGCCCCTCGTTGCCGGGGTACAGGTGCTTGCCGAGGCCGACCGCGTGCGCCAGCGCGGCGAGCGCCGCCGTCCGCGGGTCCGGCGGTACGCCGGTGCGGATCGCCGAGTCCAGCCGGGCCCTGATCTCCCGGCTGATGGCGGTGTCCGTCGCCTGGTAGCGAGTCGTCGGCAGCACCCCGCACATCTGGCCGGCCACGGCGTGCACCATGCCGCACCGCTCCAGATGCGAGAGGTAGGTCTGGCGGAGCCCGAGACGCGGCCCGCCGATCCAGTGGACGGCCCGTACCGGAGCGCCGCGCCTTCGCAGCAACTCCAACGCGCAGTCCAGAGTTGGATCTCCTGTCGGCCGTGGTGCCACCACGGCGATACGATCCCCGTCTGGGGCTATCCGTCCGGCCAGCGCCAGCTCCACTAGCTGTGCTCCGGCCAGACCTAGGTCGAGCGACTGCGGCTGTGCAGTGGTACCCGTGGCCGGGTCCAGTGCCAGCAACAGAAGCTCCTCCGGAAGTGTTCTGCGGCTCCTGCCCATCCATGCCTCCCCGCGTGGATGAATGACAGGGTGACCCCTCTCACAATGGTCTGTCGAGGGTGCGTGACCGGTTCGTAAGGGAACCGGTAGGTATGTCGTTCTCGTCTACCGCATGGGTTTGGTCCGTACACAGGACACTGGTACATGGTTCGGACAGTGGTACGGCCAAGGGTCCGACTGCGTCGTCCGGGTGGCGGTTCAGATCGTGATTCACGGTTCGGTAGCGGCACGTTGGGCGTGCGGCACATGAGGAGGCATCGGTGGCGGGCGAGTCCCCCGACAGGTCGAAGCAGCGCGAGTCGTCGGTACAAAAGACGTCGGGGAGCGCGGGTCCGGTTCCCGAGTCCAGGAACGAGGCCCGCGACCCGCGGCTCGCGCTGACGGGGGAGTCCGGTGAGTCGGAGGAGTTCCGTGAGCCGGGCTCGGCAGGTGGCTCCCAGGGGCGCGGCGGGGTCGATACGGCCACTCGGGTGCTTTCGACGCGTGGCGTGAAGACGACGGCGAAGACCGACGACGCCGATGACACCGACGACGCAGACGATGCCGATGACACTGCGGGCACTGCCGCAGAGGCCGGCGCGCCGGGTGACGCGCGCCTGCGTGCGGCGGTGGCCGCGTGGGTGGACGCCGGGGACGACGAGAAGCGCGGGGAGGACGCGGGGGCCGCGTCTGGGACCGAGGACGCCGACGCCGACGCCGACACCGAGGCTGAGGCCGCGGAGGGCGCCTCTGGCGCGGAGGCTGCCGCGCGCGGGAAGACCGGGGCCGGGTCCCGGGCCGCCGACGAGGCCGCGGTCGCTTCCGACGCGGAGGACGCCGAGGGCGAGGAGGCCGAGGGCGAGGAGGCCGAGGGCGAGGAGGCCGACGGCGCCGCGCGTGGGAAGACCGGGGGCGCGGCGGAGGCCGACGCCGAGGGGTCCGAGGTTGCCGCGCGGGGAAAGGCCGGGGCTGAGTCCGAGGCCGCCGACGACGCCGTGGTGGGCGCTTCCGAGGCGAAGGACGCCGAGGGCGAGGACGCCGACGACGCCGAGCCTACGAAGGCCGGGGGCGCGCCGGAGGCCGACGCCGAGGGGTCCGAGGTTGCCGCGCGGGGAAAGGCCGGGGCTGAGTCCGAGGTCGCCGACGACGCCGCGGTGGACGCTTCCGACGCGGAGGACGCCAACGAGGCCGACGACGCCAGGCGTTCCGAGGCCGGGGCCGCCCCTGAGGCTGCCGAGCGTACGAAGGGCGGCGCTGAGCCCGAGGCTGACGGCGAGGGGCCCGACGCCGACGCTGACGACGCTGACGACGCCAAGCGTTCCGAGGCCGGGGCCGCCCCTGAGGCTGCCGAGCGCACGAAGGGCGGCGCTGAGCCCGAGGCTGACGCCGAGGGCCCCGACGGCGACGTTGACGACGCCGAGGACGCCGACGCCGACGACGACGGCGACGCCGAGCGTGACGGCGACGGCAAGCGTGCCGAAGCCGACGAGGTCGCGGAGGACGACGACCCCGAAGCCGGTGACAGCGGCTCGGAGGGGGTGGCCCCGGACGAGAAGCCGCCCGTGGACCAGCCCACCACCATGCTGAAGATCGGCGGCGCCGCCAAGCCCCAGGTCGACCAGCCCACGACCATGCTCAAGCTGGGCGGCGACAAGAAGCGGGCGCCCGAGTCCGACGCCGAGCGGACCAGCAAGTTCGTCGCGCTCAAGCAGTTCGACACCGCGCAGCCCCGCAAGCCGCAGCCCGCGCAGCCGGACACGCCCACGTCCAAGCCCGTACCCGCGGACGCCACGGCCGCCGTCCCGCAGGTCGGCCCCGAGCGCACCACGCAGCAGCCCCTGCCTCCCAAGCCGCCGCTGGACCTGCTGGCCGAGCTGACGAACACTCCGCCGCCGCCGGAGACCCCGCTGCGCACCGCGGTGCGCCGCGTCAAGATCTGGACCCCGCTGGTCATCCTCCTGCTGATCGTCTTTGCGGTCGTGCAGGCCGTGCGCCCGCTGCCCGACCCCGCCTTCGCGCTGACCGCCGAGGACACCTACACCTTCCAAGGCGACCAGGTGAAGCTGCCGTGGCCCGACGAGGGCCAGGGCTGGATGGACGTGGACGGCGTCGGCACGATGGACCACTTCGGCGAGCAGAAGCCGGTCGCCATCGGCTCGGTCGCCAAGACCATGACCGCGTACGTCATCCTGCGCGACCACCCGCTGAAGGCCGGCGAGGAAGGCCCGAAGATCGAGATCGACCCGACGGCGGAGAAGGAGGGCGGCTACGACAAGGCCGGCGAGTCCACGCTCAACACCATGAAGGTCGGCGACTTCCTCACCGAGAAGCAGGCCCTGTCGGCGGTCATGATCCCGTCCGCGAACAACATCGCGCGTCTGCTGGCCCGTTGGGACGCGGGCTCCGAGGCGGAGTTCGTCAAGAAGATGAACGCCGCCGCCAAGGAACTCGGGATGGCGAACACCACGTACACCGACCCCTCGGGTCTGAAGGAGACCACCGTCTCCACCGCCGAGGACCAGGTGAAGCTCGGCAACGCGGCCATGAAGATCCCGGCCATGGTGGCCATCACCAGCGCGGCCAGCTGGACGGATCCGACCGGGAAGTACTGGAACAACTACAACGAGTTGCCCTACGCCATCGGCGCGATCGGCATCAAGACCGGCTCCACCACCGCGGCCGGCGGCAACCTGCTCTTCGCCGCCCACAAGCAGGTCGGCGGCCGGACGGTGACGATCGTCGGCGCGATCCTCGGCCAGCACAAGGGACAGTCGATCCTCGACACGGTCAACGCGGTCAGCAAGACCGCGCTGGTCGCCGCGAAGGACGTGCCGACCTCGGCGAAGATCGTGAAGAAGGGCGATGTCGTCGGGTACGTCGACGACCAGCTCGGCGGCCACACGCCGGTCGTCGTCACCAAGGACGTCACCGCGGTCGGCTGGGCCGGCCTGCGGGTGAAGTTGTCCCTGGTCACCAAGGACGTACTGCCGCACACCGCGAAGGCCGGCACGGAGGTGGGCATGCTCACCCTCGGTGACGGCGGGGACGGTGCCGTACAGGTCCCCGTCGCCCTCCAGGAGGACCTCGCCGAGCCGGGCTTCCCGGCCAAGCTGACGCGCCTCGGCTGACCTTCGCGTCATCCGGCGGCCGTCGCCGCCCCCGCGCACCCCGTCGACCAGCCCCACCCGGGAGCTGATCCGACGGGGTGCGTGCTAGCGTCACGAAACGGGCATGTCGCCGGTCGCGGGACGCGGCCGCGAACAGAGAACAGGACACGGGGAGTGCCGTCAGGTGGCCACAGCGGATCCGACACGCGCCGACGACGCCGAGCCGGGCCCGGGGAACGGTGCGCGAATAGGCGCGTCCACGACTGACACGGACGGTGACCGCGGGCGGCCGGACGGCCCGGTGGGCGACCCCGGGGGCGATCGGGACGGCGAACGGTCCCGCGCCCGGTCGGCGATCATGGCGGTGCGGGAGCGGATGCTGCGGCACCCGGTCCTGTCCGTCACCGTCCTGGCCGGTCTGCTGCACATCGTCTGGTTCTTCACGTTCGCCAACAGCGGCGGCGACCTCGCGGCGCAGGACGCCTGGGCCGAGTTCGTCGGCCGGCACCCCGACTCGGCGTACAACCTCGCCTGGTACGGCGGCATGCACCCGGTGTCGTACAGCGTGGTGTCGCCGTATCTGATGTCCCTCCTCGGCGTCCGTACGACCATGATGATCGCGGGCACGGCCTCGGCGGGCCTCCTGACGCTGGTCCTCATCCGCAGCCGCTCGGTCAGGAACCCGCTGTGGGCCGCGCTGATGGGCGTCTTCGGGCTGCTGTGCAACGCGGTGTCGGGCCGGGTGACCTTCGGGCTGGGGACGATGTTCGCGCTGGGCGCGGTCGCGGCCGTGTTCTGCTGGCCGCACCGCTGGCGCTTCAAACGCTGGGCGAAGGCGCTGGTCGCGGCCCCGCTGGCCGCGCTGGCCACCATGTCCTCGCCGGTGGCGGGCCTGTTCGTGGGCCTGGTCGCGGTCGCGCTGTTCTTCCAGAAGCGCCGCCCGGGCGCCTGGGCGCTGGGCCTGGCACCGGCCGCGGTGGTGGCCGCGTCGGCCTGGCTGTTCCCGTTCTCCGGCACCCAGCCGATGTCGTTCGCCTCGGTGATCCTGCCCCTGGTCTACGCCGTGTTCGCCGTCGTCCTCGTCCCCCGGGAGTGGAAGACGGTCCGGATCACGTCCGCGGTGTACGGCCTGGCGGTCGTCCTGGTCTGGCTGATCAGCTCCCAGATCGGTTCCAACATCACCCGGCTGGCCATGCTGTTCGGCGGGGTGGTCCTGGTGGCTGCGCTGCCGTTCGCGGTCCCGCGCTCGCGCACCTGGTACACGATCGTGCTGGCCGTCGCCGTCTTCGTCGGCTGGATAGGGTTCAAGTCGGTCGACGACATCGTCAACACCACGCCCGCCGCCTCCTGGGCGCGCGAGCTGGCCCCCCTGGTCAACCAGTTGCAGCAGGTGGGCGCGGAGAAGGGCCGCGTCGAGGTGGTCCCCGCCCGCTCCCACCGCGAGGCCTCCGCGCTGGCGCCCTACGTCAACCTGGCCCGCGGCTGGAACCGGCAGGCCGACATGCAGCGCAACCCGCTCTTCTACGACGACACGCTCAACTCGGCGAACTACCACGACTGGCTGCAGCGGTGGGCGGTGCACTACGTGGTGCTGCCCAAGGGCGAGGTCGACGGCAACGGCGCCGAGCGCGAGCGCGCGCTGGTGCAGGAGGGCATGCCGTACCTCAAGCAGGTCTGGGGCGACGCCAACTGGCAGCTGTTCAAGGTCACCGACCCGGCGTCGCTCGCCGAGCCGGACGCGGTCGTCGAACGCGCCGAGCAGGGCGAGATGACCCTCCAGGTGCGCAAGGCCGGCCGCGTCCTCATCCGCATCCCGTACTCGCCCTGGCTGAGCCTCGTCGACGACCAGGGCAAGAGCCTCAAGCCGCCCCAGGAGACCGACGCCTCCAAGCACCGCGCCGAGGGCGAGCCGAAGACGTACGACAACGTCAACGGCTGCCTCATGGAGACGGAGCAGGACGCCGAGGGCGACAAGTGGACCGTGCTGGTCGCGCCGAAGGCGGGCACGTACCGCCTGGCGGCGCCGTACCAGCTGCCGCGGGGCACTCCGTGCCCGGACGAGTTGAAGTGACCGCTGCCGGGTGCGGGGGCGCTGGGGACTGCTGTCCCCAGACCCCCGCTCCTGCCGGCACGGCCTCGTCCTCAGGAAGGTCTCGTCCTCAGACGCCGGGTGGGCTGGTCGGTCCGCTCACCTCACCGGAAACGCCACGTCGCACACCGGGTCCTCCGGCCCCGACGCGTCCCAGTCCGCGAAGTACACCTCCCGGCAGGGTCCCGCCTGCTCCAGTCCCCGTTCGGCGATCCACTGCTCCACCGCGCCGAACGCGGCCAGGATCTGCGGATGGGCCACCTGGGCCTTGGTGATCCGGGTGTAGGCCAGCCGCTGCGCCGGCTCCACCCGCACCTTCGTCTCCCAGGTCCGGCCCCGCGCCTCGGCCCAGGCTCGGGCGGCCGCCTCGTCGGCGACGGGCACACAGGCCTCGGCGGGCCCGTCGCTCTCCATGGACACCTCGGCGTGGTAGACGACGAACGGCGCCGCCGTGACACCCCCGCACTCGCCGGCCGCCGCCAGCAGCCGGGTCAGCGACGCCCCGATCCACGTGGGCAGCTCGTCCGCCAGGGTGTGCCGGGTCTCGGTGATCACCACCTGGCCGGGTACGTCGACCGTTTCCACCTCGAACTTGCCGTACATCTCGGAGCTCCTCCCCGACAGTCGTCCACGGAGGTACTCGGCGAGGGTCCGCTGGCCGGCCACCCGTGCCTCGACGGCCGCCCAGTACGCGGCGAGCCGGTCGGCCGCGTCCGCGCCGTCCACCTCGACGGCCTCGACCACCTCGGCGACCCGGGCGAGCGGCATGTCCAGCTCGCGCAGCAGTGCCACGAGCCGGGCCCGCTCGATCTGGGACCCGCGGTAGTAGCGGTAGCCGCTGGACGCGTCGACGTGCGCCGGGACCAGCAGGCCGAGACGGTCGTACAGCCGCAGGGCCTTGGCCGACAGCCGGGCCCGCGCGGCGAACGCGCCGATGGTGAGCAGCTCCTCGTCCACGCCCTCATCCTCCGTCACCGGGCGGCCTGTCCCGCCCGGCGGAAAGGACGCTCCGCCCTGCCCCAGGGGCAAGGTCAACACCCCTGGGGCGGGCCCTTCGGGCGAGGCCCGTGGGACGGGCGTGGGACGGACCATTCAGGCGAGCTGCTCCTCGACGGCCGCGACCAGCTCGGCGGCCTCGGGACCGGTCTGCGGGGAGAACCGGGCGACGACCTTGCCGTCCCGGCCGACCAGGAACTTCTCGAAGTTCCAGCGGATGTCCCCGCTGTGGCCCTCGGCGTCGGCGAAGCCGGTCAGACGCTCGTAGAGCGCGTGCCGCCCCTCCCCGTTCACCTCGACCTTCTCGGTCATGGGGAAGGTGACGCCGTACGTGGCGGAACAGAACTCGGCGATCTCCTCGGCGCTGCCCGGCTCCTGCCCCATGAACTGGTTGCACGGCACCCCGAGCACGGTGAAGCCCTGCCCTGCGTACCGCTCGTGCAGTTGTTCGAGTCCGGCGTACTGCGGGGTGAGCCCGCACTTGGACGCCACGTTCACGATGAGCACGACCTGCCCCGCGTACTGCCCGAGGCCGGCCGACCCACCCTGGAGAGCGCCGATCTCCACGGCCAGGGGGGAGTCCGGGGTGATGGCACCGCTGCTGTCTGAAGTCGTCATGACCGGATGCTAGCCGCGCGGGACGGCAGCGCCGAGCGGCGGTCCCCTGGCCCGGGCTCGACCCTGCGCCGGTCTCTGCGCTCGTGCTGGCGCTTGTCCCTGTGCCGGTCCCTGTGCCGGTTCCCGGGTCGGCCCGTGCGTCGGTCCCTGCGGCGGTCCTTGCGCCCGCCCCCTTGCCCCCACCCGATCATGGGCCGGTCCCTGCGCCTGCCCGTGTGCTCGTCCCCGTGCCTGTCCTTGAGGCTGCCGCCTCGATGAGGACCTGGCCCGCCCCCGTCCGGGAGTACAGCACCGATCGTCCGGCTCGTCGGCGCTCCACCAGCCCAGCGTCCAGCAGTACGCGCAGATGGCGACCCACGGAGCCCAGCTTCTGCCCGGTCACGGCGGTCAGCTGGGTGGTGCTGAGCGGCGAGTCGAGCAGGATCAGCACCTGCGCGCGGGTATGGCCCAGCAGCGCGCCGAGGCCCGCGGGCACGGCGGAGCGGCGCGCGTCGGTGTCGGCGAGGGCGCCGACGCAGGGGTAGACGACGGCGTACCGGCGCTGCGTTTCGTCCCACGACACCCAGCCGGCTTGCGGGGTGACCGGTACGAAGACGAGCTGGGCGCCGGAGATCTCGCGCGGCGGATACTCGTGCAGGTTGACCTGGAACCGGCTCTCGCCGAGCCAGCGCGTGCCCGGCCGGAGGGTGTCCAGTACCGCCGCCCAGCCGCCCCGGCTGACCCGCGCGGTCCGTGCCGCGACATCGGCTTCGAGGACGCGCCGCCGCCGGGCCCAGTAGGGCCGTACGGCGTTCGCCCACACGTACTCCAGGAGCCGGGCCGCGCGCTCGGGCAGGTCGTCCCGCTCCAGCGCGGCCGGCAGCGGCCCGGCGAGCGAGGTCCGCAGGTGTGCGCGGGCGTCCGCCGGGTCGGTGGCGCGCATCCGTTCGACACCCTCCTCGAAGGACTCCTCGTCCCGTGGCGTGGGGGTGAGGAAGTCGGCGATCCAGTCCCGGCCCAGTCCGGCGCGGACGAGGAACGCGGTGACGGGGTCGTCGGCGAGGAGCCGCCGGTAGGCGGGCAGGTGCGCGCGCAGCCACGCCTGTTCGCCGGGATGTCCGCCGGTGCCCGCGTGCAGCAGCTTCAGGCTCGCGAAGGTCTCGGCGAGCGGCGAGAGCAGGAACCGGCTTCCGGCGAGCGTGTCGGCGTTGACCTGCCACCAGCCCATGGACCCTCCCGCCCTCGGCGACCTTTCGCACCTGTGCGAAACAATAACCACCGGCTCCGTGCCCGCCCGAGACTCCGGCGCATGCGCAGTTATCAACAGCTCTTCCGCACCCCGGAGTTCACCCCGCTCTTCCTCGCGTCCTGCGCGCAGACGGTGGCCCAGACGGCGAGCGGACTCGCGCTCGGCACCCTGGTGTACCGGGCGACGGACTCGCCGCTGCTCTCCGCGGTGAGCATGTTCGGCCCCTCGCTGGCCCAGGTGCTCGGCGCCAGCCTCTTCCTGTCCGGCGCGGACCGGCTGCCGCCGCGCCGTGCGCTGGTGGGCGTGTGCCTGTTCTTCGCCGCGGGCACGGCGCTGCTGGCGGTGCCCGGCCTGGCGCTGTGGGCGGTCTTCGCCGTGGTCCTCGCGCAGGGGCTGGTCGCGTCCCTGGGCGGGGGAGTCCGCTGGGGGCTGCTGAACGAGATCCTGTCCAAGGACGGCTATCTGCTGGGGCGTTCGGTGTTCAACATGATGAGCGGCGTCATGCAGATCGCCGGGTACGCGACGGGCGGGGTGCTGGTGGCGGCCCTGTCACCGCGGGTCTCGCTGCTGCTGTCCGCCGTGCTGTACTCGTTGGCGGCCGCGGTGCTCCGCCTCGGCCTGACCCACCGGCGGCCCCGTGCCTCCGGCCGCCCCTCGGTCTCGGCGACCTGGCGCACCAACGCCCTGCTGTGGTCGTCCCGCCGGCGCCGTCTGACCTACCTGGGCCTGTGGCTCCCCAACGGCCTGGTGGTCGGCTGCGAGTCCCTCTACGTCTCCTACGCCCCCGCCGTGGCGGGCACGCTGTTCGCGTGCGCGGCGCTCGGCATGCTGGCCGGCGACCTGACGGTGGGCCGCCTGCTGCCTCCGGCGGTACGGCGCCGGGCGGCCACGCCGCTGCTTCTGCTCCTGGCCGGTCCGTACCTGCTCTTCGCTCTCCACCCGCCCGTGCCGGTGGCCGCCTGCCTGGTCACCCTCGCTTCCGTCGGCTTCGGCGCGAGCCTGGTCCAGCAGGAGCACCTGATGAACTCGACCCCCGACGAACTGGCCGGCCACGCCCTGGGTCTGCACTCCGCGGGCATGCTCACCCTCCAGGGCGTCGGCGCCACCCTGGCCGGCACGGTCGCCCAACTCACGTCCCCCGCAACGGCGATGACGGCGACGGCGGCGGCCTCGACAGCGGTGACCCTGACCCTGGCCATCGCGTCCCGCCGCCCTAACACCGAGAAGCGCGAACCCTCTTCACCCAGGCCCTCCCACCCCACCGCCCAAGCAGCCCCGCCGCCAGCGCCAGAAGAAGAGCACCCCAGTCGATGACATGCGGCAACCCGGGAAAGAACGCGAAGAACGCGACAACGACACCAAACCCACCCCCAAACCCACAAACCCCGGCCCAGCGCCGCATGACGCCGGCCCGCTCCTCCGCCGGTCCATCCGCCTTCCCCTGCTGCCGCTGCTGCTCGCTCATACTCGGCTCACTTCGTGACGTGATGACACTGACTCACCCGCCGCACGCCATTGACGTGGAGGTGGGCGCATGTCTTGCCATAACGAGGCAGAGTCTGAGGAGAGTTGCTCCGCATGGGGTCGATCTTGCACTCGTCGTGCGTCCTGCCGCGCGAAGTGCGATAGGTGCGGTTGCCGGTGTCCGCGTAGGTGAAGTCGATACGCCAGTTGCAGAAGCCACTGCTGAGCGCTCCCACGAAGGCGCAGTCGACCCCGGCGTTCTGGTAGGTGATCCGGAGTGCGCTGCCGCGGATGATGTGCGTGAACATGCAGCCCGTGGGGACCTTCATGGTCACACCGCCCACGCTGTACTCGAAGGTCCGCACGGGGGTCGAGCCGACTGCGGAGGCGCTGGCGCCCGTCGCCGAGGTGAAAACCAGCGCGCCGGCGGCACCGATGGCGGTGATGAGCCGCGCGACCTGAGGAATGGCCATGGTGATCCCCTCCTGATGGCCCCTTGCCAATCACGGGGGACAACCGCGCCCAGGCAGGGCGAGTTGCGGGACTCCGACCCGTTTCACCGTCCCAGGTGACCACGGAACACCTCTGCTGACCTGCAGAAACGTTATGGACGGCGCGGCGGGTTGCACCACCCGCCGCGCCGCGGATGGCCGCGGCGCTTGGTGGGTGGCTTGGTGGGGTTGTTCTAGTCCTTGACCGCCCCCGCGTTCGCGCCCCGGACGAAGTGGCGTTGGAAGCAGAAGAACAGGATGGCCACGGGGAGGGTCGACAGGAGGGCCGCGGCCAGTTTCAGGGGGTACTGGGTGCCGCCGCCCAGGCTGCCCGAGACCATGCGGGCGAGGCCGGTGGTCAGGGTTTCGTACTGGCTGGACTGGGTGGCCACGAGGTAGTGGGTGAACTCGTTCCAGGAGCCCTGGAACGCCAGGATCGTCACGGTGATCAGGGCGGGCCGGGCCATCGGCAGGACGACCGACCAGAAGGTGCGGAAGACACCGGCGCCGTCGACGCGGGCGGCTTCCTCCACCTCCCGGGGAATCGACTCGAAGAACTGCTTCATGATGAAGACCTGCGTCGCGTCCACCAGCAGCGGCAGGATCATGGCGGCGTAGGTGTCGAACAGCCCGAAGGTGTTGAGCACCAGGAACCTCGGGATCAGCAGCACAATGGGGGGCACCGCGATCACGGTGAGGAGGAACCCGAACAGCAGCGTGCGGCCGGGAAAGCGCAGCCGGGCCAGCGCGTACCCGGCCATCGACGCGAACAGCACCCGCCCGGTGGTGACGACGACCGTGACGAACACCGAGTTGCCCAGCCAGCGCAGGAACGGCACCCCGTCCCCGGCCTGGCTGATCCCGAACAGCCGCTGGTAGGCGGCGGTCGTCGGGGTGACCGGGAACAGCCCGAGGGGATGGGCCGCGGCGTCCGGGTCCGTCTTGAACCCGGTGACCAACTGGATGGCGAACGGCATGAGATACAGCAGCCCGAGCGCCGCCACCAGCGCGTACCCGAGGATCCGCACGGGCCGGGGGAAGCGTCCGAGCACCGGACGTCCCTGCGCCCGGGCGGCCGTGGATGGGGCGCTCATCGGTTCCTCCGGGGACGGGCGGCGCGCTCGCGCAGCAGGAAGCGCTGGACGGCCGTCATGGTCAGGATCAGTACGAGCAGGACGAAGGCGATGGCCGCGCCCTGACCGAAGTCGGCGTCGTCGAAAGCGGTGGAGTAGGACAGGAACGCCGGCGTGAGCGTGGTGTTGCCGGGCGCGCCCTGGCTCATGACGTACACCTGGTCGAAGACCTGCCAGGTGGCGATCAGACCGAGCGTGAGGACGAGGAACAGCACGGGCCGCAGCGCGGGCAGCGTCACGTACCGCAGCATCTGGAAGCGGCTGACGCCTTCGATCGCGGCTGCCTCCTCCAGCTCGCGCGGGACGTCCTGAAGGGCCGCGAGGAAGATCAGCATGAAGGTGCCGGAGGTCGTCCACACCGCGAGCAGGATGATCGTGCACATCGCGACCGACGGCCCGGACAGCCACTCGAACCAGGACAGCCCCATGAAGGAGTGGTTGGCCAGCGCACCCGAGGGATGGCCGGTGTCGACGATGCCCAGGCCGCCGAGCAGCAGGGACAGCACTCCACGCGGGTCGTTGAACCAGTTCGGGCCCTTCACCCCGATCCAGGACAGCGCGGTGTTGACGGCTCCGCTGCCCTGGAACAGGAAGAGGAAGATCGTGGAGACCGCGATCGAGCTGGTGACCGAGGGGAAGAAGAACGCGGTGCGCAGGGCGCCCCGGGCGCGCAGCAGCCGCTGATTGACGATGAGCGCCAGAGCCAGCGCGAGGAGGGTCTGGAGGGGCACGGTCAGCAGCACGTAGTACACGTTGTTGCGCAGAGAGGTCGCGAACAGGGTGCGGTCGAGCCCGTCGTGGGCGAGCAGCGCCCGGTAGTTGTCCAGGCCGACGAAATCCGCCTGTGCGCTGAACGGGTTGGACTGCCCGTCCCAGTGCAGCAGGCTCACCCACAGCGCCATCAGGGTCGGCAGGACCAGGAAGAGGCCGAGGACGAGCACCGCGGGGCTGACGAACAGCCAGCCCCAGGCGCCCTCCGCGCGGCGCCCCACCCGCCGGGCGGGCGCCGCAGACTTCGGGCCGGGCCCGCCGGGCGTGTCAGGTTCGCCCGGCGGGCCGGCCGTACGGGACCCCTGGCCGGCGCGGGAGCGCGGCTCCGGACGGGGGTGGTGTGGCGTACGCGCGGACACGGTGGGTCAGTTGCCCTTCGTGAGCGCCGCTTCGCCGTTGCGCTGCAGGTCGGCGAGGATCTTCTTCGGGTCGGCGGTGGCCAGCCCCGCGAGGTCGGTGTTGAACTGGCCGAGAACCTTGTCGAATCCGGCGAGGGTCACCGGGCCCTGCGCGTAGGCGCTTCCGTCGACCCACGCCTTCGCGGCGGGGTTCTGCTTCGCGTACTCGGCCAGGGCGCTCGTGCGCGAGGGCATCACGCCGAAGGCGTCGGCGTTCTTCAGCTGCTGCGCGCTGGAGTTGAGGTACGTCACCAGGTCCACGGCCGCCGCCTGGTGGGCGCTCTCCGCGGCCACGCCCCAGCACTGGCTGAAGGCGAGCGTGCCCTGGCCGGCCGGACCGGCGGGCAGCGGGACCACCTGGTACTTGACGTCGGGGTAGTCGGCCTTCATGGCGCCGTCGAGCCAGTTGCCCTCGATGGTCATGGCGGCCTTGCCCTTGCCGAAGGCCTCGCCGCCCCAGTTGGTGTCGACCTGGTTGGCGTACTTCATGGAGCCGGACTTCAGCAGGGACTGCACGTAGGTCAGCGCCTGCACGTTCTGCGCGCTGTCGGCGGTCATCTTCGTCTGGTCGGCGTTGGTCATCCAGCCGCCGGCCTCCTTCATGAAGACGCCGAGCCGCGCGTGTTCGGCACCCACGACCAGCCCGGTCGTACCGTGCCCGGTCAGCTTGCCCGCGACCTTCTTCAGCTGGTCCCAGGTCGTCGGGTAGTCCTTCTCGGTCAGCCCCGCCTTCTTCCACAGGCCGGTGTTGACCGCCAGCGCGAGCGTGGAGGTGTCCTTGGGCAGGCACACCAGCTTGCCGTCGTGGGTGAAGGAGGCGCGCAGCTGCTCGGAGAAGTCGTCGGCGTCCTTGACCTTGTCGCCATAGGCGTAAAGGGAGCCGCCTCTGGTGTAGTTCGCGAACTGGTCGGAGTTGACGTAGAAGGCGTCCGGCGGCTTGTGCCCGGCGAACGCCTGGGCGAGCTGCTGGTTCATGTCCTTGGCGACGTCGACGGTCACCTTGTTGCCGGACTCCTTGGCGTACGCGGCGGCCGCCTCCTTGACGGCCTTGGTCTCGGCGTCGCCGGAGCTGGCTATCAGCACCGTCAGGTGCTGGCTGGAGCCGGTGTCCTGCTCCTTCTTCTTGTCGCCGCCGAAGCTCGACGAGCAGCCCGCGGTGGCCAGGAGCGCCGCGCAGGTGGCGAGGGCCGTGGCGGCCGTACGGTGGGACATGGATTCCTCCGGGGATCGGGGATGTGAGTGGCGGCTCCGCCCGGCGGCGCGAATCACGACCGGGGGGTGGAGGAGGAGAGAACTCGGGGTGGGACGGCGCCAGTGGGGACGGCGCCGGCCCTGGTGCCCGGTGTCTGCCGGGCCGTCGTCAGACGGCGGGAGCGACCGCGTCCGCAGCGGGTGCGCGGGTGCTGTCCCGGACGACCAGGGACGGCGGCAGCAGGATGCGTTCGGGCGGCGCGTCGGGAGCGGCCATCCGCGCCAGCAGCAGCCGTACGCACTCCCGGCCGACCTCCTCCAGCGGCTGGGCGATGGAGGTCAGCGCGGGCGACAGGAGTTCGGCGGTCGGCGAGTCGTCGAAGCCGACCACGGCGACGTCGCGGCCGGGGGCGGATCCGCGCTCGCGCAGCGTCTGGTAGCAGCCGAGCGCCAGCATGTCGCTGGCCGCGACCACCGCGGTCGCCCCCGCGTCCAGCAGCGGCTTCACCGCGGCGCGGGCCGCGTCGATGTCGTTCACGCTCTGCGCGCGGCGCCCGCGGGTCGGCAGCCCGTGCCGTTTCATGGCCCGCTGCCAGCCCTCGGCGCGGTCGTCACCGGCGCCGGAGGAGCCGCGCCCCCAGCCGAGGAAGGCGATCTTTCGATGCCCCAGGCCGATCAGGTGCTCCACGGCGGCGTCCGTGCCCGAGGCGCCGTCGACGTCGATCCAGTCGCCGATCTGCCGCCGCGACCACATCCGGCCGAAGGCGACGAACGGCACGTCCCGCTTGGCGAGCCACGCCTGGCGCGGGTCGTTGTGCTCGGTGCCGCTGAGCACGAAGCCGTCGACCTCGTGCTGGTCGAGCAGCTCCTCGTAGCCGTCCAGGGTCGGCGAGCCGGGCTGGCAGGCGAACAGCAGGATCCGGTAGCCGGCCTCGTCCGCGGCCTGCGACAGGGCGTGCAGGAACCGGTCGAGGACGGGGCTGCTGGCCGGGGAGGGCAGGATGCCGTAGCCGATCAGCTTGCTGGAGCGGGTGCGCAGCGTCTGCGCGGCCCGGCTGGGGCGGTAGCCCATCTCGTCGATCACCCGGCGGACCCGCTCCAGGGTCTCGGAGCGCAGCAGGTCCGGCGAGTTGATCGCGTTCGACACGGTCTGCGGGGAGACCCCGGCCCGGCGGGCGACCATGGCGAGCGTCACCGGGCCGCCCCTGGCGGGCGGGTCGTTGCTGGAGCGGGCCATTGCGGGCCTCCGACATGCAGAGGGAACGATGAGCGTGTTTTAGCGTTCCAAAAGCATTGTCAGCGCTCTGACGAGTCACTTAGTGTCTTTGGAACGATCAAACGCTGAGAGGTTCTACTCCTTTGGACTCGACTGTCAAGACCCCCGACACCAACGGCTCGGTCACGCCGCCCCCCGCGGTGACCGAGGGCCTTCAGCCGTTCCTGCACGACGCGGTCGTCACGCTGTACGCCCCGACCTTCGTGATCTCGCGCGCCGACGGGGCCCTCGGCGGCGGCGCGGACGGCTTCTTCCACGGCGACCGCCGGGCGCTCTCCCGGCTGACCGTCGCGGCCGACGGCATCCCGCTGGCGCCGGTCGGGCACGGGCTGCGCGGGGCGGACCGGGCGGACTTCCGGTCGATCCTGCGCGGGCTAGGAGAGGTGACGGCGGACCCCGCGGTCGCCCTGCACCGCCGCCGGACCACGGCCGCCGGCCGGCTCGAGGAAGTCCTCGAAGTCAGCAACGCGGGCACCCAGTCGGTCCGTTTCCGGCTGACGGTCACGGCCGCCACCGACCTCGCCACCATGGAGCAGGTCAAGTCGGGGCGCCAGGTGGATGCGGCACCCCCGCAGGCCACGAACTCCGGCGGGAGCGAACTGTCCTGGGCGAGCGACGGGTTCGCCGTGCGCCTGACCAGCGAGCCCGCGCCCGACACGCTGGACGTCCCGGCGGGCCGGCTGTCGTACGACATCGCCCTGGACCCGGGCACCTCGTGGACGGTCACCCTGCGCTGCACCGCGGCCCACGCGGACGGCGACCAGTTCCCGGCGCCCCCCGCCGACTCCGTACCGTGGCGCACCCCCGTCCTGCGCAGCGCGGACCGGGGCCTCGACCGGTGGCTGGAGCAGTCCCTCGCCGACCTGGACCGCCTGCGCCTGACCGACCCGCGCTCGCCCGGGGACCGGCCGGACCAGTTCCTCGCCGCGGGCGCTCCCTGGTTCCTGACCCTCTTCGGCCGCGACTCGCTCTGGGCCGCCCGTATGCTGCTCCC
Organism: Streptomyces sp. NPDC004721; assembly: GCF_053601495.1. Lineage (NCBI taxonomy): Bacteria > Bacillati > Actinomycetota > Actinomycetes > Kitasatosporales > Streptomycetaceae > Streptomyces > Streptomyces sp. NPDC004721. The sequence goes on from NZ_JBSGBZ010000017.1 coordinate 146,156, forward strand.
GCTCGGCACCGAGCTCGCGGCCGGCACCCTGCGCACCCTCGCCCGCCGCCAGGGCGGCGTCACCGACCCGGCCTCCGAGGAACAGCCGGGCAAGATCCTGCACGAAGTCCGGCGCGACACCTCGGCGTTCAGCGACACGTTCTCGCTCCCGCCGGTGTACTACGGCACGGTGGACGCCACCCCGCTGTGGATCTCGCTGCTCCACGACGCCTGGCGCTGGGGCCTGGCACCGGAGGAGGTCGAGCGGATGCTGCCGCACGCCGAGTCGGCGCTGGCGTGGATGCGCGACCAGGGGGACGCCGGCGGCGACGGCTTCCTCAAGTACGTCGACCTGTCGGGCCGCGGCCTGGCCAACCAGGGCTGGAAGGACTCCGGCGACTCCATCCGCTACCGCGACGGCAGCCTCGCCCAGCCGCCGATCGCGCTGTGCGAGGTGCAGGCGTACGCCTACGAGGCCGCCCGCGGCGGAGCGGCGCTGCTGCGGTCCTTCGGCCGCCCGGGGGCCGACGACTGGGAGGAGTGGGCGGACCGGCTCGCCGCGCGCTTCCGTGAGCGCTTCTGGGTGGAGGACGAACGGGGCCCGTACCCGGCGGTCGCGCTGGACGGCGACGGCAGGCCGGCCGACACGGTCACCTCGGGCTTCGGCCACCTCCTGGGCACGGGTCTGCTGAACCACGAGGAGAGCGCGCTCCTGGCCGCCCGGCTCTCCGGCGGCGACCTGGACGCGGGCCATGGTCTGCGCACGCTGAGCAGCGAGGCGGTGGGCTTCAACCCGTACGGCTACCACATCGGTTCGATCTGGCCGCACGACACGGCGATCGCCGTGCACGGCCTGGCCCGGTCCGGTTTCCCGGACGCCGCGGCGTCGCTGGCGGACGGCCTGCTGACGGCGTCCGCGGGCTTCGACGCCCGGCTGCCCGAACTCTTCGCGGGCCACGGCATCGAGGCCGGCCCGCGCCCCGCGCCCTATCCGGCGTCCTGCCGGCCCCAGGCGTGGGCGGCCGCGTCCTCGGTCCTCGTGCTCCAGTCGGCCCTCGGCCTGAGCGCGGACGTCCCCGCCGGCACCCTCACGGTGAACCCGGGCTTCGCCGGTGCGTACGGCCCGCTGACGCTCACCGGGCTCCAAGTCGCCGGAGGCCGCCTGGACATCACGGTGAGGGCCGACGGATCGGCGGAGGTGTCGGCTCCGGAGGGGCTGACGGTGATCACCGGCTGATCCCTTGACGAGGGGCCCGGCTGCGGGCGGCGGGCTGCGGGCTGTGGGCTGCCGTAGGTACGGACGGGGGAGGGAACAGGCGGCGGCGCGCGGTCGGTCGTAGGAGGTGGCGTCACTCGTCCTCGGGTGGCGCCGAGGACTCCGCGAGCCGTTCGCCGATGTCGTCCGCCCATTCCTGGGCCCAGCTGCGGAGCTCGGCGATGGCCCGGTCGTCGAGCCCGCAGGCCGCGAACTCGCGGTCGTCGATCCATTCGGCGCCGACGAGCCGGGTCTGCAGATCGGTGAGGTCGAGGGCGTCACCGGCGTGGCGGCGGCCGAGTTCCTCCAGCTCCGGGTGGCTCCACCGGTCGGCGGCGGCGTGGACGTCGACGAGGTCGGGGGCGAGCCCCTGATCGGCCAGTGCGCGCACCCTGGTGCCGACGACGTCCTCGACGGAGAGGACCGGGCCGAACTCGCCCGCCTCCAGCGGCCGCCACAGCACTTCCTTGAGCACCTGCACGGCGTACTCCTCCCCGGCCCCGGTTCCGGCCTCCGGGATACCGACCACCAGCCGGGCCGCGAGCGGCTCCGTCCCCGACGTCCGCACCCGCCAGCCGCGCTCCTCCAGGCCGCCCCGCACCGCCGCGACGATGTCCCCGGTCTCGACCGGGCTCTCGGTGGCCACGTCGACGTCCCGGCCGGGCCGGTCCACCAGTCCGTGCGCCCGCACCGCGTCCCCACCGGCGAGCGCCAGCCCGTACGGCGCCCCCACCGCCAGCAGGTCGCCCAGCAGCCGCCGCCGCACCTCACCGGCGTTCATCCGGCGCTGCCGCCGTCCGCGAACGGTCCCTGCCCGGACCGGTAACACGAGCACTCGGCCGCGGCGCACCGTGAGGGGATCATGCCTCGATTATCTCCGCCGGGCGCCGAGCGGAGCGGGAACAGCGCCCGGCGCGCGTCGGCCGGAACGCCGCTCGCGAAGAAATTCCGCGGGGGTGTCGTCCGGAAGGGATCCCGGAGGGGTTTGAACGGGTGGAGAGGCACCCTCACACCCAGCCTGGATCCCCCAAGGGTCCGTGTTCCGCCAGGAGTTGGCCGTTCATGAAACGGACGCTGAAGTATCTGACCTGCGCCGCCGTCACCGCCGCCGTGGCGGGGACGGCCACGGTGTCGTACGCCGTACCCGCGAAGGCACCGCACGGCACGGTCACGAAGGCGGGGGCGGCGCAGGTCCAGGCCGCTTCGGTCTCGAAGGCCCGGGCCGCCACGGTCGTGCAGGCGAGGCGAAGAAGACCGCCCCGACGCCCCGTGTCGTCGCCCCCGGTGAGCATGTGACGGCCGTCCCCGGCTTCGAGCTCTGGCTCACGGCGGAGGGCAAGCACTGGACGTCGCCCGCCTCGCCGGAGCCGCAGTTCCGGAGCGTGGTCGACGGCAACATCGTCCGGAGCGACCTCGGCGTCTCCCTCCAGGGGGAGTCCGAGGACGGCCGCATCTACCTCTCCGGCGTGTACTACGGCGGCAAGGGAACCGCGTCCAGCGTGGAGGTCGAAACGGTGGCCGGGACGGTGTGGGGCAAGCTCGTCGAGCTGCCCGGCGACCCCGGATGGGGCGTCTGGTACGCCGTCACCGACTTGAAACCGGGCAAGGACCCCCTCCACTTCGAGAACCAGATCACCGTCCGCAACACCGAGGGCGGGCTCTACGCCCAGTGGAAGTGACGGTGATCCGGCGGGCAGGGCCCCGGTGAACGAGGTCTCCCTGCCTCGAACGGCTGTGGCCCGTCCGGGCGGTGTCAGTCCTCGAAGCCCTGGTCGCGCAGGATCCTGTTGACGCGGGTGCGGTGGGCCTCCTCCCACGCGTCGAGGGTCTCGTCCGCCTCCTTGGCCAGCCGGGCCCGTGCGGCGGCAAGGACTTCCTCACGCCGGGCGGCCGGGACCACCACGACGCCGTCCTCGTCGGCGACCACGACGTCGTCGGCGCTCACCTTCGCCCCGCTACAGGTCACCTGCGTGTTCAGCGGCTCCACGGCCTTCTTGCCGCCCGGGATCGGGATGACGCCCCGGGCGAAGACGGGGAAGCCCGCCTCGCGGACCTCGCCCAGGTCGCGGATCAGGCCGTCCAGCACGAAGGCCGTGACGCCGCGGCGCTGGGCCACGGCGCAGACGTTGCCGCCTGCCAGGGCGTAGTCCAGGTCGCCGGACTCGACGACGATGACGGAGCCCGGGGCGGCACGGTGAATGGCCGCGTGCAGCATGAGGTTGTCACCGGGAGGGCACCGCACGGTGAACGCCGGCCCGGCCACGCGGGGCACCGGCGACCACAGCGGGCGGATGCCGATGTCCATGACCTGCGCCCGGCCGAGGAGGTCGGCCAGCGTGGTCGTCGGGATGTCCGCGAATCCGTCGGCGGGAGCGGTGGCTTCGGTGGCGTCCGTCGTGGCGTCCGTCATGGCACCTCTGATCGTCTCGACTGTGGTCGTCCCTGTGGCTGCCCGCGTTCGACAGTACGAGCCCTCGTCGCCCCTGGTCCACCAGGTTTGCCGGACAGTGGTGTGATCGAACCGACTGATCGGTCCGAACCAAGGACGGAGACCACCGACATGCCACTGCGCTGCGCCGTGCTCGACGACTTCCAGGACGCCGCCCTCGCCTCCGCCGACTGGAGGCCGGTCGAGGACCGAGTGGAGATCGTCACGTTCCGCGAGCACATCTCGGACGAGGGCGAACTCGCCAACGCGCTCGCCGACTTCGACATCGTCGTCACCCTGCGCGAACGCGTCCCCTTCCCGGCCGCGCTGTTCGACCGCCTGCCCCGCCTGAAGCTGCTCGTCGCCTCCGGTATGCGCAACTCGGTCATCGACTACGCCGCCGCCGAGCGGTGCGGCGTCACTGTGTGCGGGACCGGAAGCTCCTCCACCCCGCCGGTGGAACTGACCTGGGCGCTGCTGCTCGGCCTCGCCCGCGACCTGGTGACCGAGAACAACGCGCTGCGCGCGGGCGGCCCTTGGCAGTCCACCGTCGGCGCCGACCTCCAGGGCCGCCGCCTGGGCCTGCTCGGCCTCGGCAAGATCGGCAGCCGGGTCGCGCAGGTGGGCCTCGCCTTCGGGATGCGGGTCGGCGCCTGGAGCCGGAATCTCACCAAGGAGCGCACCGACGAGGTGGGCGTGGAACTCGCCGCCTCCAAGGAGGAGTTGCTGTCGAGCAGCGACTTCGTCTCGGTCCACCTCGCGCTGAGCGACCGCACGCGCGGCCTGCTCGGCGCCGCCGAACTCGCCCTCCTCAAGCCCACCGCGTACCTGATCAACACCTCGCGTGCCGCCATCGTCGACCAGGACGCACTGCTCGCCGCCCTGCACGAGGGCCGGATCGCCGGTGCCGGAGTGGACGTGTTCGACGTCGAACCGCTCCCCGCCGGCCACCCGATGCGCACCGCCCCGCGCCTGCTCGCCACGCCCCACCTCGGCTACGTCTCGCAGGCGAACTACGCGACGTACTACGGCGACGCCGTGGAGGACATCCAGGCATACCTGGCGGGCAAGCCGGTACGCCGTCTGGGGTGACCTCGTTGGTCATGCGCACCGTGAGCCGCAGCAGGGCCGCCTTCTCCTCGCGGCTCTCCGTGAAGATACGTCCAGGTGCGCACCAGCAGTCCGCGGTGTACCCCGGACGCCCCCCTTCCGCCGTTGCCGCCCGGACCACAGGCGAAGGCCACTTCGCACCGGTCCTAGGTCCGGGCCTAAGCCCTCAGCCCGTTACGCCGCCGCGGAGTCCCGCCTACCTTCCCTGCCATGGATACGACGGGAATTCTCGACGAGGCGCTCCAACGACTGCACAGCTCGGGGCCGGAGCGGCTGGGGCGGCTCACCAATCACGCGCCGATGGCCGTCGAGGCGCTGGCCGCCCACGGACACGCGCGTTCGGTGCACCGCTGGCTCGATCTGTACGCACCCAGGCTGGAGGAGTTCCCGTCCGGCGTCGAACCGGTCACGGCCGCCGAGTGGCGGCGCGCGTTCGGTGATCCGCGCCGCGCAGCCGACTGGATCGGCTACTTCGGGCGGGAGGTCGCCGAGCGCCCCTGGCGCGACGTGCTCGGCGAGTGGTGGCCCCGGCTCCTGCCCGGCATGTACGGCGGCTCGACGCACCCGGTGATCCGGGTGGGCCACGCGGTCCGCACGCTCCTCGCCGGCGAGGCCACCGAGCCACGGCTGACCGAACTCGCCCACGGCCTCGGCTACTGGGCGGCCCGCCACCACCGCGTCACGGACCTCGTCCCGCTGCCCGGCGCCGACAGCGCGGCCGCCGCCCTCGACGCGGTGACGCCCATCGCCGAACGGGACGGCGGCTTCCCCGCCCGGCTCGCGCGTGTCAGGGGCCTGCCGACCTGGGCGACCGCGGCCACGGCCGCGGATCCCGACGCGGCGCACCGCCACCTCACCGAGCTGGTGCGGGCGGCCACCCACCGGTACGCCACCCACGGGCATGGCGAAGCGACGATGCTGGTCCACGCGGCCACGGCGCCCAACGCCGTCCTGCGCGTCCTGCCCGCGCTCCCGCGCCTTCTGTGGGCACCGAGCCTGCGGGCCGCCTGGACGGCCTCCGCGGCGGTGACCGCGATGTACGCGCCGGACGCCCCTGCCGCATACACCCCACCGGGCACCCCGACCCCCGAAGAGGTTGTCGAACTGGCCCTGGAGCACGGCGACGAACACGTCATCAAACTGACCGACACGGCTCTCGACGTCGGCGACGAACGGGCTCTGGCGGCAGCCCTGCGCTCCATCGAGCTGAGTGAACCACTGGGCTGACGAGGCTCGGCGGACGGGTGTGACGTTTCCGTCCCGCGCTGCGCTGTGCCTAGCGTGGAGATGAAAATCGAACGTTTAAGCGATACTGCCCGCCGTCTCACCCTCGTCGTCGCCCTTGCCGCCGTCCCCGTCGTCACCGTCCCCACGGTCGCCCGGGCCGGGGACACCGAACCGGCGGAGCTGGTGCTGACCGCGCCGGACAGATACACGCCGGTGCAGGACGTGCTGTACGCCTCCGGAGACACCGGCTATCTGCACCGCCGGGAGACGAGCGACGGCTCCACCGCGCCGTACCAGTGGCGCGGCTACGACGGCAGTGAGCGGACGGTCGAGGACTTCACCGGCAGACTGCCGGGCCAGCAGGGCTACTACGGCACCGGCACGGACACCCTGCCCGTGCCCGTCGACTCGAGCGGAGTCGTGCAGCTGCGCGACCCGGCCACCGGGAAGTCGACGCCGCTCACGGTTCCGGACGGCCAGTACACCGTGGGCTCGTTCGGGCAGACCGTGCTGACGATCTCGTACAACGAGGTATGGCAGGCGGACAAGCTGCACATCCTCCGCGTCGAGGACGGCGTGACCACGGACACGCCGGTCGAGCCGCCGTCGGGGATGAGGTTCGACCGGTACCCGGTCGCGGCCGGCGACGGGCGGCTGGCCGTGGTGAAGTTCATCCACACCTACGCGCTCGGTGTCCTCGACCTGACCACCGGCACCCTCATCCCCGTGACCACCCACGCCGTCGGCCTCGACGAACCGTGGACTCTCCAGGCAGCCGTCTCGCCCACCCACATCGCCTGGTACCAGCAGGGCATGCGCCAGGCCTTCGTGGTCCGCCGCGACGACCCCGACGGAGCGCAGACCTCCGTCGCCATGTCGCCCTCGGAGCAGGGCGACCAGGTCATCGGCCTTGCGGGCGACTGGCTGCTCACAGCCCTCCGGCCGCCGACCTCCCACGAGCACAACCCGCCCCTGACCCGCGGCGGCCCCCTCAAGGCCACCCCGCTCGGCGGCGGATCGCCGGTCACCCTGCTGGCCGCCGCCCAGCCCGACCTGACGCAGGTCCCCGGCGGCGGGGCGATCACGGTCGGCGGCGCGGACACCGGCGACTGGGCCGTGCGTCGGATCGAGGTCGCGGCGGACGGCGGTCTGACCCTGCGGACCCTCTCCAAGGTGCCCGCCGAACCGGCCAGGGTGCGCGGTGTCGCGCTCGCCGGCGGTCAGTTGGTCACCAGGGAGATCGACAGCGCGCCGCGTCCCTCGTACCACACGCGCAAAGTGACGCTCACCGGCACTCCGTCGGCGGGGGAGCGCTCCGAGGTGGCCACCGCGCCCCTCGAAGACAGTTACGGCCAGCCACTGGGCGCCGGGGACGGGTCCGTCGTGTACGTCCGGCACGACGACGCCGCCCAGCGGGACGTCCTCGTGCGGGCGACCGCGTCCGGCGAACGCGCCGAGGTCATACCGTTCGACCGCCCCACCCCGGCGTCCTCCGGCCGCGGCCTGTACGACGCCGCCGGACGGTACGCCCTGTACAACGGCGGTCTGCTCGTCGACTTCGAGGCGCCGGGCGGCGCGGCCGTGGTGGAGCAGCTGGACACGTCGGCCGCGCTGTGGGGCTCCAAGCTGTGGACCCCGGGCGGCACCGCCGGCCGGATCGAGGCGCGGGATCTGGCGTCCGGCACGGTGACCTCGTACACGGTCGGCGCCTCCTGCGCGATCCGGGACGTCCAGACCGTCGGGCGCTGGGTGTACTGGGACTGCCTGGGACGGGACATCACGGGCGACAAGTCCACCCCGTTCGGCGTGTACGACCTGCGGACCGGTGAGAACATCACGCTGCCCGAGCGCGGAAAGCTCGGCGACGGCTTCGTCGTCAACCAGGACACGAACGCGGGCAAGCTGCTGCTCACCGACTTCCACACCGGAACCGCGGCCGCGCCCCGGGTGCTCACCGACCTGCCCACCGTGCCCTGGGTGAAGAACTACGACGTCGACAAGTACGGCGGCGGCGTCGCCTGGCTGGACGCGGACGGAGCGGTACACGTCGCACCGAGCGGAGTACCCACCCAGGCCCTCACCGCGACCGCCACGCGAACCGACGCCGCGTTCGCCCCGAAGGCCGGCGCCACCTGGAACCCGGCGTGGCAACTCTCCAAGCCGTCCACCGGCGCCCACTTGGTCATCAAGAGCAAGAAGAAGATCGTGCGCACCCTCACCCCCACCGCACACGGCACCGCCCTCACGGCCCGCTGGGACGGCACCCTCACGGACGGCAAGCCCGCCGCCGCCGGCACCTACACCTGGGAACTCACGGCCACCCCAGAGGACGGCACAGGCGCCCCGCTCACCCTGACGGGCACCATCACCGTCACGACCGGCTCGTAACGGGAAGGCCGACTGACGGGCCCCCAACCTGGCGCGCAGAAAGCCGGGTTGGGGGATCCGCACGAGCCTGATGCGCGGCTGCACTGAAGCACCATCGCCTGGGTGGACGACCTTGTGGCGTCCGACCGGCCCCGAGGAACTGGAGCCGGAGCTGGTGCGTGGGCTGGACCAGCGCGCCCGGCCGCCTGCGCCCTCCATGGTTCGCTGCTCCCGGCAGCGGTGAAACGGTTCGGCGTCCGCCGGCGTCGTCCCTCCCTGGGGCACGGTGGCCGTGCCCCGGGGAGGGGAGACCGGGTGCACACGGACGGCTTCGCCAAGTGGACAAGGCAGTTCGAGGACGAGCGCGAGCGCAGGCGCGCCCAGGGCGACCCGGACTGGGGGCAGAGCGCGACGCTGCACCCGGCGGTGTGGGCCAGTATTCAGCGCTTCCAGGTCGGCGAGGACGGCGACGGCGCCAACCTCGTCGGCAAAGCGGATGAGGCCGGCGACCCCGACTACGCGCAGGCAGTCCGGCTCTTCGTCGCCGAGGAGCAGAACCACGCCCGTCTACTCGCCCGTCTGCTGGCGGCGGGTGGTGTACCAACCCTGCCCGGCCACTGGAGCGACACGGTCTTCGTACGGCTGCGGCGCCTCATGGGCCTGCGCATGGAACTGCTGGTGCTGATGATCGCGGAAGTGGTGGCCCTGCGCTATTACCGGGCCCTGCGCGACGGCACCGACGACTCGCTCACTTCGGATGTGGCCGGTCGGATCCTGTCCGACGAGCAGCGCCACGTCCCCTTCCACTGCGAGCGACTGCACGCCTCCCTGGCGGAGTTGCCCCGCGTAACGCGCCGCCCGGTGATGGCCCTGTGGCAACTTCTTCTGCTCGCGGCCTCCCTCGTCGTCGCCGCCGACCACGGCCCGGCGCTACGACGCCTCGACATCGGACGCCTGCGCTTCATGGCCGACGTCGTGACCTCATCCGGCGCGGTCGTCTCCGCGGTGCTGGCGCCTCGCCCGGACGCATGGACGAGCACGGGCTGACAACGGACAGCCCACCACTTCCCGAAGAACTCGGTCGACGGCCTGCCGTGGAGGTTGGTGTACTTCGAGGGTGGCCGACAACGATCTGGTGCTGCACCCGAGCCCGACGCAGTTCGCCGAGCTCAACGAGGTTCTCCGGGAGCTGACCGAGCGTGCCGCGAGGATCCTCGGCGACAACTTCGTCGGTGCGTACCTCCAGGGTTCCTTCGCCGTCGGCGACGCGGACATCCACAGCGACTGCGACTTCCTGATCCCTGTCCGCGGCCCCATCACCCGGGGTCAGGAAGCCGCCCTCCGGGTCATGCACGACGAGATTCCTGCGCGGACGGGGCACTGGACGCGCCATCTGGAGGGTTCATATCCCGACAGCACGGCGCTGCGAGGGCTCGAGGGACTCGGTCAACCCTGGCTGTACATCGACCACGGCTCGCGCACGATGGAATGGGCGACGCACTGCAACACCGAGGTCGTGCGATGGTCGCTGCGCGAACGCGGCGTGACCCTCACCGGACCGGACCCCAAGGAACTCGTCGACCCCGTCGGCCCGGACGTCCTGCGCGCCAGGATGCGCGATTACGCCCGGGACTTCGTCGCCGACCACGCCTGGCTCGACTACGACGTCGCCTGGTCGCAGCGCTACGCCGTCACCAGCCTCTGCCGCATCCTGCACACACTCGAAACAGGTCGGGTGACGTCCAAGAGAGCGGCCCTGCTGTGGGCGGCGGATCATCTGGACCTGCGGTGGTCGGGCCTGATCCGCCAGGTCCTCGACGACCGCCGGCTCGGCTTGGACTTCAACGACCCGCCGCGCCCGGGCAGCGTCGAGCGGACCGTCGCCTTCGCCGCGTACGTCAAGGCGACGGCCGGCGCCACGGACGAAGTGCCGTGAGACCCGATGAGGTAAGCGCGTCGCGGCAGAGGAACCATGTCCTGAGGCCGGGAAGCCACGACGCTCCGGGGTCGAGGGTCGTACGACTCCCAACTGCTCCGGGCGTCCGACCAGTGACGGCGGTGACGCGCCCGCAGCCCCGGTCACCTGGAGAAGGGCCGGTTCGGCCGGTCGCGTCGCGTTGCGGTATTTCAGTCCTCAATTGTCATTGGCATGCCATACGCTGCCATCTTCGGCAGCGTCCACGCACCCGTCGTCGGTGCGAGGGGGGATACGCGGCCTGTCCGTTTCCGCCCGGTGACAACCGGGCTTCTTCCGTGGGGGTTCCATCACTGTGCGCAGGCGAAGCATCTCGACCGCGACGGCACTCGCGGTCGTCCTCAGTTCCGTGGCCCTGACCACGGGCGTGGCGGGTCCGGCTGCGGCCGACTCCGCGAAGGTCCTTCCGGTGAAGTCGGTCGGCGACATGATCGTGGACGGTACCCACCAGCGGGTCTACGTCTCCGACCCGACCGCCGGCAAGATCGTCGTCACCGACTACACGGGCACCGTGAAGGCGACGCTCACCGGGCTCTCCGGCGTGACCGGCCTCGCGCTGTCCGCCGACGCCGGGCAGGTGTACGCCGCCGTGAAGAACGGCAACCGGATCGTCTCGGTGGAGACGGGGACGTACACCCAGACCGCGAGCTACCCGGTCGGCGCGGCGCCCGGCGACCTGGAGGAGGTGGACGGCCGGATCTGGTTCTCCTACGGCGGCGACTTCGGCTCGCTCGACGTCTCCGGCCCCGAACCCGTCGTTCACCTCGCCCAGCGCGGCGACACCGACCCCTACCCGGGAGCCGGGACGCTGCTGGCCGCCGACCCGGCCGTCCCGGGCGTCCTGGTGGCGGGCAACGGCTCCATGCTCGCCGTGTACGACGTCTCCGCCGACGGCGCCACCCTGCGCGCCGAGGGCGGCATGAGCAGCGGCGTGAAGCAGTTGGACCTGCTGCCCGACGGCAGCCAGGTGCTCACCTCGTGGGGCCCCGGCTACAGCCTCGGTGCCTACTCGACCACCGACCTCACCGAGCTGGCCGGCTACCCCGTCGGCGCGTACCCGAACGCCGTACGCGTCGCGCCCGACGGCACCATCGCGGGCGGCAGCTTCTCCTGGTACGACCCCGACGTCCACATCCACCGGCCCGGTGACCGGGTGCCGGTGCGGGAGTACGACTTCCCCAACACCGGCAACACCAGCGGCGCCGACACCCTCGTGGACGGAGCGCTGGCCTGGGCGCCCGACTCGAGCCGGGTCTTCGCCGTCTCCGTGAACTCCTACGGCACCCACACCCTGCGCGCCCTGACCGATCCCACCAAGGAACTGCCCACACTCAGGGTGTCGGCACCCGCCAAGGCGGAACGCGCCAAGAAGCTCACCATCACCGGCAAGCTGACCTCGAAGACGCTGCCCGCCGCGGGCACCGCCCTGAAGGTGACCCGCACGGACGTCGAGTCGCCGAACGGCAAGGCGCTGGCCGCCGCCAAGACCAAGGCGGACGGCAGCTTCTCCTTCACGGACACCCCGCCCGCCGGCGGCAAGGTAACCTACAAGGTCTCCTACGCGGGCGACGCCGCCCACATGCCCGCCTCCGGCTCGCGCGTGGTGGACGTCTCCCGCAAGGCGCCCGCGCTGACCCTGAACAACAACGGCAAGCTGTACTCGTACGGCAAGAAGGTCACCTTCACCGCGCACCTCGGCACGACGTACAAGAACCGCACCGTCTCGATCTACGCGGACCCCTTCGGCCCCGACAAGCCGAAGAAGCTGCTGAAGACGGCCCAGGTCAACTCCAAGGGCAACCTGTCGGCGACCGTCGGCATGACCCGTGACACCACCGTCACCGCCGTCTTCAGCGGCGACGCCCGCTACACCGCCAAGACCGTGAAGTCGACCGCGTACGCCCGGGTGAACGTCTCCACCGCCGTCTCCAGGCACTACAAGACGGGCAAGATCGGCTCCACGACGTACTACTACTTCCGCAAGAAGACCGACCCGCTGTTCACCACGACCATGAACTACTACCCCGGCCGCAAGCAGCGCTTCCAGCTCCAGGTGTACTACCAGGGCTCCTGGTACGACTCGGGCTCCGAGTACTTCGCCCTGTCCACCAAGGGCAAGTCGTCCGTGAGCCTGGAGGCACCGGGCACGTCCGGCATCCGAGCCCGCATGCGCTCGTCGTACATCAACGGCTCCTCCGGCGACAACGTCAACTCCACGACCCACGGCGCCTGGAAGTACTTCACCTTCACCAACTGAACCCCGCCCAAGCCGAACCGGTACGGCCCCCGACCCGCGGGGCCGTGCCGGTTCGGCGCGGAGGCGGCCGTGCACGTCGCAGGAAAGACGCGCTTGCTCCGGGGCGCGTCATCGTGCGGGTGAATGTCCTTTACCCCCTGTCCCCACATCACGGTCATGCGGAGTTCGGCAGAAGTTTTCCCGCCGGACGACTCGGTGGCCTTCCGTCCGAAAGGGGCACGCCTAGCCTTTCCCTACCTGTGATCCGTGCTGACCCCGGGTCAATTCGTCGCGAGATGATTGAGGTCATCGGTTTCATGAAAAGCCGCTCCCTGCTTCGCAGTTCGGCCTCCCGGCGCCTGCTCCGTCCCGTCGCCGAGCTGCTCGACAAGCGGATCGAGCGGCAGGTCCGCTCCGCCGTCGCCCGGTCGCAGTCGCAGAACGAAGAGCTCCAGCGCGACATCCAGGTGCTGAGACAGCATCAGTACACCTTCGACCTGCTGGTCGGCCCCCGCGCCCGCGGTATCTCCCGGATCGTCGTGCCCGGCGCCATGGACCGTCTCCAGGCCGAGGTCGCGGCGCTCGGCGGCGGCGACCGCCAGGCGGCCGAGCGCAACGTCGCCGCGGCCTACCGGCTGCTGGTCGCACTGGAGTCGCTGGGCGTGGGCCGGATCGCGGGCGGCACCATGAACATCTGCGGCAAGCTCGGCTCGATACCGCTGCTCGACCCGCCGAACGACGAGGTCCTGGAGATCGGCACGCTGTACGGGATGTTCTCCGCCGGACTCATCCGGATGCTGGAGCGCGACGGCCGCAGCCCGAGCCTGACCATCGTCGACCCCTTCGCCGGCGTGCAACTGCAGCCCGGCACCGAGCAGCGGCCCGACCCCACGGGCACGCCGGTCGACGAGCACGCCGTCCGGACGAATCTGGCGCTGGCCGGCCCCGCGGGCGTCGCCGCCCGGATCCAGCGGGGCTTCTCGGAGGACCACGAGACCCGCGCGGCCGTCTCCGACCGCCGCTACGGCGTGATCATCGTGGACGGCGACCACTCGGCCGAGGGCGTGGCCAAGGACCTGGAGTGGGCGGAGGAGATCGCGGCACCCGGCGGGATCGTCGTCCTCGACGACTACCGCGACCCGAAGTGGCCGGGCATCAAAGAAGCGCTCGACAAGCACCTCGCGGGCGACACGCGCTTCACGTACCTCGGCAAGGCGGCGCGATCGGCCTTCCTGCGGGCGTCCTGAACACCTCACGGGCGACGGCCATCACGGACCGGAGTAAGGAAACTCATGCTCTGAACTGGGGAAGCTTATGGCGTCCAGGGGCGATTGCTGAGCTGCCCTGCGCGGGAACGGCGCCGGGAAACAGCGGAGCCCGGGCGCCACTCAGGCGTCCAGGCTCCGTGGTCAGCGGTGTCCCCCCGGTCTGTGTTCTATTCGGTGATGTCGATCTTGTCGTGGGACGGTTCGGCCGATGTCGGAGCCGATGATTCGACCTGCGCCGGGATCTTCGTCGTGCCGCGTCCGGAGAGGCCCTGGAGGAGCTGGGCGAGGTCGACGCCAGTGGTGGAGCTGAGGAGTTCCATGCCCTGGGCGACGTTGTCGGCGACCGCGCGCGGGAGTTGGCCCGCGCCGTCCGTGGAGATGACGGTCAGCTTGTCCACGGCCGACAGCGGCTCGGCCGCCTTGCCGACGACCTGCGGCAGCACCTCGACCAGCATCTGGAGCACCGCCGCGTCGCCGTACCGTTCGAAGGCGTCGGCCTTCTTGTGCATGGCGTCGGCCTCCGCCGCGCCCTTGGCGGCGATCGCGGCCGCGTCGGCGTCACCCTCGATACGAACGGCCTCGGCGAGCGCCGCACGGTGGGCCTTCTCGCCCTCACCGGTGAGCCGTGCCCGCTCGGCGGCCGCTTCGGCCTCCTTGACCAGGGCGATGCGGTGGGCCTCCGCCTCCTGCTCGGCCCGGTAACGGGCGGCGTCGGCGGGCTTGCGGACCTGGGTGTCCAGTTCGCGGTCGGTCAGCGCGGCCTGCCGGGCGGCGACCTTCTCCTGCTCCTGCAGGACCTCCTGCTGCCGGGCGGCCTCGGCGAGCGGGCCGGCGGCGTTGGCGCGGGCGGCGGCCTCGTCCGTCTCGGCCTTGATCTCGGCCTGCTTCAGCGCGTAGGTGCGCTGGGCGATCGCGATCTCTTCCTCCGCCTTGAGGCGGGCCTGTTCGGAAGCGCGCCGGGCGACGGCCTCGGCGATGTCGGCCTCCTGCTTGGCGCGGGCCGCCTCAGGCCGGCCGAGGTCCTCCAGGTAGGAGCCCTCGGTGGTGATGTCCTGGATCTGGAAGGCGTCCAGCACCAGACCCTGCCCGGACAGGCTGGCCTCGGCCTCCTCCGCGACCTGTCCGGCGAAGGCGGCCCGGTCCCGGATGATGTCCTCGACGGACATCCGCCCGACGATGGAGCGCAGCGCGCCGGACAGCACCTCCTGGGTGAAGCCGACGATGCCGTCCTGCTGCTGGAGGAAGCGCTGGGCCGCGGCGCGGATCGAGTCCTCGGTGCCGCCGACCTTGACGATGGCGACGCCCTCCAGGTTGGCCTTCACCCCGCGCAGCGTGACCGCGCCCCGGACGGCCACCGGAATGTGCCGACTGGACAGGTCGAGGGTGAACTTCTGCTGGACGAAGGGCACGACGAAGACACCGCCGCCGACCACGACCTTCTGGCCACTGTTGTCGGTGGAGACACGGCCGGTTTCGGGGTCGGTGGACTTCTTGCCGCGCCGTCCGGTGACGATGAACGCCTCGCTGGGACCTGCGACCTTGTAGCGGGTGACGACGGTGAGGGCCAGCAGGACCAGGAGTACGACGACTCCTATCACGGCAATCAGTACAGGGCTCATGTGTGGAATCCCCTCAGCCCTCCCCGGGGGACGGCGAATTGGAACGGATCAGGAACGGACGCGGAAGGAAGATGAAGGAAGATGAAGGGGCGGGCGTGTGGGTCTCGTGGTGTGGCGCGCCGCTCCGACGGTCAGTCTTCGACCGGCCGGACCGCGACCGAGGTCGCGGACAGCACCGACTCCACCCAGACCTCGGCACCCCGCGCCACCGGCACGGAGCACTTCGCGGCCAGCTTCAGCGGCTGCCCGGCGAGATACACCAGCACCTCGCCGTACCCCTCGGCTGGAATAGCGGTCACCACGGAACCGGAGCCGCCGACGAGATCGCCGCCCTGTGGAGCGGCCGAGCCCTGCTCCCGCATCAGGACGCGGCTGAGTTTCCACGTCAACCAGCCCGCGGCGACGCCCGCCACCACACCGATCGCCGTTGCCCCCGTGACCCCCAGACCGGTGGTGCCGAGCGCGATCGCCCCGCCGAAGCCGAGCATGGACACGAATCCGGCGATGACCGGCAGCGACAGCAGCCCGTCGAACAACCCGTCCAGCACCCCGCCGAACAGGCCTTCCAGGATCCCGTCGAAGATCAGCGAGAGCACCAGCAGGACCAGTCCCGCGATACCGAGACCCACAAACCAGTTCATTCGGGCCCCGCTTTCACTCGGCGATCTCCCCGGCCTGCATATTGCCATGCGATCGGGTGGCAATACATTGCCTGCCCTCGGCAATCTTTACGCGCACTTGATGCCGCCTTGATACGGCCTTCGCCCGGATGTCGACGTTCCGCTGCGGCTCGTGACGCCGAGTACGGGCGCGAAGCTCAACGACGGTACGGTCCGCCGCCCTGAAGGCCGACGCCTGTACTGCCGGAAGCCGTGCGCTGCCCGCAGACGCACCGCCCCCGGGTGGGGGACGGCGCGCACCACGGTCAACGCTTCCGTTGCCGGACCACGGAAGCGGCAGCGTCTCACACGTAGTCGCCCCTGGCCGCCGAGTAGTGCACCACGGCGGCCGGTGTGCCGTCGGCGAGGATGCCGGTGATCCGGAAGTACGACGTCTCGCCGAGCGGCAGGCGCACGGCGGCGCGGTAGATGCGGTTCGGGGCCGCGGCGATGGAGGTGACCGGTTCGTACGTCCTGGTGGCCACGTTCCAGCGCTCCAGGCGGTGCTCGGTGATGCCGGCGCAGGCCGTCATGTCGGAGCAGGCCCACTCCAAGCGGCCGGTTCTGGTCACGGCGTCGGGGTTGAGGACGGTGAGCACGCCGGAGTCCTCGCCGAGGGCGTCGTCGGGCCTGTTGTCGAGTTCGGTGGTGGTGACGGTGGGGGCCAGGTCGAGGCCGATGTGGTTGCCCCACTGGTCGATCGCTACGACGAGGAAGGTCACCGTCTCGCCCTCCGCCGGTCCGGCGCACAGCATCGCGTTCGGCAGGGCGGTGGGCTTCTTGGGGTCGACGGCGTCGGAGCACCCGTCACTGTTGTAGCCGGTGCTGCCGTCCGGCCGCCGTACGACGCGGGTGGCGGCGTAGCTCAGTCCGCTCTCGGCGGGGGCGTCCCAGCTCAGCAGGACGCCGTCGGCGCGGGGCGTGGCGGTCAGGCCGGTGAGCGGGGCCGGGGGAACGCTGTCGGGGGTCACCGAACGCGGCGCGGACATCGGGGACGCGTTGCCGGCGGCGTCGGTGACCACGGCGGCGTAGGTGTAGGTGGTGCCGTCGAACGCCGGCAGTTCGTCCACGTACGCGTAGGGCGACGTCGGCGGCGAGTCCTTCGACGCTGTGCCGATGAGTTCGGGGCTGTCGCCGAGGGTGTCGCCGGTGGACCGGTAGATGCTGATGGTGCCGCCGATCCTTATCTCCTCCTCGGTCCGGCTGTCCCAGTTGATCTTCAGGGAGCTGGGGGTGTTCGCCATGTGGGACACGGCGATGACGGGTGCCGTCGGGGCGACGGTGTCGACCGGGGTGACCGTCAGGACGGGTGTGCTCTCGGAGAGGTTCCCGGCGCGGTCGGTGACGCAGATGTAGTAGCGGATGGGCTTGCCGTTGCGGGGCAGTTTGGTGTCGGTCCAGGAGGTCCTGTCGGTCAGGACCATGGGGATCCAGTCACCCACCGCGGTCTGCCGGTAGACCCGGTAGTAGGCGAGGTCCATCTCCTTGTTGGGCGCCCAGGAGAAGGTGGCGGAGTCGGTGCCCTTGTCGTACACCACCTT
Organism: Streptomyces sp. NPDC004721; assembly: GCF_053601495.1. Classification (NCBI taxonomy): domain Bacteria; kingdom Bacillati; phylum Actinomycetota; class Actinomycetes; order Kitasatosporales; family Streptomycetaceae; genus Streptomyces; species Streptomyces sp. NPDC004721. Next base: position 163,820 of record NZ_JBSGBZ010000017.1, read on the forward strand.
CGCCCCGGTGGGTGCGAGAGGGGCGACACGGTCCACGGTGGCGCTGGTGCGGGGGGCGTAGGCGAACTTGACGGCGGCGGCGCCGGTCCAGTTGACGTAGTCGACGCGGAGGGTGTGGGTGCCGCGGGGGATGGTCAGGTTGACGGTCCGGGAGACGGTGCTGGACCCGTTCTTCCACAGGTCGATCTTGCGCGCGCCGTCGAGGTACACACGGATGCCGTCCTGGCCGGAGGCGGTGAACGCGAAAGGACCTCCCGAGCCGAAGTCGCGGGTGATCTGCCAGCGGACGCCGAAGTTGTCCTTGGCGACGCCGGGGACCCCGGGCGAGTTGGTGCCCCAGTTCTCGTTGATCACGGTGTCGGTGTCCGTGCGCTTCGGCGTGCCCGAGAAGGAGGTGTTCGCGAAGAACTGGCGCAGGAAGACCGGGTTCCCGGTGACCGAGACGTCGGAGGTCCCGGCGGACATGTTGCCGGACTTGTCGACGGCGCGGACCTCGTAGAGGTGGGTGGTGCCCCCGGCGGTGGTGTCGGTGAAGGACGTGCCGGTGACCGTGGCGACGGGAGCGCCGAAGGACGTCTGGGCGGGGGTACGGCGGTAGACGCGGTAACCGGCGAGGTCCATCTCCTTGTTCGCCGACCAGCGCAGGAAGTTCCGCCCGGGGCCGGCGTCACGGGCTATCGACAGCCCGGTGGGTGTGAGAGGGGCGACACGGTCCACGGTGGCGCCGGTGCGGGGGGCGTAGGCGAACTTGACGGCGGCGGCACCGGTCCAGTTGACGTAGTCGACGCGGAGGGTGTGGGTGCCGCGGGGGATGGTCAGGTTGACGGTCCGGGAGACGGTGCTGGACCCGTTCTTCCACAGGTCGATCTTGCGCGCGCCGTCGAGGTACACACGGATGCCGTCCTGGCCGGAGGCGGTGAACGCGAAAGGACCTCCCGAGCCGAAGTCGCGGGTGATCTGCCAGCGGACGCCGAAGTTGTCCTTGGCGACGCCGGGGACCCCGGGCGAGTTGGTGCCCCAGTTCTCGTTGATCACGGTGTCACAGTCCGTGCGCTTCGGCGTGCCCGAGAAGCTGGTGTTCGCGAAGAACTGCCGGGTGTAGGTGTTCGTCGCGCAGGTCGCCGCCGACGCCGGAGAGGTGGCGACCGCGACAAGAGTGCCCGTCATCGCGACCACCACCGCGGTCGCGGCGGCCAAACGGGATCTTCCGACACTGCTCACTGCATCCCCTTTTGAGCGTGTGACCGTCCCTCGGACAGTCGTACGAGAAGTGGGATGCATGAGAGCAGCCTGTGGTTGTACGGCCAAGCGGTTTCCGGTCGCCGCCGGTGACGAGTGTCTCAGGGGAGGGTCGATTCATACCAGTTCGGGTCGTCCGAGACGCCGGTCGGGAGACCATGAGCCACATGGACCGCCTGCTCAAGCGACACCGGCAGAGGAAACTCCCGTCAAGGCCTGCTGCCATTGCCCCGCGGCCGATGATCGCGGGGCAGCGATCGAGGCAGGAACGGCGATGGCCGTCACACTCTGCTGTCAAAGGCCCCGGACCATGATCGGTCCGGGGCCTTTGCCTGGTGCCTCCGGCAGGTGGCACCGCAAGGAGCCGCCCCCGACCACCGAGTGGGGCCGGGGGCGGCTGCTGTGGTGCGACGGCTCAGAGAGTCTTGTCGTTGACGAAGAGCTTGGCCGGGCCGCTGGAGGTCCTTACGCCGGCCTCGATGTTGCCGTACGTGGTCGCACCCTCGGTGATCGCGCCGTCGGTGATGCTGTCTGGCGTGATCGCGCCGTCGATGATGGCGCCGTCCGTGACGGGGCCCCCAGTGATCGCGCCGTCGGTGATGCTGTCTGGCGTGATCGCGCCGTCGATGATGGCGCCGTCCGTGACGGGGCCCCCGGTGATCGCGCCGGGCGTGATGACGTTGCTGAGAGCCGTGATCTTGTCGGCGTTGGCGCTGCGAAGGCAGTCGTCCGGGTTCTCGCCCGGAGCCGAGTCCCACTTGCCCCACTGCACATCGGTCACGGGCTGGAACGCATAGTCGCCGAACCGGTATTCACCGAACTTGTAGTCACCGAACGACCAGTTGCCGAACGACCAGTCACCGAACGACCAGTCACCGAAGGAGGCCGGGGAGTTCCAGCTGGTGGCCCCGGCCTCGTATGACGGCTCCCCCTTCCAGCCGCTGAGGATGAAGCCGGTGTACTGGTTGGCCTTGCGGGCCTCGACGTTGAGGTCGTGACCGAGGACGCCGGTTCGGCTGCCGGACCGGGTGCCCTCACGGGAGGCGTCCCGGCTGCCCTCGCTGATGCCGACGTGCGAGACGGTCCGGGTGCCGGTGCGCTCGCCGTCGCGTACGCCGTCGCGGTGGAACGTCTTGGTGCCGTTTCCGTTGGTGTAGGTGCAGGTCAGATCCTGCGACACGACCTGGGTGGCAACCTGGGCGCCGGTCTGGGTACCCAACTGGATGCCGACCTGCGAGCCGATCTGCGAACCGGCCTGGGTGGCCTCCTGCGACAGGGACTGGGACGCCCTCGGTAGCAATGGCCGACTGCGCGACGTCCTCCGAACTGACGCACTTCGGCTGCCTGTGGAGCGAAATGCCCGAAGAGGGAGCGTGTCCGTGCGCACTAAATCCCACCATCACTTTTAACGTACCGCTTATGAGGACTAACTTTCTGTCACCGCTGGCGCGAAGGCTGTCAGCGCTGACAGCCGCCGTGGTGATCTCAGTGACTTCTGCGGCAGGCGCGGCCTCGGCCGGTGGGACGTTCCTCGGCCGTTTGCACACGGTGCGTGAGATCGCCTCCACGGTCCCCGGGAACGGCGACGTGAACCCCTACGGCACGGCCGTCGTCCCGCGTGACGTCGGGAAGCTCCACAGAGGCAACGTACTGGTCAGCAACTTCAACAACAGCCAGAACCAGCAGGGCACGGGCACCACCCTGGTCCAGATCAGCCCGCGCGGCACCGCCACGCTGTTCGCCCGGATCGACCCGGCCCACCTGCCCGGCCGCTGCCCCGGCGGTGTGGGTCTCACGACCGCCCTGAGCATCCTGCCCGGCGGGTGGGTGGTGGTCGGCAGTCTCCCGACCGCCGATGGCACCTCCGCCACGGCCAAGGCGGGCTGCCTGCTCGTACTGGACAGCCACGGCAAGGTCCGCGAGACGCTCGCCGGACACGGCATCAACGGACCGTGGGACATGACCGCCGCGAGCTACGGCGACCGTACCGACCTGTTCGTCACCAACGTGCTCAAGGGCACCGTGGCGGGCGACGGCAACGAAGTGGACCGGGGCACCGTCCTGCGCATCACCCTCAAGCGCCATCACAACAAGCCACCGCAGCGGCTGAAGACCACCAAGATCGGCTCGGGCTTCGCCCAGAAGACCGACCCCGCCGCCCTGGTGATCGGCCCGACCGGCGTCGGCCTCGCCAAGGACGGCTCGCTCTACGTCGCCGACACGGTCAAGAACCGGATCACCGTCATCCCGCGCGCGGTGACTCGGGAATCCAGCGCCGGCACTGGCCGGGTGGTCAGCAGGGGCGGCAGGCTCAACGGTCCCCTCGGCCTGGCCATCGCGCCCAACGGCCACATCCTGACCGTCAACGGCGGTGACGGCAACATCGTCGAGACCACACCGGCAGGCCGCCAAGTAGCCTTCCGCCAGCTCGACAACAGCGGCACCCCGCCCGGCGCGGGCGCGCTCTTCGGCCTGGCGGTCGACCTGGACCGTGACGCCGTGTACTTCGTCGACGACGCCACCAACTCCCTGAACGTCCTGAAGTGATCCACGACAAACGCCAGAGGCCCTGGCCCGCCCCGTAGAACAGGCAGGCCAAACAGGTCAGCCACCTCCTGACGACCAGCAGGTGGCTGACCTGATCCTGCACTGTCGGGGGTGGCGGGTTTCGAACCTGCGACCTCTTCGTGCCGAAGCAACTTGGGCGAGCGCTTGACCTTGGGCTGGTGTCTCGCGTACCTGGACCGATGGGCCGCGGGCGTTGTCACGCAGTGAGACACGCAGGCGGGTTGCGTCCGGGAAGTGGTGGAGCGGGGTAGCTGGGGGGACGGACCTCAGGAGCAGTCAAGTGTCACACCGCAGGTCGGCGTGGCTGTTGTGCGAGCACCTCTCCTGGATCCAACCACCGTGATCGACCGCCTGTAGGTGCTCGTATCGCTCGTTCGGGTGCGTATCCCGTGCAGGTGTCAGCCCCGATGTCCAGGATTGACCTCGCGATGTGTTTCCTCGTGAAGGTGAGAGAACATGCCGACGTACATCACGCTGCTGAACTGGACCGATCAGGGGGTCCGAGACTACAAGGACACCGCGAAGCGCGCTGAGACCTTCGGCGCAGCGGCACAGAAGATCGGGGCGAAGCTCCTGAACATCTACTGGACCGTCGGTCCATACGACCTCGTGGCCATCGTCGAGGCACCCGACGACGAAACTGCCACCGCAGCACTCCTGCATCTCGGCGGGGTGGGCAACATCCGTTCCACGACTCTGCGGGCCTTCGGCCAAGGGGAGATGGAACGCATCATCGCCAAGGCGACTGTCTGACGACCTCCACTCACTGCAAGCGAAGGCGATGAGCTGGCTGAGCAGGGCGCCTTACAGCCCTGTTGAGGGGATCGAGTCCGCCACCTGCGTACAAGCCAGGGCTACCACTTGCCGGTCAAGGTCGTCGGATTGCCGTGGACGGCCATGAAACCGCGGCGCGTGAGACGGAGCCTGATACGGGCGCCGCCGAGCGACCTCGGAGGGCGGTCCGGGTCGCCTGCCGTCAACTGCTGCCGCCAAAACGGCCCGGGCCATGATCGGTCCGGGCCGTTTGTGCTGGTGCCCCCGGCAGGATTCCTGCGGCACCCGCTTTAGGAGAGAGGTAGAGGCGTCCTGCCCGTGACCTGCGGGCTCCGTGGTCGAGCTCGCAGGTGTGTCCAGGCCCGCCCGTCGCCCTTGTTGACCGCGGCTGACCCCTGCATCTGGCACGGCTGTGGCACGCGGCTCGTTGCCCTGCGCTGCGGAGGCCTCGGTTTACATCTCGTTCCATCCCTCTGGTACCTGGCTCGGGACCCAGGACGACCTGTCGTGCTCAGGGGGAGGCCCCACCGTTCATGAAAGTCACCGCTGCGTCCTGGTCCAGTTCCCAAGGCACCCATCCGCGCCGGCGTGTGGGCGAAGGCCGGCACACGTGGAACAACTGACGTGCACCCTGTGACGTTTGAGCATGCAGTTGCGCTTGGCCTTTCGGGCACCCGTGTGACTGCCGTGTCCCGACCACGACAGCTATGACAAGGGGATGACAGTGGCTGCGCGTACAGCACGTCACCGGCGTTCAGTGAAGCGTCGCATATTCGCAGGGGTGTCCGTCGCTGCGGCGGCCGGGATCGCGCTCACCGCGACGATGGCCCTGAACGCCGAGGCCGCCTGGACGGCGACATGGAACGTGTCGGCCTCCGGCTGGTCCGCCGCCGACTCGCCTCAAGTCTCGGTTGACCGTCAGGGCGACGCTCTGCTGGCCTGGACGGCCGGCGACCTGTCGACGACGTACTCCTACCAGCGGGTCCAGACCAGGGTGAAGTTCGCGAACGGCACGACGGGCGCGATCCGCACGCTGTCGCCGGACGGTGCCGCGGTGTCCTGGCCGGAGGCCGACTCCGACGACACCGGCGATTCGGCGGTGGTCTGGCAACAGGACAGTCAGGTCATGGGCCGGCGGGTCTCGGCCTCCGGCAGCCTCGTCGGACCGCTCCGGAAGCTCTCCACGTCGGCGCCCGCGACCACCCCGGTGGTCGCCGTGACGCCCGGCGGCAGCGCGATGGCAGCGTGGACGGAAATCCGCGACGGAAGCTGGTACGCGGTCGCCCGCCGCCTCAACCTCGACGGAACGGTCGGCGCGGCCGTCACCCTCGGCTCGGGCTCGGCCGAGAAGCCGGCCATCGGCGTCGACCGCAGCGGCCGGTTCGTCGTTGCCTGGGCGCGGGCCTCGGACGTCGTGGCCAAGCGGATCACGTCGACATCCGTTTCCTCGACGAAGGTGCTTACGTCGCCGATCGCGTCGTATGGCGGCTTCGGCATGGTGCGGGTCGGCGTCGACCGGGACGGCGACGCGGTCATCACCTACCACTCCGGCGGCGGCACCGTCTCGCAGGTCTGGGCCTCGCGCTGGAGTCGCACCGGCACGCTGGCGGCCCCCCTGCGCATCTCGGCCTCCACGGACAACGTGGGCTTCCACCACGCGCTCGCTACCGACCTCGACGGCGACTCGATGATCGTGTGGACCCGCTACAACAACGGCAAGCTCGAGTTGCTCGGCCGCCGGCTCTCCGCAGGCGGCACCCGCGGCAGCGTTGCCACTCTCGGTCTCGGCGACCGACCCGACCTGGCCCTGGATGATGACGGCGACGGCATGCTGGTGTACCACACGGTCGTTCCCAAGTCGACGCCGCCGTACAGTTACACGAAGACCAGCGCCCGCTTGGTCAGCCGCTCCGGTACGTTCGGCACCGCGAAGACGCTCACCTCGGACGGCCGGGTCCCCCAGGTCGGCGCCCGCCCGATCTCCCGGTTCACGGTGATCTGGCAACAGGAAAGCTTTCCGTACACCATCAAGTCCGTCGCCGGTCCCTGACATGACTCCGGCACGCACCAACTGATCGCCGTACACAGCAAAAGCCCGGGTTGATGACCCGGGCCTTCTCCATGGAGCGGGTGACGAGAATCGAACTCGCGCTCTCAGCTTGGGAAGCTATGGGCATCTAGGGCTTGCTCCGGGCCTGAGCTGTGGCGGAAGGGCGGCAGGCGCACCTGGGCGAAGAACAAGGAGATGGACCTCGCCGGCTACCGCGTCTACCGGCGCGTCCAGAACGGCTCCTTCCCCGCCAAGCCCCTCGCCACCACGGCCTCCACTTCGTATACCGACACCCCGCCCGCCACCGGCGAGACGCACTCCTGCCAGGTCCGCGCGTACGACAAGGCGGGCAACGAGTCGCCGGGCAGCGCCGTCAAGAGCGTCGTCACCGTGGACCGGACGCCGGCCGACCTGGCAAGTGACGCCGCTGTTCCCCGTGCCTCTCAGGCGAGTCCGCAATGGCCCGATGGGCCTCGATCTTCGAGACTCGCTTTCTGCCCCTGCGTCAGGTGCAGACGGTGCCCACGGGTGGGAGCTGACCGTTCAGAAGGTAGCGGTCGATGGCGGTGTCGACGCAGGTGCTGCCCTGGAAGAAGGCCGTGTGGCCGTCGCCGTTCCGGGTGAGGAGGCGGCCCGAGGAGAGCTGGCGGGCGAGCGCCTGGGACCAGACGTAGGGCGTGGCCGGGTCGCGGGTGGTGCCGACGACCAGGATCGGCGGGGTGCCGGGTGCGGTGATGCGGTGCGAGGGCTGGGTCGGCTCGACCGGCCAGTGCGCGCAATCCTGGAGGAAAGTGGAGTAGAACGCCCCGAACTGGGGTGAGACACGGACGAAATCGGGGAGTGCCGCCTCAGCCTGCGCGGGGGTGAACCGCGGGCCGAGCGGGGCGCTGAGGCAGTTGACCGCCGTCAAGCCCAAGCCGCCGACGACGGAGTTTTTCTGGTCCGCGGCGGAGAGTTTCTGCAGCCCGGTGGTGTCGCGGCGGGTCACCTTGCTCAGCAACACGCGCAGCTCCTCCCACGCGGGCGCCTGCAGCGCTATCGCGACAACAGCAAGGAGGAATTGCCCTGTGATGGTGACGTCCTTGCCTGGCTGGAGCGGGTTCTGGTCGAGTGCGGCCACCAGGGCGTCGAGGGTGCGGTTGGCTTCCTCGACAGAGTGGCCGACGGGGCAGTCGGTGCGGGTGGCGCAGTCGGCGGCGAAGGACTCCCAGGCGACCTGGTGTCCGTGCGCGGAGTCCAGGAAGCGGTGGTAGCCATTGATGGAGGGGTCCACGGCTCCGTCCAGGACCATGCGGCCCACACGGGTGGGGAAGAGTTCGGCATAGGTGGCCCCGAGGTAGGTGCCGTAGGAGAGGCCGAGGAAGTGCAGCCGTTCGTCTCCGACGAGGGCGCGCATGAGGTCCAAGTCCCGTGCCGCTTCCAGGGTGCCGACGTGGGGCAGTAGTCGCCCGGCGTGCAGTCGGCACGCATCGGCGGTCTTTTCGTTCACCGCGTCCATGCCCTCGAAGTCCGGTTTCCCGGCGGTGGTGATCACACCTGCATTGGGGAGGGCCTTGGCCGTGTCGGTGTTGCAGTCCACCGGGGTGCTGTCGCCGACCCCACGCGGGTCGACCGCGACCAGGTCGTAGGCGGCGCGCACCGATGGCGAGAAGGCATCAGCGGCGGCCCACAGTCCGGTGATGGCCGGGAAGCCTGGACCACCGGGGTTGTACAGCAGGGAGCCGATCCGTTTCGCGCCGGTCCCGGTGGCCCGTTTGCGGGTGGCCGCCAGCGAGATGTCGCCCGCGTCGGGGTGGGCGTAGTCCAGCGGCGCCTTCAGGGTCGTGCACTGGAAGGCCGGTTTCTTCGGGCAGGGCTTCCAGTCCAGTTGCTGCTGGTAATAGCGCAGCAGACCTGCCGGGACGGGGGCCGTGGCGGCGGCGGCCTCCGTTCCGGCGGGTGCCACGCTCAGCCGCAGGTGGGTGGCCGTGCACGAGGTCAGCAGCAGCCCGCCGGCGCTCAGCACCGCAAGCGCGCCGCGGAGCCTGCGCCGGGGTATTCGGTCACTGGTCGGGTCAGCGTTCATCGCCAGCCTCGCTTCTGCCCGCGCTGGACACAGGACTTGTGGGGATCGAGGGTGGGGTCGCGATCGTCGGCCCTGGCGCCGGGACCCGTCCTCGAGCGGCGCTCTCTCCGATCCGCCTCGCGATGGGTAACCAATGCACCACAGATCGTGTTCGTGTGACCGTTCGACTGAGCCGAATGTGTGAACCGTGCTGCTTCACGTTTCATACGAAGGCCCCGTCATGAGTTCCCGCGGCCATAGGCGGGGTCACAAGTGATGGAACCCGCTCTGACCTGCTCTTTTCGCAACGAAGAGCCGCGACGTGTTCTGACCTCATGCACTGCGCGCCCGCCCGGAGGAGCGAAGCGACGACGGGTGCTTGATGAAGTAGAGAAAGTCTTACCGCGTGCCGCCTGGGGCCTGTTCTAGGGCCTGTCCGACGGGTCGCGTCACCGACCCCGCACCCGACAGCACTGTCACCCGAATGGCGCAGCATGACGTGCCGCCCACATGGATGAAAGTCAAGCTGATTAGTGCCCTAACCGAGGCAATCCGTGAAAGAGGAACCGAATGCGCATTCGACGAATCCTCGCCGCCGTCATCGCCACGGCAGCCCTCGCCGGACTCAGCCTCACAGGCGCCGCCACCGCCACCGCACAGGGTGGCTTCACCACCCCTTCTCAGTGCAGGGAGGGCGGCGGACAGCCCTATCTGCACAACACCGTCAAATGCTGGGGCGGTAAATACGACGGGATGGTTGTCGACTAAACCCCACAAGGTGCCCCGCAGCCACGCGCCGCGGGGCGCTCCCGCGCGAGCGTAGCCGGGAGAGTCGCAGGGACTGTGCCGACCCGTCGGGCACACTAGGCCGGGCTCACAGGTGCCATGTGCTGAGCTTGCTCAACGCTTCGGCGCGTTCCTCAATGATCTTCATGCGGGGCACGCCGCTCGACTTCGTGGTGGTGGGTGTCCCGAGCAGTGCTCTGGCCGGGCAACTTGCGGTAGAGCAATCCGCACTCCTCGATGAACCACCCGGTGCTCACGGCGTTCAAGGCCATCAAGAGGCCGGTGTCCTCAGAGGCTGGGAGCGCCATCCAAGTTGGCAGGCGTCCGCCTACGTCTTCACCACCCGCACCGGCCGCCCGGTCGAGCCGCGCAACCTGTACCGCTCCTTCACCCGCATCGCCCAGTCCGCCGGCCTCCGAGTGATCCGCCTGCACGACGCCCGCCACGGCACAGCGACCCTCCTCACGGCGGCCGGAGTCGCGCCGCGCGTCGTGATGGAGATCCTGGGGCCACTCCCAGATCAGCATCACCATGGACGTCTACACCCACGTCGTGCAGGACACCCAGCGCGAGGCCATGAGCCACATGGACCGCCTGCTGCGGAGGCGCCCCGGTCGTCAGTGACCGCCCCCGTTGATGTCCAACCTGGATGTCAAAGGCCCCGGACCATGATCGGTCCGGGGCCTTTTCGCTGGTGCCCCCGGCAGGATTCGAACCTGCGACACCCGCTTTAGGAGTTCCTTCCGCGAGTGTCCAGGCCAGGAACGCGGTCGACTGTCGCCGTCGGCGAGGTGCAGGACTGTGCCTTCGGATACGGCAACGTCCGCTGCCGTTGCCGTCAAGGATTGCCGTCAAGGCCAGTGCCACGGGGCATGGTTGACGGTCAAACAGATCACGCCAGCAGTCACAGCTGTGGTCTACTCAGCTCTTGTGATGAACGTTGGGGAACGACGGCTGTTCCACTTCACGCACGTGCGCAACCTGCGTGACATCCTCGCCGAGAAGCAGTTGGTCTCGGACACCGTCATGCAGGGCCGAGGGGGCGTGCTGAGAGAGTGCGGAGACAGGGCGGTCAAAGCTGAACGGCGGTCGCGACAGATCACTGTCCCGCCATACGGTTGTCCAGCCGACTACGTCCCGTTCTACTTTGCCCCACGCTCCCCCATGCTCTACGTCATCAGCCGGTTCAGCGACGGCAACTGTGCAAGCGCGATCACCAGGCACTTCACCGACTTGAGCATGATGCCAAGCGGCTGGCCGCCGTCCCGATCGCGGCGCCCCTCGTCCCCGTCCAGCCGGGCCACGTCCCGGCGGTGGCGAGCGTGGTCCTGCCCGACGGGCGGGTCGTCACCGGCTACGCCATCGAGCCCGCCAAGCCCGAACCGGTCGCCGCGAAGCCGGCCGTCTCCCGCGCCGCGGTGAACGTCGCCCTCGGGGGCGTCGGGTTCCTCGCCGCCTGCGGCGGCCTGCTGCTGCTCACCACGTTCATCGCCGCCCTGACCGCGCTGATCACCCAGCTCATCATCCTCGCCGCCGTCATCTTCGGCGGATGGATCGCCGTACAGGTGCTGAGCGCGAGCGGCCACAAGGGCGGCACCACCGTGAACATCCGCAGGGCCGTGATCAAACGCAACCACTTCCACAGCTAGCGCGTGCCGCTGCCCTGCCGATTACGACCCGCGTACTGGCCCACCCCCATCACGATGAAGCCGGTCAGCAGAAGCCCGCCACCGAACAGGGTCCCGAACGACCGGATGCCGGGATTGCTGATCACCAGCCCGAAGACCACCTGCCAGCACAGGGCGAAGGCAAGCACCAACTGCCCGCAGCCGTGGAGGCGGACGCGGCGAACGTGACGCTGGTTCCAGGGGGGCACCCAGCCACGGGTAACCGCCGCCACGCCCGAGGTGGCGATGAGCAACGCCAGCAGAACAAGAGGTATGGCGAGGTAGAGCCTCATGGTCCCTCCTTGCGCGCCGAACCCACGCCCGACGACACCGTGCCGCTGCCCTGCCGATTACGACCCCTGTACTGGCCCATCATCATCAGGATGATGCCGGTCAGCCCAAGCGCGCCGCTGAACAGCGCCCCCCACGGCCGAATGTCGGGGTCAGTGAGCACCAGCCAGAACACCACATACCAGAGCATGCCGAAGGCCCACACCAACTGGCCCCAGCCATAGAGGCGAGGGCGGTGGACCGGCCGCCGGTTCGTGGGGAGCCTGGGGGGCACCCAGCCACGCGTAATCCCCGCTACGCCGGAGGCGGCGAAGAGCAACGCCATCAGAACACC
>NZ_JBSGBZ010000018.1:0-165551 GCF_053601495.1 Streptomyces sp. NPDC004721
AACGTGACCAAGCCGGTCGTCGGCTACGTCGCGGGCTTCACCGCGCCGGAGGGCAAGACCATGGGCCACGCGGGCGCCATCGTCTCGGGTTCCTCCGGTACCGCCCAGGCGAAGAAGGAGGCCCTGGAGGCCGCGGGCGTCAAGGTCGGCAAGACCCCGACCGAGACGGCCAAGCTGGCTCGCGCCATCCTCGGCAGCTGAGCACCGGTCGCCCCAGGCGGCTGAACACGGCCGCCCTCGGCGGCCGAGCTCTCCGAGCCGGTCCGGTGGGCCCACCCCCAGACGGGGGGCGGGCCCACCGGCGTTTCCGGGAGACGCACCGGCGCTTTCCGCAGAGACCCACCGGCGTTTTCGGGAGCGGACCAGCCGGTCGGCGGGCCAGCCGAGTCATCTGGGCTCCGGTGCCAGCCTCTCCGGCCCGCCCGCCGCCTCCTTCCTCAGCTCGGCGCTCACCCTGAGCACCTCCGGCGAGAGCGGGCCGAGCACGCCCTGCACCGGCAGCCCCTTGACCGTGTGCCCGGGGGACACCCGGGACAGGTAGTGGGTGGGGGCGGTGCGCAGGGTGAACGTCGTCGCGCCGATGATGGTGGCCGTGAAGGCGATGGCGGACCGGGTCCAGAACCGGGTCCGGCGTTCCCCGGCCGTGCGCGCGCCCGCCGGCTCGCCCGCCTCGAGGCACACCGTCGAGGCCAGGCGGACCAGCCGCCGGTGCAGTTCCGCCGGATCGGACAGCTCCGGCAGGCGCGCGGCGAGCGCCTCGCGCGCGTGCATCAGCCGGCTCGCCGCGGCCGGGGTGCTCGCCTCCGTCTCCGCCGCCGTCTCGGGCAGGTCGAGGCCGACACCGTCGTAGAGCACCAGGGTGCGGCGGTACGACGGCGGGAGCAGCTGCAGGGCGCGTAGCAGCGCGCGGTCCGCGGGGTCGGACGGCGGGTCGGGGGCGTGGCCCCGCCGGCGGAAGAGGTGCCAGGGGGACAGCGCGCACTCGTACGCCATCGCCCGCACCCAGCCCGCCGGGTCCCGGTCGTGGGCCACCTCCGGCCAGCGTTGCCAGGCCAGTTGGAAGGCCCGTTCCACGGACTCGCGCGCCTGCTTGTGCCGGCCGGTGAGCAGATAGGCCTGCCGAACGAGCGCGGGGGCGCAGAACATGTACAGCGCGTCGAAGGCCTGAGCGGGTGTCAGTTCGCTGTCCGCCTCGTCGGCGGCCTGATCCCGCGTCAGGGAGGCGGCCGTGCCGAAGCGTCGGCCCTCCGTGGGGGATGGCCGCGGGTTCGCATGACTGTTCGTCATGATGCGTCCCTCCGTGTGAATAGGCACATATTCGTATATTGAGTGACACGGCGGAGATTCGCCTGTTGCGCCTGGAAAGCGTGTGTCGTTGGGAGCATGGAGGCCGTGATCCAGACGACCCGCAGACGTCCACCGCTGTCACGCCTTCGCACCCGCCTGCGGGACCGCTCACCCGGCCTGGGAGCCTGCTTCCTGGGCGGTGCGGTCGCGGCGGGGCTCGGCCTCGGCTCGTTCGCCGTGCTCGTCGTCGCGCTGTGGATCAGCTCGCCGTATCCGGACAGCGGACCCGGCGGCGCGCTGCACGTCGTCGGCGCGCTGTGGCTGCTGGCGCACGGCGCCGAACTGATCCGCACCGAAACCCTCACCGGGGTCCCCGCGCCCGTCGGAGTGACCCCGCTGCTGCTGCTCGCGCTGCCCGCGCTGCTGGTGCACCGGGCGGCCCGGGACGCGACCGACGGGGGCGACGGCGGGCCGCTCGTCCCACCGCGCATCGCCTGGACGGGCGTCGTGCTCGGCTACCTCGCCGTCGGATCCGGCGCCGCCGCGTACGCGGACGGCGGTGCGCTGCGGACCTCGTGGGCGTGGGCGGCGGTGTGCGTACCGCTGGTCACCGCGGCGGCCGCGGGCAGCGGCGTGTGGACGGCGTACGGCCGTCCCCGCGAACCCCTGGAGCGGGCGTTGCACCGGCTGCCGGGCGGTGTGAGGCGGCTGCTCCTCGGGCCGGGTCCACGGGCGAGATTGGGTGTCGCGACGCGGGCGGCGGGCGCCGGGGCCATGGTGTTCGCCGGTGGCGGGGCGCTGATGCTCGCGGTGTCGCTGGTGGTGCACGCCGGGACGGTCCAAGGGGCCTTCCTGGAGCTGACCGAGGGCTGGTCGGGACGGTTCGCCGTACTGCTGCTGTGCCTGGCGCTGCTTCCGAACGCGATGCTGTGGGCGGCGGCGTACTCCCTGGGACCCGGCTTCGTGCTCGGCGCCGGTCATGCCGTCGGCCCGCTGTCCTCCGCCCCGGCCCCGCTGCTGCCGCCCTTCCCGCTGCTCGCCGCGGTTCCGGACCCCGGCCCCGGCACCGCGCTGAACTGGGCGACGGCGTCGCTGCCGGTGACGGCCGGGCTGACGATGGGCTGGTTCGTGGCCAGGTCGGCGGTGCGGGAGGAGCGGGGCGGCGCGGAGCCGGACGGCGAGGAGGCATGTGCGGGCGTGCGGGCCTGGTCGTGGCGGCGGACGGTGGCCGGTGCCGGGCTGGCCTGTCTGCTGTGCGCGGCGGTTCTCGGGGTGCTCGCGGCACTGGCCGGCGGTCCGCTCGGGGGCGCCGCGCTCGCCCGGTTCGGGCCGGTGGGGTGGCAGGTGGGCGCGGCGGCGCTGGTGTGGACCGCGACGGCGGCCGTGCCGACGGCGGCGGCGCTGCGGGCGTGGCGCTGCCGCCCGGGCCGGGTGGCGGTGGGCGGCGCGGCCGAGCCGAAGACCGGCGAACCTCAGGCGGGCGCGACCGTCACGGTGCCGCGTCCGTCGCCCGCCGAAGCCATGCGCGCAAGAGTGCGCCGGTGGGGCCTGCTCCTGCGGGCGAAGGCCGCGAAGCCCCGGTCCCCGCAGCCCACGCCGGTCCCCGTTCGCTACGACGACGTCTTCGAGCCGTACGACGTCCTGCTCTTCGACCCGCCGGTGCCGGGGCCCCCCTCCTGGCACGAGGGCGACGGAGACCGGGAGGCCCGCCGGGCCGCGCCGAAGGAAACGGCGGCGGGGACGGAGGCACCGGGGGAGGCCGGTGCGGCGCAGGAGAGCACGAAGCCGGAAGGAACCGTGGAGCCGTCCGTGCCCGCGAAACCGGAAGGAGCCGTGAGGCCGCCCGTTCCCCCGAAGCCGGCGGATCCCCCTCCGGCCCCTGGTCACGGGAACCCGGTGGCCCCGCCCGCCCGGCGGGAACCTTCCGCGCGGCAATCCCCGTGGGAATCCCCGCGCGAACCCCTCGCGCCACGACCCCCCGCACAGGACTCCGGCGCGGAGGAACCCCCCGCGCCGGACGCCCCCGTCAGTCGCTGATCCCCAGCACTCCCCGCAGCTCAGCCGGCAGATGCTGGTCGCAGGACTGCTTGGCCTCGTTGGTGAGGGCGTCGTTCACGCACGAGTAGTAGTCGCGGTAGACCAGTTGCGCCGTGAAGTTCACGGCGACCAGGGCGAGCGCCAGTGACGCGGTGACCAGGCCGCTGACCGCGGCCGTCGTCTGAGGGCGGCCCTCGGGCGCCGGGCCGTCCGGGCCGTGCCCGCGCGGCTTGGCGCGCAGTGAGCTGACACCCCAGTACAGGGAGAGCGCGCCCAGCAGCAGGGCCACGTACGGCCAGCTGAACAGGGCGAAGAAGAAGGCCCACATGCCGCACAGCAGGGCGTACCGCGCGCGGCGCTGGGCGGGGTCGGTGGGGTCCCAGCGCGGACCGGGGCCGCCGCTCGGGTTCTGCGGGCCGCCGCCGGGCCGCTGCGGGCGCTCGCCGAAGCCGCTGGAGGAGCGGCGGGGCTGGCGGTCGCTCCACTGGCTGCCCCAGGGGGCGTGGCCGCCGCCCTCGCCGGACCCGTCGGATCCGCCCTCGGAGGAGGCGTCACGGCCGGACTGGGGACGGGGCCGCCACGGGCTGTCGGGGGTGCCCTCCGGGGGCGGTGCGAAGGGGTTGTCGTCGGGGGTGGCGCTGCCGCGTCCGGCGCCGTCCCGCCCGTCCGAGGACGCGTCCGGGGGCGAGGACGGGCGTTCCCGCAGCAACACGGCACCGCGCCGCCCTCCCTGCGCCGACTGGGGAGGGAGCGTGAGGAGTCGCAGGCTGCGGTCCGGCATCAAGTGAGCGTCTTCCCCTTGGTGAGTCACGACTGATCTGGCACGACCGTTCCGGCACGGACGATCCGGTGGAGAGGTTCCCCCGAAGGCGCTGGGTGCCCACGGTCCGGGATCTCCCACCGCGTGAACGCACGGTGGGTGCGGTGCGTTCCCGTACCAGCTCCTCCCAGACGCTACCTTCCGGCCACGCCCCCGTCCCATGGGGGCCGCCCGAAGTGCCGGTATCGTTGCTGACGGTCGGCCGCTTCGTAGGCTTCCCCGTATCCGGGGGCGCGAAGCATTCGTACGACCGTACAAAACAGCTTCCCCGAGAAAGGGCCCCATCGTGGCCGCCAAGCCCGTGGCCAAGCGCCTCGTCGTGCTGGTCTCCGGATCCGGCAGCAATCTTCAGGCGCTCCTCGACGCGATCGCCGACGTGGGAGCCGAGGCCTACGGCGCCGAGGTCGTCGCCGTGGGCGCCGACCGCGACGGCATCGAGGGGCTGACGCGCGCCGAGCGCGCCGGGCTGCCGACCTTCGTGCGGAAGGTCAAGGACTACGGCACGCGCGAGGAATGGGACGCGGCGCTGGCCGAGGCCGTCGCCGCCCACGAGCCCGACCTCGTCGTCTCCGCCGGGTTCATGAAGATCGTGGGGAAGGAGTTCCTCGCGCGGTTCGGCGGGCGGTTCGTCAACACGCACCCCGCCCTGCTGCCCAGTTTTCCCGGGGCCCACGGTGTGCGGGACGCGCTCGCGTACGGCGCCAGGGTCACCGGCTGCACCGTCCACTTCGTCGACGACGGCGTCGACACCGGCCCGATCATCGCCCAGGGCGTGGTCGAGGTCCGGGACGAGGACGACGAGAGCGCGCTGCACGAGCGCATCAAGGAAGTCGAGCGAAGGCTGCTCGTCGAGGTCGTGGGGCGGCTCGCCCGCAACGGCTATCGCATCGAGGGACGAAAGGTAGTTATCCAGTGACCGCCGAGAACAAGCGGCCCATCCGGCGCGCGCTCGTCAGCGTCTACGACAAGACCGGCCTGGAGGAGCTCGCGCGCGGGCTGCACGAAGCGGGCGTCGAACTCGTCTCCACCGGCTCCACCGCCGGCCGGATCGCCGCGGCCGGCGTGCCCGTCACCAAGGTCGAGGACCTCACCGGCTTCCCCGAGTGCCTGGACGGCCGGGTCAAGACCCTGCATCCCAAGGTGCACGCCGGCATCCTCGCCGACCTGCGCCTGGAGGACCACCGGCGGCAGCTGGGCGAGCTGGGTGTCGAGCCCTTCGACCTCGTCGTGGTCAACCTCTACCCGTTCCGCGAGACCGTCGCCTCCGGCGCCTCGCCCGACGAGTGCGTCGAGCAGATCGACATCGGCGGCCCCTCGATGGTCCGTGCCGCCGCCAAGAACCACCCGTCCGTGGCCGTGGTCACCAGCCCGGACCGCTACGCCGACGTCCTCGCCGCGGTGCGGGACGGCGGCTTCGACCTCGCCACCCGCAAGCGCCTGGCCGCCGAGGCCTTCCAGCACACGGCCGCCTACGACGTGGCCGTCGCCTCCTGGTTCGCCTCCTCCTACGCGCCCGTCGACGAGTCCTCCTTCCCCGACTTCCTCGGCGCCACCTACGCGCGCAAGAACACCCTCCGCTACGGCGAGAACCCGCACCAGCCCGCCGCCCTCTACACCGGCGGCCCGGTCGGCGGACTCGCCGAGGCCGAGCAGCTGCACGGCAAGGAGATGTCGTACAACAACTACACGGACACGGACGCCGCCCGCCGTGCCGCGTACGACCACGACGAGCCGTGTGTGGCGATCATCAAGCACGCCAACCCGTGCGGCATCGCGGTCGGCGCGGACGTCGCCGAGGCGCACCGCAAGGCGCACGCCTGCGACCCGCTGTCCGCGTTCGGCGGGGTGATCGCGGTCAACCGCCCGGTCAGCAAGGAGATGGCCGAGCAGGTCGCGGAGATCTTCACCGAGGTCATCGTCGCGCCGGACTACGAGGACGGCGCGCTGGAGGCCCTCGCCAAGAAGAAGAACATCCGGGTGCTGAGGGCCCCGAACGGCCCGTGCGGCCGGGTGGAGGCCAAGCACATCGACGGCGGCGTGCTGCTCCAGGCCACCGACCGGCTCCAGGCCGACGGCGACGACCCGGCCAACTGGACCCTCGCCAGCGGCGAGGCGCTGCCGGCCGACGAACTGGCCGAGCTCGCCTTCGCCTGGCGGGCCTGCCGGGCGGTGAAGTCCAACGCGATCCTGCTCGCCAAGGACGGCGCCTCGGTCGGTGTCGGCATGGGCCAGGTCAACCGCGTCGACTCCTGCAAGCTGGCGGTCGAGCGGGCCGGCGCGGAGCGCGCCCGCGGCTCCTACGCGGCCTCGGACGCGTTCTTCCCGTTCCCCGACGGCCCCGAGATCCTCATGGCCGCCGGCGTCCGCGCGATCGTCCAGCCGGGCGGCTCGATCCGCGACGAGCAGGTCGTCGAGGCCGCGCAGAAGGCGGGCGTGACGATGTACTTCACTGGGACCCGCCACTTCTTCCACTGATCGGCGAACGCTCCTGACGGCCGCGGCCTCCGGTTCTCCCGCTTGGAGAGCCGGAGGCCGCGTTCACGCGGACCTCGGCACGAGGGCAGCGGGTTGGTCTCCGAGGCGATGTCGTTGTCGCTCATCCAGCCCCAGACTCCGTTGTCCGCCTGGGTGTAGACCCAGCGGGTCGGGTGCGGGCCGCCGTGGTTCTGCCCGCCGTCGAACTTGCAGACGAACCAGGACGGGTTGGAGTACGTTCCCCCCGTTCCTGCCTGAGTCGAGGACCTCGTCGAGGTCCTGCCACCCCGTGGGGTGGACGGCTCCGCCCCGCCGAGGGCGGGGCGGCCGCGGTACCTCGGAACGGATTTCCGCCCAAAAGGTGAAAAACCGCCCGGGCGGTTGGGTAGTCCGGTTGTCGTGCGTTGCGAGAGCCAAGCACGTGCAACTCCGTTGTCTTGACAGGCAGCCGGGCAGGTTCCGTCCCGGCTGGTGCTGAGAGCGTCAGACTCGTTCGCTCGCTGAGTGAACGAGCTGCTTGAGCCAGGAATCCCCCTGCTTCGGCTGGGGGAGGGTTCAACTTCCGGTACGACGTCCGGTAGGCGGCGGCGATCAGCACCCGCCGGTCGCCGGGCAGCCCGGCCTCCAGCCGCGGCTCGATGTAGCACAGGTAGCGGCCCATGGCCGGGACGGACACGGTGGGGGAGAAGGGGGGCCGGGGGACCGAGGGCGCCGGCTGCCCGTCGGACCGTATCCACCAGCGCAGCACCTCGGGGGTCCAACGAGCGATGCCGTACTCGTCCTCGGCCGGGTCGGACAGGCCCGGGTCGAAGCCGCTCTCCGCCTTCAGCATGGTGGCGATCAGCGCGGGCGTGACGCCCGGCCGCGCGCAGCCGTGCGCCGAGTCGACGATCAGCCGCCGGTAGACGGCGGGGACGCCTCGGTCGGTGCGGAGTTCGGCGGCGCTGTAACCGGACGCGGCGAGCGTCGCCTCCGGCGCGGATCCCTTGGCGTCGGGCGGGCGGTCCGCGCGGGTGCCGACGCCGTAGGCGAGCGCGACCGCGGCGGCCGCGGCGAGCGCCGCGCCCAGGACGACCGCGCGGCGCCGGCGGCGGGCTGCGGGAATCGGGGGGATCTTCGGGATCCGGGGAGGGCGGGCCGTCCCGGCCGCGGCCGCGACCCGGCGCAGCAGGGCCTCGGTACCGATGCGGTCCTCGTGCGTACGGGCCAGGCAGCCGCCGACGATCTCCCGCCAGGTGTCAGAGAGTTCGGGGGACAGGCGCAGTTCCCGCGAGCCGCCGGCGTAGGCGGCGGCCGCGTCCCGGCGGAGCGTCGGGGTGGCGCCGGGCAGCGGGAAGGCGCCGGTGAGGACCAGGTGGGAGAGGATCCCGAACGCCCATACGTCGGTGGACGGGCGGATCCGGCGCCCGCGTTCGCCGATCTCGGACCACAGCAGTTCGGGCGGGGTGTAGTCGGGGGTGCAGAAGGCCGGGGTGTAGGCGTGGGTGCCCTCCAGTTCGGCGGCCATGTTGAAGTCGGCCAGGCGCACCGAACCGTCCTGCATCAGCAGCACGTTGGCCGGTTTCAGGTCCCCGTGCACCCAGCCCGCCCGGTGCAACTGGGCGAGCCCTTCGCAGATCTGCGCGAGCAGTACGGGCCCCGAGGCGGGCCGGGGACCGGTGTCGAGCAGGGCGGCCAGCGAGCCCTGGGCCGCCTGACGGCTACGGAATCCAGACTAGGGCGACGCACCAGGGCCGTGTCCCACTTTGTGTGGTTCCGACACGGCCCTTGGAGTAATTGGCGCGAACTGTTCAGTAGCTGGGACGGTTGAACCAGGCGCCACCGGCCTTGTTGGCGCAGAAGACGATGATCAGAATGCCCAGGGCGAGGCTGAGCAGCGCGAATACGTTGGCGCCCACCAGGCTCACCAGGCTGAACAGGATGACGAACGAGCTGTAGACGATCGCGGAGACGCGCACGCCGCCGCGCCCGGCGGGGAACTTCACAGCGGTGAAGATCGCCCAGAACGCGAAGGCCAGCACGAGGACACCGAGGACGATCATGACGCCCGCACCGACGCTGGCCGCCTTGTCCGCGTCCGCGGCGGAGACGGTGTCGTCTGCGGAGACGGCTTCCTGGATCTTGTCGGCGAACCAGCTGCTCGCCACCATCATCACCACGCCGAACACCACCTGGCAGGCGCCGAGCACGAACAGCATCACGCGGGCCGCCTTCACGGTGCCCGGCATCATCTGCGGCACCGGCGCGCCGTACGGCTGCTGCACGGGCGGGGCCTGCGGATAGCCGTAGCCGGGGGCCTGGCCCTGCGGGTAGCCGAAACCGGGCTGCGGGGTCGGCTGCTGGGGCGGCTGCTGCGGCGCGCCGTAGGGGTTGTTCGAGTCGCCGTAACTCATGGCGGTTGCTTCCTCCGTCGATCAGGTGCGGGGACGCGCGGCACCGTACGGAGGAGAGTTCACAGAAGTGCGGTCCGTCCCCCCGAAGAGCTGCCCGCGGCACTGTGGTCATCATGGTTCTTTACCGGCGACTTACTTGTCCAGCCGCATTCCGGATGTGTTGTGCAAGTGCAACATCACCGATCAAGACGGCCGCGGGCGCCGGCGCGGACAGAGGGGGCGGGACCTCCCGGATTGGAACCGGGAGCCGGTCATCCGCGAGGATAAGGACATGACCGCCCAGATTCTCGATGGCAAGGCCACCGCAGCCGAGATCAAAACCGATCTGACCGCCCGTGTGGCGGCGCTGAAGGAGAAGGGCGTCACGCCCGGACTCGGCACGATCCTGGTCGGGGACGACCCCGGCAGCCGGAAGTACGTCGCCGGCAAGCACCGCGACTGCGCCGAGGTCGGCATCGCCTCCATCCAGCGGGAACTGCCGGCCACCGCGACCCAGGACGAGATCGAGGCGGTCGTCCGGGAGCTGAACGAGGACCCCGCCTGCACCGGCTACATCGTCCAGCTGCCGCTGCCCAAGGGCATCGACGAGAACCGCGTCCTGGAGCTGATGGACCCGGACAAGGACGCGGACGGCCTGCACCCGATGAACCTCGGGCGGCTCGTCCTCAACGAGCCCGCCCCGCTGCCCTGCACTCCGAACGGCGTGCTGACGCTGCTGCGCCGCCACGGCGTGGAGATCAAGGGCGCCGAGGTCGTGGTCATCGGCCGCGGCGTGACCATCGGCCGGCCGATGCCGCTGCTGCTGACCCGGCGCAGCGAGAACGCCACGGTGACCCAGTGCCACACCGGCACCCGCGACCTGTCCGCGCACCTGCGCCGCGCGGACATCGTCGTCGCCGCGGCCGGCTCCCCGCACCTGATCCGCGCCGAGGACGTCAAGCCCGGCGCGGCCGTCCTGGACGTCGGTGTCTCCCGCAACGCCGAGGGCAAGATCGTCGGCGACGTCCACCCGGACGTGGCCCAGGTGGCCGGCTGGCTGTCCCCGAACCCCGGCGGAGTCGGCCCGATGACCCGCGCCCAGCTGCTGGTGAACGTGGTCGAGGCGGCGGAGCGCAGTGTCGGCTGAGGCGGAGGGCACCGGGCGGGAGCAGTCTCCCGCGGAGCCGGAGACAGAGGTACGGGACGCGGTCGGCGTGCCGGCCGCCGCCGGGAAGCCGCGCCGGGGCGCAGGCCGCTTTCCGATGCTCACGCGGGACACCGCGCGGCCGGAGGGCGGCGGCCGGGCCGCGTCCGGCGGCGCCCCGGCGCCCGCCCGGCAGTGGCCGCTGCTGGCCGTGCTGGGCACGGTGGGGCTCGGGCTGCTGGTGACCGCCTTCGACGCCTTCAGGTTCGGTCTGCTGCTGATCGGGCTCGCGCTGCTCGGCGGGGCCGGGCTGCGCTGGTTCCTGCCCCGGGTCGGCATGCTCGCGGTCCGCTCCCGCTTCACGGACATCGTCACCTACGGCCTGCTGGGCTGCGTCATCGTCCTGCTGGCGCTGATGGTCCAGCCCAAGCCCTGGCTGGAGATTCCGTTCCTGGACGACGCGCTGCACTTCACCGTCCGCAACGGCTAGGGTCTTTCGTTTGGATCAGGCCGGATGAGGGCACGGTGCCAGGGCTCGCGAGCCCGGCATGATCCAAACGAGAGGCCCTATAGCCGTACGGCGTTCGCGGTGGCGGCCCATCCTCTCCCCCGAGTCAGGACGGGCCGCCGCCGGGACCAACCCTCCTGCACCGTGAACGGGCTGTTCAACGCCTGTCCGTGCGCTGTGGCACGGAAGTGACCGTTCCGCTACGGTGTCCGCGCTCTGCCACAGGCCCTGACCCGGCCTCGCCGGGGGAGCCGGAGACCTCTGCGGCGTGACCTCTGCGGCGCACGAGGTCACGCCGGGATCCGGGATGTGCCGATGTGTCGACAGAGCCCGCCGTGCGGGTGAGGCATTCCCCCCATCGGGCTAGCGTGGGCAGCCGGCGCACCGGCGCGCGCTTCGGTTCGAATGCTCCCGTGCGCCCCCGAAGTGGGACCTGAGATCCTGGCGGGGCGCACTCCTGTGGGTAACGAGAACCGAGAGCACCGAAGCACACCGCAGAACACCGAAGCACACCGAAGAGCACCGAAGACCGAGGGCACGGACTCGGCACAGGGCGTCATGCGCGGGGAACAACCAGCACGTACCGGGGGGAAGGGGAAGCGATGCCTCGTTGGAAGGCCTTGCCCGATGAACTCGATCCACAGATAAGGGAGTTCGCGAGCCAGTTGAGGAGGCTCGTGGACCGCGGCGGCCTGAGCATCGCCGCGCTGGCCGATCGCACGGGCTACAGCAAGACGTCCTGGGAGCGCTATCTCAACGGACGGCTCCTGGCGCCCAAGGGCGCGGTCGTGGCTCTCGCCGAGGTCACCGGCACCAATCCGGTCCACCTCACCACCATGTGGGAGCTGGCCGAACGGGCCTGGAGCCGTGCGGAGATGCGTCACGACCGGACCATGGAGGCCATCCGGATAGCCCAGGCGCGCGCCGCGCTGGGGGAGTTCGGCGCGGCGGCACCCGGCGCCGAGGCGGGCGGGGGCAAGACGGCCCGCAGGAACGGCACCGCCACGGCGGCCCCGGGGAGCGCGGGCCCGGCGGGCGCGTCCCCCACGGTGCCGGTGCAGCCGACGGCGTCCGACGCCGACGCCCGTGAGGGCACGGCGAGGAAGGCGTCGCCGACGTCCGAGGACGTCTCGGGAACGGCTGTCCTGCCGGCCGCCGCTCCCACGCCCGCCGCGCCCGGCGCCGGCCCGGACCCCGACTCCGCCTCCGACGCCCGCCTCGACTCCGCCACCGGATCGGGTTCCGATTCCGAGGCGTCGGGCGGCAATTCCTGGGGGCTGGCCGGTTACCGGGGACCGTCCCGGGCAGGTGGACGCGCCCCCGGTGCCACGGCGACCCCGGCCGGCGGCGCCGTGCCGGCTGCCGGACCTCCGGGTCCGCACTCCGCGGCTTCCCCCGGCCCGTACGCCCAGGCCGACCCCGGCCGTCCGTACACCCAGGGCTCCCCGGGCCCGCACGGCGAGCCTCCGCGGTCTCCCCGGCCCGCCTCCTCCGGCGGCGGGGCGCGCAAGCGGCAGGTGATGATGTTCCTCGCGGGCGCGGCCAGCGCCCTGGCCGTGATCGGAGCCGTCTTCTTCCTCACCCGCGGCGGGGACGACAAGAAGGCCGCGGACGCGGCCAAGTCGCCTTCCCCGTCCGCCGACGTCAGCCTGCCGCCCGGTGTCAAGTGCGTCGCGGACGGCTGCACCGGCAAGGACGCCGAGGCCATGGGGTGCAGCGGCAACCTGGTGAGCACGGTCGAGAGCGTCACCGTCGGCACGACCCTGGTCGAGGTCCGCTACAGCAAGACCTGCGGTGCCGCCTGGGCCCGTATCACCCAGGCCGTTCAGGGCGACGAGGTCCGGGTCACGGTCGGCGCGCGCACGGAGCGCGGCAGCCTCGCGGCGGCCGGTGAGACGATCGCGTACACGCCCATGGTCGCGGTGCGGGACGCGACGCAGGCCAAGGCGTGCGCGACGCTGGCGTCGGGACGGACGGGGTGCACCAGTCAGTGAGACCGGGGGCGGCGGTCCGGGTCAGTGAGACCGGGGGCGGCGGTCCGGGCCCATCCGGGTGACAAGTGGCACGGGACAGGTGTGGGGGCCGCCGAACCGGGCACGCGGACAGTACCCCCACGGGAGTCCGGTTTTCCGGCAACCCCCATCCGGCGGCCGCCCTCGTCCCTCCTCTCCCGGACGGGCGGCCGCCTCTCCCACGTCAAGGGGTCGCTCTGTGGGCCGGGCCACAGGGGCCCGACCCACCGGGATCACGGAGAGGCGATAGCCTGACGGCCGGATCTCTCTTGACGCCAAGAGATCGATCATCCGTTGCGTGATCGGTCATCGCGGCGCCGCCGGTCATCGGCCGGCGGCGGGATCCCGCACCCCGGGGCAGGGACGCCCCACCGCCTGCTGTCATACGGAGAACGCCATGACCCGCACTCCCGTGAACGTCACCGTCACCGGCGCGGCCGGCCAGATCGGTTACGCCCTGCTCTTCCGCATTGCTTCCGGCCAGCTGCTCGGCGCGGACGTGCCGGTCAAACTGCGCCTCCTGGAGATCACGCCGGCGCTGAAGGCCGCCGAGGGCACGGCCATGGAGCTCGACGACTGCGCGTTCCCGCTTCTCCAGGGCATCGACATCAGCGACGACCCGAACGTCGCCTTCGACGGTGCCAACGTCGCCCTCCTCGTCGGCGCCCGCCCGCGCACCAAGGGCATGGAGCGCGGTGACCTCCTCGAGGCCAACGGCGGCATCTTCAAGCCGCAGGGCAAGGCCATCAACGACCACGCCGCGGACGACATCAAGGTCCTGGTCGTCGGCAACCCCGCGAACACCAACGCGCTGATCGCCCAGGCCGCCGCGCCGGACGTGCCGGCGGAGCGCTTCACCGCGATGACCCGCCTGGACCACAACCGCGCGCTGACCCAGCTCGCCAAGAAGACGGGCTCGACGGTCGCCGACATCAAGCGCCTCACCATCTGGGGCAACCACTCCGCGACCCAGTACCCCGACATCTTCCACGCCACGATCGCCGGCAAGAACGCCGCTGAGGTCGTGAACGACGAGAAGTGGCTGGCTGACGACTTCATCCCGACCGTCGCCAAGCGCGGCGCGGCCATCATCGAGGCCCGCGGCGCCTCCTCGGCCGCCTCCGCCGCCAACGCCGCCATCGACCACGTCCACACCTGGGTCAACGGCACCGCCGACGGCGACTGGGCCTCCATGGGCATCCCGTCGGACGGCTCCTACGGCGTTCCCGAGGGTCTGATCTCCTCCTTCCCGGTCACCTGCAAGGACGGCTCGTACGAGATCGTCCAGGGCCTGGAGATCAACGACTTCTCCCGCAGCCGCATCGACGCCTCCGTCAAGGAGTTGGCGGAGGAACGCGAGGCGGTCCGCTCGCTCGGCCTCATCTGAGCCACCACGCCTGTCCGCAAGGCCCCGTTCCGGTTCCGGCCGGAGCGGGGCCTGCGTGTTCGTGCTGCCCGCTCGGGAGCGAAGGAGACGGCCGTCGTGTGGCTCGTGTCACCGTGGTGTCCTCTTGACAAATCGCTTCCCTCGCGGCTTTCTGGCCCCCTATGCTGATGGTTCATCAGTTCCGTAGCACTGAGGACCGTTCGCACTCGGGGGAGTCGCGTGAGCACCGCATCCGTGCCGCAGCAACCGCAGCCGACGCCCCCGGACGTGCCCCCGCCCGTGCCGCCGCACGCGAGCGAGGCCACCCGGCTGCTGTGCGCGGGGACCTATCTGGACCCCGCCTTCCGGGACCGCGTCATCGAGGAACTGCACCTCAACGAACAGCGGATCGTGGCCCCCTCCCTCGGCTTCGACGCGGCGCGCGTCCTGGCCCACGCCCTGCGCGCCCGCCGCGTGGAGGTGAGCTGGGCCGCGGCGATCGTGGGCCTGTGGATCGTGGGGTGGCCGCTGACCGGCGGAGCGATGGCCGTCTACCTGCTGCCCGGTCTGCTGCTGGCGACGGGCGTGGCCGTCCGCGGCGACGACCCGCGCGAGCCGGCGGGACGCAAGGCGGCGGCGCTCGCCATGCGCTGGCTGGGCCGCCTGGTGTTCGGGGTCCTCCTGATCGCCACGGTGGTCGCCGCGTTCTCCAGCAAGGAGGAGGCCGAGGCCGCCCGCTACGGCTACGTCGACGGACCGAAGGGCTTCCTGCTGAGCCTGCTGCCCGGACTGGCCGGCATGCTCGGCGGCCAGGGCACGATCGGCGCGCTCCAGGCCTGGCTGGCGCTCGTGCTGTTCCTGGCCGTCGCCGTGTGCGCGGGCGTCCAGCGCAGCCAGTTCGCCCGCGCCCTGGGCGGCGAACTGGCCCCGGAGCGCTTCCCGGACGCCGCCTCCGACCCGGCGGAGCGGGCGGAGAGCCCGCGCTTCCAGCGGCTGAAGGAGCGCATCCGGCTGGAACAGCACGCCCCGCTGGTCATGTACCGCGAGTCGCGCCCGTTCTGCGGCGCGGGCAAGGCCCACGACACCTGGGTGCTCGCCGTCGAGATGCGCCCCGCCGAGGGGAAGAAACCGCTCCCGCTGAGCAACCGCACGGTCCTGGACACCGTCCGGTCGCTCCTGGAGGGCCTGCGGCTGCCCCCGCGGTACGCGGGGCACGCGGTCCGCGACCGGCTGCGCTGGCTGGAGCTGGACGAGTGCGTGTTCCTGCCCGCCGAGGGCATGACCCGCCGGGAGGACGCCCCGTACGGCCCGGAGGCCTTCGAGGCGCACCGGGACCGGGCCGTGGAGGAGGGCGCCGAGAAACGGCGGCACTTCCTGCGGGTGCGGGTCGGCGGCTGGGAGGAGGACCTGGTCGTCACCGTCTACGTGCGCATCCACACCCAGGGCCGGATGCTGATGCTGGAGATCGCCCCGCATGTGCTGATGCCGGTCAGGGAGGACTTCAAGGACGCCGACCGGACGGCCCATCAGCTGCGTACCAACAGCGCGTTCGGCAGGGCGACCTGGGCCGCCGGACAGGTCCCCGTCTCGGCGGTCCGCTCCCTGCTCACCCTGTTCCAGGCCGCCGGCCACGGCTGGCAGCTGCTCACCGGCGGCTACGGCAACGCTCTGCCCGAGGGCCCCGCCGTGTCCGTACGGGAGCTGGGTGCGGCCCGTTCCCGCTCGTTGTTCCAGCAGATGGACGTCGACCGCTACCTGCGCAGCATCCAGGACCGCATCGCGCACGGCGTCCGCACGGCCCTGACCGAACACGGCTACCGGACCGGCGAGTTCGTCCAGAAGGTCGTCAACATCAGCAACGGCGGAGTGCACATCGACTCGGTCGCGCGCAGCACGTTCGCGATCGGCGCGCACGCCCGGGCGACCTCCGCCACGGACGACGGCGCGCACCCCCCGACCACCACCTCCCCGACCACCGACGGTCCGTGACCGGACAGAAGGGACCCGGCAGCGATGACCACCGCGGATGAGCCGGGCGTCAGCATCGGCGACGTCTCGCACAGCACCTTCGCCATCGGCAGCCACGCGCATGCCGAGAGCCACCACCACACGGCCCCGCGTGACCCGGCCGACGAGGAACTGCTCCAGGCCGTACGAGAGCTGCGCGCCGATCTGCGGCGCCTGCGGAGCACCGACCAGACCCGGGACCTGGACGCCACGCTGGCCGACACCGAGGACGAGATCACCCGCACCGGCACCGCCGGGGCGAGCGGTCGGCAGCGGCTGCGCGAACTGCTCACCGACGCCCAGTCGGTGCTGACCCTGCTCGCGTCGGCCGGGACGGTGGCCGGCCTGCTCGGGATGTGAGAGGAGAACACCGTGGCCAACGGGGGCGGGCGGCACTGGAACGAGGAGACCCAGCGCTGGGAGGACGGCGTGCGGGACGTGGCGCGGGCGACCCCGCCGCCGCCCGCCCGGCCGGGCCATGCGCCGGCGCCGCCGCCGGGTG
The DNA here is from genome assembly GCF_053601495.1 of Streptomyces sp. NPDC004721. Classification (NCBI taxonomy): domain Bacteria; kingdom Bacillati; phylum Actinomycetota; class Actinomycetes; order Kitasatosporales; family Streptomycetaceae; genus Streptomyces; species Streptomyces sp. NPDC004721. The sequence continues at coordinate 16,531 of NZ_JBSGBZ010000018.1, forward strand.
AGGTCCGGGATCCCGACGCGCCCACCGGCGCGTGGCCCGTGGCGGCCCCGCCCGCGCCACCGGCCGTGCCCGGCGGCCACAGCCGCCGCACCGTCTGGGCGGTGATCGGCGCGTCCGCCGCCGTCGGTGTCGCCGTGGCCCTGGTGGTGACCCTCGGTCCCGGTGGCAAAGGGCACGGCGACGATCGGGGCGCCGCCACGGCGAGCGGCACGCCGGCCACGACCGCACCGCCCCCGACGACGAACGCCTCACCGGAACCGGACACCGAAACCCCGTCCCCGTCGGCCGGCGAGCCGCCGGCCGGCTACGCCGCCTACGACGACCCGGAGGGCTTCCGCATCGCCGTGCCCGACGGCTGGCAGCACCAGCGGTCCACCCTGAGCTCCCAGTACGGGATGGACGTCGTCAACTACCGTGATTCCACGGGACGTCACCGGCTCCAGGTCTACGAGGTGCGGGAGTCCTCCCCGGACGAGTCGTTCGACCTGTACCTGTCCGCGGACGTGCCCAAGCCCCCGGGCTTCCGGACGCTGTCCCTGGTGAACCTGGACAGCGGCGACTTCACCGGCTCCCGGCTGGAGTACCTGGCCGACTCCCTCAGGGGCGAACCGGACATCGGCACCTGGCACGTCGTGGACGAACGCTTCCGGGCCGCCGACGGCAGGCTGTACGCGCTCGCCTCCTACGGCCCCGAATCCGACGGCCGCGACGACGAGCAGGAGGTCCTCAGCGCGGCCGTGGACTGGTTCTGTCCGTCCTCCGCCACCTGCGGAGACGGATCCTCCGCGGTCCAACCGCCCTGACCGCCCTCATGACGTCCCTTTCGTCCTGCAATGTCCGTAAGTTCCGTGACTCGCAACACTTTCGGTCATCGGTCGGGCATGGACGTCATGGAAGGGGGCAGGTGCTCGCTCACTCTCCCTGTGGAGGACACGACGTGACGCAGGGCAACTGAGCGGGAGCGGAAGGCAGTACCGATCATGGCGGACAGTACGGGACACGGTGTGCGCGGCACCATCCACGCGGGCGGGGAGTGGCGCGAGGCGATCGGTGGCGCGACACGCGAGATCCTCGACCCCGCGGACGCGGCTCCGTTCGCCGTGGTCGCGGAGGGTGACGAGAAGGACGCGGACGTGGCCGTCGAGGCCGCCCGCCGCGCCTTCGACGGCGGCGAGGGTGCCTGGCCGCGCACACCGGTCGCCGAGCGCGCCGCCCTGCTGCGCCGGGTGGCCGACCTCCTGGTACGCGACCGGGAGGAGCTCGGCCTGCTGGAGAGCCGGGACACCGGCAAGACCGTGGAGGAGGGCCGCGTCGACGTCGACTGCGTCGCCGACGCCTTCCGCTACTTCGCCGGCCTCGTCGCCGCGGAAGCCCCCGGCCGGGTCGTGGACGCGGGCACGCCCGACGTGCACAGTGTCGTCGTGCACGAGCCGGTCGGCGTCTGCGCGCTGATCACGCCCTGGAACTACCCGCTGCTCCAGGCTAGTTGGAAGATCGCCCCGGCGCTCGCCGCCGGAAACACCTTCGTGATCAAGCCGAGCGAGATCACCCCGCTGACCACCGTCGCGCTGATCGACCTGCTCGTCGAGGCGGGCCTGCCCGCGGGCGTGGCCAACATCGTCACCGGCCCCGGCCACACCGTCGGTGCCCGGCTCGCCGAACACCCCGACGTCGGCCTGGTCTCCTTCACCGGCGGCCTGCTCAGCGGTGCGAAGGTGGCCCGGGCCGCCGCCGACACGGTCAAGAAGGTCGCCCTCGAACTCGGCGGCAAGAACCCCAACATCGTCTTCGCCGACGCCTGCGCGACCGACGAGGGCTTCGACACCGCCGTCGACCAGGCCCTCAACGCGGCCTTCCTGCACAGCGGCCAGGTCTGCTCCGCGGGCGCCCGGCTCATCGTCGAGGAACCGGTCCGGGAACGCTTCGTCACCGAACTCGCCCGCCGCGCCCAGAGGATCCGCCTGGGCCGCGGTACTGAGCCCGGCGTCGAGTGCGGTCCGCTCGTCTCCGAGCAGCAGCGCGCCAGGATCGAGGCGTACGTCGCCTCCGCGCTCGCCGAGGGCGCGGTACCGCGCTGCGGCGGCAAGCGGCCCGAGCCCGGGGAGACCCGGCCCGCCACCGGCTACTTCTACGAGCCGACCGTCCTCGACCACTGCACACGCCAGATGAAGATCGTCCGGGAGGAGGTCTTCGGCCCCGTCCTCACCGTCGAGACCTTCCGCACCGAGCACGAGGCGGTCGCGCTCGCCAACGACACCGAGTACGGGCTCGCGGGCGCCGTGTGGACCGCCGACGCGGGCCGAGCCCGGCGCGTGGCCGGCCGGCTGCGCCACGGCACCGTCTGGATCAACGACTTCCACCCCTACCTCCCGCAGGCGGAGTGGGGAGGCTTCGGCAAGAGCGGCGTCGGCCGCGAACTCGGCCCCGCCGGGCTCGCCGAGTACCGCGAGACCAAGCACGTCTACCAGAACCTCGCCCCCAGGCCGGTGCGCTGGTTCGCCGGTTGAGCCCCGCGGGCCGCGGGCGCGCACCCCGCCGCCGCGGCCGCGTCCGGCACCACCGCAGACCCCGAAGTCCCCGGACCTCCTGACCCCCCACTGGAGTACGAGCCCGATGCCCGACAACACCCACGAGTTCGACTACGTCGTCATAGGCGGCGGCACGGCCGGTTCCGTCATCGCCTCCCGCCTCACCGAGAACCCGGACGTCACCGTCGCAGTCATCGAGGGCGGCCCCAGCGACGTGGGCCGCGAGGACGTGCTGACCCTGCGCCGCTGGATGGGCCTGCTCGGCGGCGAACTGGACTACGACTACCCGACCACCGAGCAGCCGCGCGGCAACTCCCACATCCGGCACAGCCGCGCCCGCGTCCTCGGCGGCTGCTCCTCGCACAACACGCTCATCGCGTTCAAGCCGCTGCCGTCCGACTGGGAGGAGTGGGAGACGGCCGGCGCCAAGGGCTGGGGCGCGGTCCCGATGGAGGCGTACTACGCCCGGCTCAAGAACAACGTCGTGGCCGTCGACGAGAAGGACCGCAACGCCATCGCCCGCGACTTCGTCGACGCCGCGCAGACGGCGCTCGATGTGCCGCGCGTCGAGGGCTTCAACAAGAAGCCGTTCCACGAGGGCGCCGGCTTCTTCGACCTCGCCTACCACCCTGAGGACAACAAGCGCTCCAGCGCGTCCGTGGCGTATCTGCACCCGGTGATGGACGAGCGCGCCAACCTGACGATCCTGCTGGAGACCTGGGCGCACCGGCTCCAGCTGAACGGCACCCGCGCCGAGGGCGTCCACGTGCGCACCAAGGACGGCGCCGAACTCCTCGTACGGGCCCGCCGCGAGGTCGTGCTCTGCGCGGGCGCCGTCGACTCGCCCCGCCTGCTGCTGCACTCCGGCATCGGCCCGAAGGCGGACCTGGAGAAGCTCGGCATCCCCGTCGTCCACGACCTGCCGGGCGTCGGCGAGAACCTGCTCGACCACCCCGAGTCGGTGATCGTGTGGGAGACGGACGGCCCCATCCCGGAGAACTCAGCGATGGACTCCGACGCCGGCCTGTTCGTGCGCCGCGACCCCGCAAGCGCGGGCCCGGACCTGATGTTCCACTTCTACCAGATCCCGTTCACGGACAACCCGGAGCGCCTGGGCTACGAACGTCCGCCGTACGGCGTGTCGATGACCCCGAACATCCCCAAGCCGAGGAGCAGGGGCCGGCTGTACCTCACCAGCGCCGACCCGTCCGTCAAGCCGGCCCTGGACTTCCGCTACTTCACCGACGAGGACGACTACGACGCCCGCACCCTCGTCGACGGCATCCGCATCGCCCGCCGGATCGCGCAGACCGAACCGCTGGCCGGCTGGCTGAAGCGGGAGGTGTGCCCCGGCCCGGAGATCCTCGGCGACGCGGAGCTGAGCGAGTACGCCCGCAAGGTCGCCCACACCGTCTACCACCCGGCGGGCACCTGCCGGATGGGCGCCGCCGACGACGAACTCGCGGTCGTCGACCCCGAGTTGCGCATCCGCGGGCTGGACGGCATCCGGATCGCGGACGCCTCCATCTTCCCGGCCATGCCCGCCGTGAACCCCATGATCGGTGTGCTCATGGTCGGGGAGAAGGCCGTCGACCTGCTCGGAGGTGAGCGCTGATGGCTCTCGAGGTCCCCACGCGCAAACCGCCCACCGACGACTCCGAGCCCACCCCCGTCTTCTCGGTGGACGGCCTGTGGAAGGTCTTCGGCCCGCGCGCCGACCGGGTCCCCGCCGACCGGGAGCTCGGCGCGCTCGGCCCCGCCGAACTGCGCGAACGCACCGGCTGCACGGCCGCGGTCCGCGACGTCTCCTTCGACGTGCGCAAGGGTGAGGTCTTCGTCGTCATGGGCCTGTCCGGCTCCGGCAAGTCCACGCTGGTGCGCTGCCTGACCCGGCTCATCGAGCCCACCGCGGGCACCATCGCCATCGACGGCGAGGACGTGCGCGCCATGGACGGGGCCCGGCTGCGCGCCCTGCGCAGGCACCGCGCCGCGATGGTCTTCCAGCACTTCGGCCTGCTGCCGCACCGCACGGTCCTCGACAACGTGGCCTACGGCCTCCAGATCCAGGGCGTCGCCCGGTCCGAGCGGCGCGAGCGGGCCGCCGAGATGGTCGCCAAGGTGGGTCTGAAGGGCATGGAGGAGCGCCGCCCGGCCCAGCTCTCCGGCGGTCAGCGCCAGCGGGTCGGCCTGGCCCGCGCCCTCGCCGTCGACCCCGAAGTGCTGCTGTTCGACGAGCCGTTCAGCGCGCTCGACCCGCTCATCCGGCGGGACATGCAGGAAGAGGTCGTCCGCCTGCACCGGGAGGAGGGCCGGACGATGGTCTTCATCACCCACGACCTCCAGGAGGCCCTCCGGCTCGGCGACCGCATCGCCCTGATGCGCGGCGGCAGCATCGTCCAACTGGGCAGCCCCGAGGAGATCGTGGGCTCCCCGGCCGACGACTACGTCCGCGAGTTCGTCCGGGACGTCCCGCGCGAGCAGGTGCTGACGGTCCGCGGGGCCATGCGCCCGGCCTCCGCCGACGAGGCCGGCAGCGGCCCGGCGGTTCCCCCGGAGGCGACGGTCGCGCAGGCCATCGAGGCGGTGGCCCGAGCGGGAGCGCCGGCCCGCGTGGTCGACGAAGGCCGCTGCGTCGGCGTCGTCGACTCGGACGCGCTGCTGTCCGTGGTGGCCGGAACCGACGTCACAGCACCGCTCGGGCGCGGCGAGGCGGTCCCGCGCGACGCCGACGCCACCCCGGAGGCCGTCTGATGACGGCGATCGGCGCACCGGCCCTCCGTGCCGGCCTGCCCGGCGTGCTCAAACGCCCCGCCGGCCACAAGCTCCTGGTCCTCGCGGTCCTGGCCGCCGTCCTCGTCCCGCTGGCCCACTCCCGCTGGTCGAGCGGAACCTGGCCGCACGCGCTGACGGTGGACCTGTCCGGGCCGCTCGGCAGCGCCAGCGACTGGATCATCGACAACCGCGACAGCCACCCGCTGTTCCTCTACTTCCTCGGCCACGTCAGCAACGCGGTCGTGATCTCCGTGCGCGCCGTCTACCTCACGCTCCTCGCCGCCGGCTGGGCGGGCGTCACGGCCGCCGCCGCCCTCGTGGCATGGCGCGTGGCCGGTGTCCGGCTCGCCCTCGGCACGGCCGCCGCGTTCGTCGCCTGCGGACTGCTCGGCATGTGGGTGCCGACCATGCAGACGCTCGCCCTGATGGTGGTCGCGGTCCTCGCCTCCGTCCTCGTGGGCACCCTGCTCGGTCTGGCCGCGGGCCTGTCCGACCGCATGGACCGGGTCCTGCGCCCGGTCCTGGACACCATGCAGGTGCTCCCGGCGTTCGCGTACCTGCTCCCCGTCGTCCTGGTCTTCGGCATCGGCGTACCCGCCGCGGTCCTCGCCACCGTCGTCTACGCCGCCCCGCCCATGGCCCGGCTGACCGCGCTCGGCCTGCGCGGCGCGGACCCGGAGGTGCTGGAGGCGGTCGACTCCCTCGGCGCCACCGCACGCCAGCGCCTGCTGACCGCCCGGATCCCGCTGGCCCGCAAGGAACTGCTCCTCGGCGTCAACCAGACGATCATGATGGCGCTGTCCATGGCGGTCATCGCCTCCGTGATCGGCGCCGGCGGCCTCGGCGACCGTGTCTACCAGGCGCTCGCCTCGGTCGACGTGGGCGCGGCCCTCGCGGCCGGCATCCCCATCGTGCTGCTGGCCGTCGTACTGGACCGGGTGACCGGGGCCGCCGGAGAGCGCCTCGGGCAGGAGCGGCACGGCGCCCGCCCCTGGGCCTACGCCGCCGTCGCCACCGTGGCCGTCGCCCTGACCGCGCGCCTGGCGGGCAGCCCGGACTGGCCCGCGGACTGGACCGTCGGCATCGCCGAGCCGGTCAACCGCGCCGTCGGCTGGATGACCGCCCACCTGTACTCCGGCGTCCCGTACATCGGCGGCACCGCCGACTGGGCGGGCCACTTCACCACCTGGATCCTGGACCCGGTCCGCTCCGGCCTCCAGTGGCTGCCGTGGTGGTCGGTGCTGCTGATAGTCGCCGCCCTCGCGTGGCTGATCGGTACCTGGCGCACCGCGCTGACCGCCGTCCTCGCCATGGCCGCCATCGGTGTGCTCGGCGTGTGGAAGCCGTCCCTGGACACCTTGTCCCAGGTGCTGGCGGCCGTCGCCGTCACCCTCGTCCTCGGCTTCGCTACCGGCGTCGCCGCCGCCCGCAGCGACCGCTTCGAGAAGCTGCTGCGCCCGGTCCTCGACGTCTTCCAGACGATGCCGCAGTTCGTGTACCTGATCCCGGTGGTCGCGCTGTTCGGCGTGGGCCGCGCCCCGGCCGTCGCCGCGGCCGTCGTCTACGCCCTGCCCGCGGTCGTCCGGATCACCGCGCAGGGCCTGCGCCAGGTCGACCCGGCGGCCCTGGAGTCCGCCCGCTCGCTCGGCGCGACCAGCGGCCAGCAGCTCCGCCAGGTGCAGTTGCCGCTCGCCCGCCCGGCGCTGCTGCTCGCCGTCAACCAGGGCGTGGTGCTCGTCCTCGCCGTCGTCATCATCGGCGGCCTGGTCGGCGGCGGCGCGCTCGGCTACGACGTGGTCTTCGGCCTCGCCCAGGGCGACCTGGCGACCGGCCTGGTCGCCGGCGCGGCGATCGTCTGCCTCGGCCTGACGCTCGACCGGGTGACGCAGCCGACCGGCCGCCGCGCCAGGAAGGGAGCCTGACATGGGACGCCGTACGACTCTCACCACCACCACCGCCGTCGCGGTGCTGGCGCTGACCTGCGGCTGCGGCGCCGCCGACATGACCCGGCAGGCCTCGCCGTTCGCGGGCGCGCGGGGCTCGAAGACCGTGACCCTGTCCGTGCAGTCGTGGGTCGGCGCGCAGGCCAACGTGGCCGTCGCCCAGTACCTCCTCGAACACGAGCTGGGCTACCGCGTCGACACCGTCCAGGTCGACGAGGTCCCCGCCTGGGACGCGCTCAGCCAGGGCCGCGTCGACGCCATCCTGGAGGACTGGGGCCACCCCGACCAGGAGAAGCGCTACGTCGACGACAAGAAGACCATCGCGCGGGGCGGCGACCTCGGGGTGACCGGGCACATCGGCTGGTTCGTCCCGACGTACCTCGCCAAGCGGTACCCGGACATCACCGACTGGAGGAACCTCGACAAGTACGCCCCGCTCTTCCGCACCGCGGAGAGCGGCGGCAAGGGCCAGCTGCTGGACGGCTCCCCGTCCTACGTCACCAACGACAAGGCGCTGGTGAAGAACCTGAACCTGAACTACCAGGTGGTCTTCGCCGGTTCGGAGGCGGCGCAGATCACCCAGATCAAGCAGTTCGCCAAGGAGAAGAAGGCCTTCCTGACGTACTGGTACGCGCCGCAGTGGCTGTTCGAGAAGGTCCCCATGACGGAGGTGCGCCTGCCGCCGTACAAGGAGGGCTGCGACGCGGACGCGGCCAAGGTCGCCTGCGCCTACCCGCACACGGCGCTGCGGAAGTACCTCAACGCCGACTTCGCCCGGTCCGGTGGCGCGGCGGCCGCCTTCCTGAAGAAGTTCAAGTGGACCACCGAGGACCAGAACGAGGTCTCCTTGATGATCGCCGACCAGAAGCTCACCCCGGCCGAGGCGGCGAAGAAGTGGGTCGACGGACACCGGTCCACGTGGAAGGCGTGGCTGCCCTGAGGGCGGCCGGGGCTCGCCGGGCCTTCCGGTCCAGGGGCACGGGCGGCCCCTGGACCGGGGGCGTCACTTGTACTGCCCCGGCGTGTAGTGGCCCGGGACCGCGCGGGCCGTCACACCGAACCGGTTCCAGGCGTTGATCACCGTGATCGAGGCGATCAGGTGGGCCAGCTCGGCCTCCTCGAAGTGCGCGGCGGCCCTCTCGTACACCTCGTCCGGCACGAAGCCGTCGGTGAGGACCGTGACCGCCTCGGTCAGCTCGATCGCCGCGAGCTCCTTCTCCGTGTAGAAGTGCCGCGACTCCTCCCAGGCGCCGAGCTGCACGATCCGCTCCACGCTCTCGCCGGCCGCGAGCGCGTCCTTGGTGTGCATGTCCAGGCAGAACGCGCAGTGGTTCAGCTGCGAGGCGCGGATCTTGACCAGCTCGCGCAGCCGCGGGTCGAGGCCCTGGCCCGCGGCCGCGTCCAGCCGGACCATCGCCTTGTAGACCTCGGGGGCGTGCTTGGCCCACTGCATCCGGGGCTCGTGCTCGGGCGCGTACGCGGGGGCGCCTTCGGTGGTGGTGTCCGTGTGTTCGCCGGTGTTCGTCGTCGTAGCCATACGCCCGACCCTATGAGCGAAGCAGCCCAGGAGTATGGTCCATTTCCATGGCGGAATCATGGGCCACTCTGGGCGTGGACCTGCATCTGGAACCGGCCGGCCCCGGCGTGCGCCGCGGCCTCACCGACGCCCTGCGCGAGGCGGTCCGCACCGGCCGCCTGGCCCCCGGAACCCGGCTGCCCTCCTCCCGGACCCTCGCCGCCGACCTGGGCATCGCCCGCAACACGGTCGCCGACGCCTACGCCGACCTGGTCGCCGAGGGCTGGCTCACCGCCCGCCAGGGCTCGGGCACGCGCGTGGCCACGGGGGCACCCGCCTCGCCGTTCGGGCCGCCGCCGAGCGCGGACGTCCGGCAGACCGGCTCGGCCCGGCATCCCCGCGAACGCCCCCGCCCCGTCCACGACCTCGTCCCCGGCACCCCGGACCTCGCCTCCTTCCCCCGCACCCAGTGGCTCAAGGCCGCCCGCCGCGCCCTGGCCGCCGCCCCCCACCAAGCCCTCGGCTATGGCGACCCGCGCGGCCGGCCCGAACTGCGCACCGCGCTCGCCGGCCATCTCGCCCGGGTCCGAGGCGTCCGCACCGACCCCGACCACCTGCTGGTGTGCGCGGGCTTCTCGCACGGACTGCGGATCCTCGGCGCGGTGCTGCGGGCCCGCGGCGTCACCACGGTCGCCGTCGAGTCGTACGGCCTCGACGTGCACTGGGACCTCCTGGCCCGCGCGGGCCTGCGCACCCGCCCCCTGCCCTTCGACGAACTCGGCACCGTCACCGGCGAACTGAGCGGCCCCGGAGCGGTCCTGCTCACCCCCGCCCACCAGTTCCCGATGGGCGTGCCCCTGCACCCCGACCGGCGCGCGGCCGTGACGGACTGGGCCCGGCGCACCGGCGGCCTGATCCTGGAGGACGACTACGACGGCGAGTTCCGCTACGACCGTCAGCCCGTCGGCGCGCTCCAGGGACTGGACCCCGACCGCGTGGTCTACCTGGGCACGGCGAGCAAGTCCCTGGCCCCCGGCCTGCGCCTGGGCTGGATGGCGCTGCCCCCGTCCCTCATGGCGGAGGCCACGGCCGCCAAGGGGCCCTCCGACACCTGCGGGGTGCTGGACCAGCTGACGCTCGCGGAGTTCATCACCTCCGGCGCCTACGACCGCCATGTGCGCTCGGCCCGCCTGCGTTACCGCCGACGCCGCGACGCCCTGGTAGAGGCCCTCGCCACCCGCGCGCCCGACGTCCGCCCCACCGGCATCGCCGCCGGTCTGCACGCCGTGCTGCGCCTGCCGCCCGGCACCGAACCCGCGGTGGTCCAGGCGGCCGCCTGGCAGGGCCTCGCCCTGCACGGGCTGTCCCGCTTCCGCCACGAGCAGGCCGCCGTGGCACCGCTGGACGCCCTGGTCGTCGGCTACGGCACCCCACCGGACCACGCGTGGGCGGCGGCCCTGGACGCCCTGTGCCGGGTGCTGCCCTGACGGCCCGTCGGGCGGACCGTCGAGCCGTGGTCACCCCTGCTCGGCAGGCACCTTCCCGGCCGGTCCTTCCTCGGCCGGCGCCTCCCCGAACCGCGCCAGCGCCAGGGCGCCCGCCACCGCCACCGCGAAGCCGAGCACCGCGAGCCAGGCCAGGCCCTCGCGGGTGCGGTCGCCCAGCCACACCACCCCGATCGCCGCGGGGCCGATCGTCTCGCCGATGACCATGCCCGCGGTGGCCGTGGTGACCGAACCGCGCTGGAGGGCCGAGGTCAGCAGCAGGAAGGCGGCTCCGCCGCCGAGGAGCAGCGCGTAGGCCGCCGGGTTGGTGAACAGCGCCGACGGGGCGAGCGAGTCGATCAGCCGCACCGCCACCTCGACCACGCCGAAGCCGAAGCCCGCGCCCAGGCCCAGCAGCAGGGCACGGACGCGTTCGGGCAGGCGGCCGGCGACCGCTCCGAGCAGCAGCACGGCCAGCGCCGCCCCGAGCATCGCCCACTTCAGCGCCGCCGAGCCGTCCTCGCGGCCCTCCGTGCCCGAGGCCAGCCCCAGCATGGCCAGACCGGCGCAGACGACGCCCACCGCCGACCACTCCACCGCGCTCAGCCGCACCCGCAGCAGCCGGGACGCGGTCACCGCCGTCACCGCGAGGCTGGCGGCGAGGGCCGCGCCGACCACATAGATCGGCAGCGAGCGCAGGGCCGCGATCTGGAGCAGGAACCCGAGGCCGTCCAGGCCCAGGCCCGCCAGGTACCGCCACTGCCGCACCGCCCGCAGCAGCAGCGCCGCGTCCCCGCCGCCGCCGGTGTCCGCCGCGGCGCGTGCGGCGATGGCCTGAAGCACCGTCGCCGTGCCGAAACACACCGCCGCACCGAGCGCGCACACCATTCCGAAGAGCACGAGGCGACTCTAGGGGAGCGGTGGATCCGCGCGGCGCCCGATCCGGCCGCACGCACCGGCCCCCGGCCGGACCCTGTGTGTCGACCCGCTACGCGCCGAGCACCGCCCGCAGTTGCGCCAGCCCCCAGTCCAGGTCCTCCTCGCCGATCACCAGCGGCGGGGCGATCCGGATCGTCGAGGGGTGGGTGTCCTTCACCAGGACGCCCCGGTCCATCAGCTTCCGGGCGATCTCCCGCCCGGTCCCCAGCGACCGGTCCACGTCCACGCCCGCCCACAGCCCGCGTCCGCGCACCGCCCGCACCCGGCCCGTGCCGGCCAGCCGCTCCAGCTCGCGGTGCAGATGCCCGCCCAGCTCCGCGGCCCGTGTCTGGAACTCGCCCGAGCGCAGCATCGCGATCACCTCCAGCGCCACCGCGCACGCCAGCGGGTTCCCGCCGAACGTCGACCCGTGCTCGCCCGGCCGGAACACGCCGAGCACCTCCCGCGAGGACACCACCGCCGACACCGGCACGATCCCGCCGCCCAGCGCCTTCCCGAGCACGTACACATCCGGCATCACCCCCTCGTGCTCGCACGCGAAGGTACGGCCGGTGCGCCCGAGCCCCGACTGGATCTCGTCGGCGACGAACAGCACGTTCCGCTCCCGTGTCAGCTCCCTCACCGCGGGCAGATAACCGGCCGGCGGCACCAGCACCCCCGCCTCGCCCTGGATCGGCTCGAGCAGCACGGCGACCGTGTTCTCCGTCATCGCCGACCGCATCGCCGTCAGGTCCCCGTACGGCACGATCTCGAAGCCCGGCGTGTACGGCCCGAAGTCCGCCCTGGCCTCCGGGTCGGTGGAGAAGCTGATGATCGTCGTCGTCCGGCCGTGGAAGTTGTTGCCCGCGACCACGATCTTCGCCATCTCCCCGGGCACGCCCTTGACCCGGTAACCCCACTTCCGGGCCGTCTTCACGGCCGTCTCCACCGCCTCGGCGCCCGTGTTCATCGGCAGCACCGACTCCATGCCGCACAGCTCCGCCAGCTGCTCGCAGAACGCCGCGAACCGGTCGTGGTGGAAGGCCCGCGAGGTCAGTGTCACCCGCTCCATCTGTGCCTTGGCCGCCTCGATCAGCCGCCGGTTGCGGTGCCCGAAGTTCAGCGCCGAGTAACCGGCCAGCAGATCGAGGTACCGGCGGCCCTCCACGTCCGTCATCCACGCGCCCTCCGCCGTGGCGATCACCACGGGCAGCGGGTGGTAGATGGGTGCGCTGTGGGCGTCGGCTGCGGCGATGAGGTCTTCCGTGGCGGTCACGGCGGCTCCCGAGGACGAGGGGCGCCTCCCCGGGAAGGGGAGGTTGTCCTCCTTCCTATCCTCGCTCGCATGGCGGACGCGGGAACTGCGCCGTGGGGTGCGCCCGGTAGGCTGACGACGGGCCGTGACTGGCGCGCTGGGATGGGACCGACCATCGGGGAGCGGCCCGAGCGGAAAGTGTGCCGTGCGCCTGGGCCGTAACGTGAACGCCGACGCCACGTCCGGAGGTCCCGATGCCTGAGAACACCGCGCCCCTGTCCAACGAGTCCACCGCCTTCCGTGCCGCCCTCGACGTGATCCGCGCCGTCGAGCCGCGCGTGGCCGACGCCATCGGCCAGGAGGTCGCCGACCAGCGCGAGATGCTCAAGTTGATCGCCTCCGAGAACTACGCCTCCCCGGCCACCCTGCTGGCCATGGGCAACTGGTTCAGTGACAAGTACGCCGAGGGCACCATCGGCCGCCGCTTCTACGCCGGCTGCCGCAACGTCGACACCGTCGAGTCGCTGGCCGCCGAGCACGCCAAGGAGCTCTTCGGCGCCCGCCACGCCTACGTCCAGCCGCACTCCGGTATCGACGCCAACCTCGTCGCCTTCTGGGCCGTCCTCGCCCAGCGTGTGGAGGCCCCCGCCCTGGAGAAGGCCGGGGTCCGCCAGGTCAACGACCTCTCCGAGGCGGACTGGGCCGAACTGCGCCAGGCCTTCGGCAACCAGCGCATGCTCGGCATGTCCCTGGACGCCGGCGGACACCTCACCCACGGCTTCCGCCCGAACATCTCCGGAAAGATGTTCGACCAGCGCTCCTACGGCACCGACCCGGCCACCGGCCTCCTCGACTACGAGGCCCTGCGAGCCTCCGCCCGCGAGTTCAAGCCGCTGATCATCGTCGCCGGCTACTCCGCCTACCCGCGCCTGGTGAACTTCCGGATCATGCGCGAGATCGCCGACGAGGTCGGCGCCACGCTCATGGTCGACATGGCCCACTTCGCGGGCCTGGTCGCCGGCAAGGTCCTCACCGGCGACTTCGACCCGGTCCCGCACGCGCAGATCGTCACCACCACCACCCACAAGTCCCTGCGCGGCCCACGCGGCGGCATGGTCCTGTGCGACGACTCCCTCAAGGACCAGGTCGACCGGGGCTGCCCGATGGTCCTCGGCGGCCCCCTCCCGCACGTCATGGCCGCCAAGGCGGTCGCCCTGGCCGAGGCCCGGCAGCCCTCCTTCCAGGACTACGCCCAGCGCATCGTCGACAACTCCCGCGCCCTCGCCGAAGGTCTGACGCGCCGCGGGGCCACCCTCGTCACCGGCGGCACCGACAACCACCTCAACCTGATCGACGTCGCATCCTCCTACGGCCTCACCGGCCGTCAGGCCGAGGCCGCCCTGCTCGAGTCCGGCATCGTCACCAACCGCAACGCGATCCCGGCCGACCCCAACGGCGCCTGGTACACCTCCGGCATCCGCATCGGCACCCCCGCGCTGACCACCCGTGGTCTGGGCACCGCCGAGATGGACGAGGTCGCCGGCCTGATCGACCGCGTCCTGACGGCCACCGAGCCCGGCACCACCGGCAAGGGCACCCCGTCCAAGGCCCAGCACGTCCTCGACCCGAAGATCGCGGACGAGATCGCCCACCGGGCCACGGACCTCGTGGCGGGCTTCCCCCTCTACCCGGAGATCGACCTCGGCTGACCCGTCCCCGCACGGGACTCACAGGTCACAGGGCTCATAGGTCACAGGGCACTGGACTGACAGGGCACAGGACTCACAGGTCGATCAGCTCCTGCCGTGGTTGCTCCTGCGGCGGTCCGGCATCGCGTCGGGCCGCCGCGCGGCGTATAAGCAGCGTGCCGCCGGCCCCGGCGGCCAGCCCGCCGGCCGCCCACCACAAGTGATCACCCCGGCCGTTCGGACTACCGCCCGGAGTCCTGCCGGACGGCGCACCGTCCGCATCACCGAGCAGCCCCGTGCGGGCCAGCCGTTCGTACAGGTCCCGCGGCGCCCGGTGCCAGCGGATGTCGTCGTCCTCCACATCCGGGGCCAGGTCCGAGCGCACCCACGGTGCGCCGTCCTCCGCCACGATCAACTGGTCCTGCCGCTCCACGGCCACATCCCCTCCCGGCGGCCTGCTCGTCACCGGCCACCCTCCGACCCCGGTCAGCCCCCACACCACGGTCACCCGCACCCCCGGATGCCGCCCCCGCGCCCAGGCGTCCGGCACCGGCTCCGTCCCCGTGTACGCCGGGCGCAGCAACTCCCGGAGCAGGGCGAAGTCGCGATCGCCCAGGTGCAACGCCCGGGTCCGCCCCGAACCGCCCGCGACGACCAGGGCCACATCCGGCGCACGCGGCTCACCGCCCCCGTCCGAGGCCGCCGCGACCGCCGGCACCCCGCACAGCAGCACCCCCACTCCGGCCACCGCCACCGGCAGCACCGAGATCAGCCATGGCGCCGAGCGCCCGCCACGCAGTGCCATCCGACCACCCCCTCCGTCCTCCCGCGCACGTCTCTCGTCCTCGGCGCGCGCCCTACACGTCCCGCAGTTCCTGCCGGGGCCCCGGGTCCCGCTCCCGCCGCAGGCGGTCGAGCGGGAGCCTCGAAGCGAAGGGCCGCAGCACCAGCGCGAGCACCGCCCCGGCCGCCGCTCCCGGTATCGCCCACCACCAGTCGGTGCCGTCGCCACCCGCGGCCGGCACACTCACCCGCACCGTCTGCGTCCCCTCGTCAGCGTCGGGTCCGGCGGTGTCCGGTGTGGCCGTCTCCGCCTGCCACGGCGCCGGGAAGATGCCGGTGTACCCCTGGCCCGCGGCCGAGGCCTTCCCCATCACGCCCAGCTTCGCGAGCAGGGCACGCAGCCGGGCGGGCTGCTCGGCGCGGTGCCAGTAGCCGTTCATGGACTCGGGTACGTTCGCCGCCGTGTGGATCCAGACGGCGCTTTCGCCGGTCACCGGGAAGACCTGGTCGAGTCGCCACGGTGATATGTCGTGCGCCAGCCAGGTCACGTTGATCTGCCGGGCGTGGACCAGGTCGGCCTCGGGCGGCTTGTCGCGGCTGCCCGAGCCCGCCGGGCCCAGGAGCCTCTCCAACTGCCCGTACTCCTTCGCGGAGTAGTACAGCGCGGCGGCCTCCCCGCTCTGCGGCGAGGTCACCAGCACACTGGTCGGACCGCCCGCCGTCGCGGAGGACGCGCCCCACACCATCACGGCGAGCACCATCGTCAACGCGCCCATGAGCGCGGTCAGTTCACGAACCCTCCACCTGCCCATCCGAACCCCCACCGGCCGAATCCGGCGCGGCCCGCCCCGGGCCGCGCATCACTTCTGGTACACCGCCCGGCCCGCCCGGGTTCCCACCCCGCGTCACCAACCTGTCCGATCAGCACACCTAGGGCGAAGGCCGCCCGGAAGTCCCGGACTCCAGCACGCCCGACCGGGCGATCCGCGTCGCGCGCGCCTTCGACGCCACTCCCTCCAGCCGGAGCGTCACGGTGTCGTCGCCCCTCCCGTGCATCCACAGCAGCGTCGGACCGGCGGTCCTCTTGCTCCGGGTGAAGCGATGGCCTTCGGCGTCCATCAGCCAGAAGCTGAGCAGATGCGGCCTCGGGAACCACAGGGCGGTGTCCTGGACACCATCGGCCGACGGCGTGTCCAGCGTGATCCACTCCGGTGGTTCCCGCAGGCTCTTGGCGAAGCTGACGTCCAGCCGCTGCGGGAACTCGTCGAGCCGTATCGTCCGCCCCTGTTCGTGCCAGCACAGGGTCACCAGGAACCGCCCCCGCGGCTCGTCGGTCACCGTCACCGCGTCCGGCACGCCGAGCGCGTCCGGCACCAGGGGCTCGAAGCCCGCCTGCCGCCGGGCCTGCTCCAGGGACAGCGACCGGCCGCAACCGGGGACCTCGGCGCCGGGCGAGGGCACCGCCGACGGGTCGTACCGCACCTCGACGCCGGCGAAGCCGAACCAGTCGAGGACCGCCGCCCGCACCGGGGGAGTGAGCGCGAGGACCGTCAGCAGACCGCACAGGGCCGCCGTCAGCGCACGCCATCGCGTCCGCGTCCAGCGCCGCACCGCCCGCAGCCGCTCACCGGCACCCGTCGGCTCGGCCACCGGGACCGGCACCTGATCGGCCAGTATCTGCTGAAGCACCCGCTCCACCATCGACTCGGGTCCCGCCTCCGGACCCGCCGGCCCCGCCGCCCCGGGCGCGTCCAGCGACCGCCCGAGCGCCCGCAGCTCCTCCGGCAGCCCGGGGGTTCCCGCCCCCTCCTGCTCACGCACGCTCCTCACCTCCTTCCCGGGACTGGGTCCGGACATCCGGCAGCAGCCGGCCCAGCTTGCGCAGGGCGCGGTTGAGACGGGACTTCACCGTGCCGCGGGGCCAGCCCAGGGCCTGGGCGGTCTCCGACTCGTCCATCTCCAGCAGATAGCGGTAGGTGACGACCAGGCGGTGCTCCTCGCTCAGCTGTTCCAGCGCGGCCAGCAGGGCGGCGCGGCGCTCCGTGCGCAGCGTCGCCACCGCGGGGTCCGCCGACTCCGGTATCAGCGGCTCGGCCTCCGCGAACGCCGCCTCCCGGCCGACGAGCGTGCGCCGCCGGGCCGCGGCGCGCACTGTGTTCCTCGTCTCATTGGCCACGATCGACAGCAGCCACGGCTTGAAGGCCGAGCCGTCCCTGAACCGGCCCAGGGCGCAGTACGCCTTGACGAAGGCCTGCTGCACCACGTCCTCCGCGTCCGCCCCCGCCCCGAGCGCGGTGGCCGCCCTGAGCGCGATGCCCGTATGGGCCCGCACCAGTTCCGCGTACGCCTCCGGCTCTCCGGCGCGTACGCGTGCGATCACCGCGGCCTCATCGACGATGCGGCCCCCCTCCCGCGTTCTCACACCCTTGTTACACCGCGCGGGACGATTCGGTTCCCACCTGTTTCCAGCCGGTTCCGGATCGGGCCCCCGTACCTGAGAGAATGGTGAGCATGGCGACTGACCGACCCCGCGTGCTCTCCGGAATCCAGCCCACGGCCGGATCGTTCCACCTCGGCAACTACCTCGGCGCCGTCCGTCAGTGGGTGGCCCTTCAGGAGACCCACGACGCCTTCTACATGGTCGTCGACCTGCACGCGATCACGGTCCCGCAGGACCCGGCCGAGCTGCGTGCCAACACCCGGCTCGCCGCCGCCCAGCTCCTGGCCGCCGGGCTGGACCCGGCCCGCTGCACGCTGTTCGTCCAGAGCCACGTCCCCGAGCACGCCCAGCTCGCCTGGGTCATGAACTGCCTCACCGGCTTCGGCGAGGCCGGCCGCATGACCCAGTTCAAGGACAAGTCCCTCAAGCAGGGCGCCGACCGGACCTCCGTCGGCCTGTTCACGTACCCGATCCTCCAGGTCGCCGACATCCTGCTCTACCAGGCCAACGAGGTGCCGGTCGGCGAGGACCAGCGCCAGCACATCGAGCTCACCCGCGACCTCGCCGAGCGTTTCAACGGCCGCTTCGGCCAGACCTTCACCGTCCCGGGCGCGTACATCCTCAAGGAGACGGCGAAGATCTACGACCTCCAGGACCCGACGATCAAGATGAGCAAGTCGGCGTCCACGCCGAAGGGCCTGGTCAACCTGCTCGACGACCCGAAGGCCACCGCCAAGAAGGTCAAGAGCGCGGTCACGGACACCGACACCGTCGTCCGCTACGACCCGGAGACCAAGGCGGGCGTCAGCAACCTCCTGACGATCTATTCGACGCTGACCGGGGCGGGTATCGGCGAACTGGAGGAGAAGTACGCCGGCAAGGGCTACGGTGCGCTCAAGACGGACCTCGCCGAGGTCATGGTCGAGTTCGTGACGCCGTTCCGGGAGCGGACCCAGCAGTACCTGGACGACCCGGAGACCCTGGACTCGATCCTGGCCAAGGGCGCGGAGAAGGCGCGCACGGTCGCCGCGGAGACCCTCTCCCAGGCGTACGACCGGGTGGGTTTCCTGCCCGCCAAGCACTGAGGCGCACCACCGCACACGCGTACCGCCGGGCAGAGCGCTGTACATCACTGTGGCTGCGCCTGCCCACAACGGTGCCGTGGTCGTACAGTCATAGCCGGACGGCGGTGACGAAACGGCTGAGAACGAAACAGAAAACCCATCCGGCACGAGGAAGGAGACGACGTGGGGACCGTAACGATCGGCGTGTCGATCGCGGTCCCGGAGCCCCACGGCAGCCTGCTCCAGCAGCGGCGCGCGGGCTTCGGCGACGCCGCGGCTCACGGCATCCCCACGCACGTCACCCTGCTGCCGCCGACGGAGGTCGACTCCGCGGAGCTGCCGGCCGTCGAAGCCCATCTGACGGAGGTGGCGGCGGTCGGGCGCCCCTTCACCATGCGGCTGTCCGGCACGGACACCTTCCGGCCGCTGTCCCCGGTGGTCTACGTACGGGTCGTCGAGGGCGCCGAGGTGTGCACGTGGCTGCAGAAGCAGGTCCGCGACGCCTCCGGGCCCGTGGCACGCGAACTCCAGTTCCCCTACCACCCGCATGTGACGGTGGCGCACGGCATCGACGACGCGGCGATGGACCGCGCCTTCGAGGAGCTCGCCGGGTACGAGGCCGAGTGGCCGTGCACCGGATTCGCCCTGCACGAGCAGGGCGCCGACGGGGTGTGGCGCAAACTGCGGGAGTTCGGTTTCGGCGGCAGTACCGTGGTGCCCCCGCAGGCGGCCGCCGTGGACCGCGGCACGCTGCCCACCCGGTAGGCACGCCGCTCCCCGGTAGGCATGCCGCCCGGTAGGGACGGGCCCGCCCCGGCGGCGAACAGGCGGTGCGGAAGCGGCGGCTACAGCGGCAGCCGCCGGAAGACCGCGCGCGGCAGATGCCGCAGTACGGACGTCACCACCCGGAGCACACCGGGCACCCACACCGTCTCCGAGCGTCTGCGCAGGCCGAGTTCGACGGCGGTGGCGACCTGCTCCGGGGTGACGGTGAAGGGTTCGGCCTCGCGGCCGGCGGTCGCCCTGGAGCGCACGAACCCGGGGCGTACGACCATGACGTGCACCCCGGTGCCGTACAGCGCGTCGCCCAGGCCCTGGGTGAAGGTGTCCAGACCGGCCTTGCTGGAGCCGTAGATGAAGTCCGCGCGGCGCGCGCGTTCGCCGGCGGCCGCGGAGAGCACCACCAGCGAGCCGTGCCCCTGGTTCTGCAGCGCCTGCCCGGCCACCAGCCCCGCGGACACCGCCCCCGTGTAGTTGGTCTGCGCGACCCGGACCGCGTTCAGCGGCGCCCGTTCGTCGTACGCCTGGTCGCCGAGGACGCCGAAGGCCAGCAGCACCATGTCGATACGGCCCTCGGCGAAGACCTTGCCGATGACGGTCTCGTGGGACGCGCAGTCGAGCGCGTCGAAGGGGGCGGTGCGCACCTCCGCGCCCAGGCCGCGCAGGTGCGCGGCGGCCTCCTCCAGGGCCGGTGACGGGCGGCCCGCCAGCCACACGGTGCGGGTGCGGCGCGCGATCAGGCGGCGCACGGTGGCCAGGGCGATCTCGGATGTGCCGCCGAGCACGAGCACGGACCGGGGGAGACGACCGGAGGCATCCTTCACGGCAGACGACTGTATCGTCCGGTTATGCGTGTTTTGGCGCAGAAACGCGGTGTTCACGTGGCCGCCGAGCGGGCACAGTCCGATCATGGACTGGCTGAAGAAGCTTCCCGTCGTCGGGCCGTGGGTGGCCCGCCTGATGACCACGCACGCGTGGCGGTCGTACGAGCGTCTGGACCGGGTCAAGTGGTCGCGACTGGCCGCCGCCATGACGTTCATCAGCTTCGTCGCGCTGTTCCCGCTGCTGACGGTGGCCGCCGCGATCGGCGCCGCCACGCTCAGTCCGCAGCGGCAGCACACGCTCCAGGACAAGATCGCCCAGCAGTTCCCGGGCCTGGGTCGGCAGTTGGACATCAGTGCCCTGGTGCAGAACGCCGGGACGGTCGGGCTCATCGCCGGTGCCGCCCTGCTGCTGACCGGCGTCAACTGGGTCGGCCAGATGCGGGACTGCCTGCGTGCGGTCTGGGAACTGCCGGACCCGGAGGAGAACCCGCTGATGAGCAAGGTGAAGGACGCGGGTGTCCTGATCGGCCTCGGCGGCGCGCTGCTGGTCACGCTCGCCGTGTCCACCGTCGCCTCGGCCGCCGTCGGCTATCTCTCCCGGCATATCGGGCTCGCCGAACAGGGCTGGGGCAGCCTCCTGTTGCGGATCATCGCGTTCGCGGTCGCCGTACTGGCCGACTTCCTGGTGCTGCTGTACGTCCTCACCCTGCTGCCCGGCGTCGAGCCGCCACGCCACCGGCTGCTGGTCGCCGCACTGCTCGGCGCGGTCGGCTTCGAACTGCTGAAGCTGCTGCTGAGCGGCTACATCCAGGGGGTGGCGGCCAAGAGCATGTACGGCGCCTTCGGGGTACCCGTCGCCCTGCTGCTGTGGATCAACTTCACGTCCAGGCTGGTCCTGTACTGCGCCGCCTGGACGGCGACGCAGAGCGGTACGGGCGAGGGGAGCGGTGCGCCCGGCGAGGACGGGGGCGACGACGGCCGGGCCGTCGATCTCAGGGGCGGGTCCGGCGGCGCATCAGGTCCGGCAGCGGCCAGCGGCGGTTGACCAGGAAGACGCCGGCCGCGAGCAGCACCAGCGCGCCGCCGGCGACCCCGAGGGCGATCCCCACTCCGGTGGAGCCGTTCCTGACGGACACGCTCGCCTCGGCCGCGGGGGACGCGCCGCCGTCGGCCCGGCCCGCGGAGGGCCCGGTGCCCGGCCGGCTCTTCGCCTCGGCGGCGCTCCTCGGCGGCACGAGTTCGCCCACCGGGCGCGCCTTGTCCAGGGCGGCGAAGCCCCAGTCGAAGAGCTTGGCGGTCTCCTTGTAGACCTCGTTGTGGTCCTTCTTCTCCGGGTTCATCACGGTCACGAGCAGCACCCTGCCGTCGCGCTCGGCGACTCCGGTGAAGGTGGCTCCCGCGTGGGTGGTGTTGCCGTTCTTCACGCCCGCGATGCCCTGGTAGACCGAGACGTCGTAGTCGCCGCTCAGCAGCCGGTTGGTGTTCTGGATCTCGAAGGAGCCGCGGGAGGTCTTGCCCTTCTTGTTCTTCTTCGTCTCGCCCGGGAACGACGCCCGCACGGTCGAGCAGTACTCGCGGAAGTCCTTCTTCTGCATCCCCGAGCGGGCGAACAGCGTGAGGTCGTACGCCGACGAGACCTGGCCCTTGGCGTCGTATCCGTCGGGGCTCATCACGTTCGTGTCGAGCGCCTGGAGTTCCTGCGCGTGCGCGTTCATGTCGTCCACGGTCGGTTTTATGCCGCCGTTCATCGCGGACAGCACGTGCACGGCGTCGTTGCCGGAGCGCAGGAAGACGCCCAGCCACAGGTCGTGGACCGTGTAGGTCTCCTTCTCCTTGATGCCGACCAGGCTGGACCCGGCGCCCACATCGGCCAGATCGGCCGGGGTCACCTTGTGCGTCTGCGTCCGGGGGAACTTCGGCAGCACGGTGTCGGCGAAGAGCATCTTCAGCGTGCTGGCCGGAGGCAGCCGCCAGTGCGCGTTGTGCGCGGCGAGCACCGCGCCGGACTCGGCGTCGGCCACGATCCAGGAGCGCGCGGAGAGGTCCTTGGGCAGCACGGGCGCGCCGTCGCCCAGGTCGACCTGTGCGCCGGGCAGTCCCAGGCGGGCGCCGCCCACCGTGGACATCCGGGCCGGGGGCGCGGCCGACGGGGCCGGTGCTGCGAGGGCGGCGGGTGCGGTCAGCGGAACGGACAACACGGACAACGCAGACAGCGCGGTGGCAGCAGCGACCATCGGCGATCGACTGATGATCTTATTGGGTGCGGGCACGGTCGGAAACGTACAGGGCGCGGGCAGTGACGTCCCTCCCGGCCTCCCACCCCGGACGCGGAGCCGGGCCCCGGGCAGCGATACTGAACGTATGAAGCTCAGCCGCCCCGTCTCCTGGTTCCTGCTCGCCTTCGGGGTGTGGAGCTGGGTCATCTGGGTCACTTTCGTCAAGAATCTCGTCAAGGACGGCAGTGGTCTCGCGTTCGACCACGGGCAACCGACGGCGTACTTCTGGGTGCACCTGGCGCTCGCCGTCGTCTCCTTCGTATTGGGGACGGTCATCGGGGTCATCGGGTTGCGCGGACTGCGGGCACTGCGCCGGACGTCATAGCGTTCCGGACAGCTCCACGGGGCCTTGGGCAGGGGCAAAGGCCGGCACAGGCAACAGGCGGAAGGAACAGACGGCATGGTGGTCGTCTTCGTGCTCGTGGCGCTGCTCGTGGTCACCGGGGTGGTGGCGGCCAACTGGTACCTGTGGCGCCGCCTGTTCCGCGACACCACCCGCGGTCCCGGTCCGGTGCGGCGCGCGGGCGTGGTCCTGATCGCCGGGGGCTGGCTCCTGGCCGTCGGGGCCCTCGTCGCCGAACGCGCCGGGGCCCCCTTCTGGCTCCAGCGCACCCTGGCCTGGCCCGGCTTCCTCTGGCTCGCCCTGACGCTGTACCTGTTGCTGGCCACCCTGGCGACCGAACCCCTCCGCCCGGTCCTGCGCCGTCTCCTGCCCGCCCGCGCTCCGGAGCCCGCCCCCGATCCGGAAGGCCCGCTCCCCGTCGCGCAGGCGCCCGTCCGCGGGGCGTGGACCGCTGACGAGCCGGGGTCCGCCCACGAGCCGCCCTCCGTCCGCGAGTCACCCTCCGCCGCGGAGCCGTCGCCCGCCGCCGAGCCGGTGCTCGGCCGCGTGCCGCTCCCCGCCGTCGGGACGCAGTCCGGTTCCTGTCGTCTGGTGGTGGGCGAGGCGAAGACGGCGGCCGCCGGTCCCGCCGAGCCCGAGGCCCCACCGGCCCCCGGCCGTCCGGTTCCGCCCGCGGAGGCCGCGTCGCCGTCCCCGCGCGACCTTCCCAGCCGGCGGCTGTTCGTGTCGCGGGTGGTCGCCGGAGGCGCCGCCGCCGTCGCCCTGGGGACCGTCGGCCACGGGACCTACGGGGTGCTGCGCGGGCCGCGGGTGAAGCGGGTCACCGTGCCGCTGGCGAAACTGCCCCGGGCGGCGCACGGGTTCCGGATCGCCGTCGTCAGCGATGTCCACCTCGGTCCCGTCCTCGGACGCGGCTTCGCGCAGAAGGTCGTCGACACGGTCAACGCGACCCAGCCGGACCTCATCGCCGTCGTCGGGGACCTGGTGGACGGCAGTGTGAAGGACCTCGGGCCCGCGGCGGCACCGCTGGCCGGGCTCCGGGCTCGGCACGGGGCGTACTTCGTCACGGGCAACCACGAGTACTTCTCCGGTGCCGAGCAGTGGGTGGAGGAGGTGCGGCGCCTCGGCCTGCACCCCCTGGAGAACGCGCGCACCGAGCTGCCTGCCTTCGACCTGGCCGGCGTCAACGACGTACGGGGCGAGAGCGAGGGGCAGGGCCCCGACTTCGAGCGGGCGCTCGGCGACCGCGACACGGCACGCGCGTGCGTGCTGCTCGCCCACCAGCCGGTGCAGATCCACGAGGCCGTCCGGCACGGTGTCGACCTCCAGCTCTCCGGCCACACCCACGGCGGCCAGCTCTGGCCCGGCAGCCTCCTCGCGGCCGCCGCCAACCCGACCGTCGCGGGCCTGGAGCGCTACGGCGACACCCAGTTGTACGTCAGCCGCGGCGCGGGCGCGTGGGGCCCGCCGACAAGGGTCGGCGCCCCCTCCGACATCACCGTCGTCCAGCTCGCCTCGAAGCAGGCCTAGTGCCCCGACAGACAACGTTCGCCCCCGTCGCACGTCCGGCACGCTCCCCCGAGCTCTTCGAGCAGGGGGGACCCCCACTCACCGCACCGGCCGAAAGCCCAAGTACGTCCAGTACGAGGGCTTCCGGCCGGCACTCCCCCAAGCACGCACCGGACGCCGCTCCTTCACGGGCAAACGTTGCCTGCCGCGGCACTAGAGTCCCGGAACCACCCCCGAAGCACTCGAACAACAAGTCTTCGTAACTTCTTCGCATTCTCCCCAGACCCGGCTTCCCCGTGGCGAAAAGCGTGTGATTAGGTAACGGCGCCACTCAGGTGTGTGGCATATGCAGAAAGGCCCAAAAGGGGTCTGGGGAGGGTACGGGTGCGATCGGTTCGCATGCGGATCCTCACGACGCTGCTCGTGCTGGCGATCGTGGGGGTGGGCGGCTGGCAGTTGCTGCCGTCGAAGGACGACAAGAACAACGCGATCGTCGTGGGTACGACGGACGCCGTCACGTCACTGGATCCGGCGGGAGCGTACGACGCGGGCTCCTGGGCACTGTTCAGCAACGTGTTCCAGTCCCTGCTGGCCTTCGAGCCGGGCGGTGTCCAACCCGTGCCGGACGCGGCCAAGAGCTGCGGCTTCGTCGGCGGCGGACTGCGCACCTACCGCTGCGAACTGCGCGAGGGCATCACGTTCCCCAGCGGGCGCACGATGACCGCCGAGGACGTGAAGTTCTCCTTCGACCGCATCAAGAAGGTCAACTCCGACGTCGGTCCGGCTCCGCTGCTCTCCACCCTCGGCTCGGTGGAGGACGACGGCATGACTGTCACCTTCCACCTGTCGACGCCGGACGCCACCTTCCCCCTGAAGGTGGCCACGGGCGTCGGCTCCATCGTCGATCACACGCGCTACCCGAGCAACGGGCTGCGCACCGGCACCGCGGTGGACGGCACCGGGCCGTACGAGCTGAAGGGCTACGCCAAGGACAAGAGCGCGGTACTGGCACCGAACGGCTCGTACAAGGGCTCCATCAGCAGTGCCGGGCGACCGGTCGAGCTGCGTTACTACGACGACGCGGCCACGCTCGACAAGGCCTGGAACGACAGGCAGGTCGACGTCGCCACCCGCACGCTGCCCCCCAAGGTCCTCGCCGGACTCAGCCCGAGCGATCCCAAGCTGCGCATGTCGGTCTCCGAAAGCTCCGAGACCCGCAACCTCTACCTCAACACCCGTGCCTCCTCTCCGCTGCACGACGTCCGTGTCCGGCGGGCCATCGCATGGCTGATCAACCGCGAGCAGCTGACCAACACCGTGTACGACGGGACCGTGGACGCGCTGTACTCGCTGATCCCGGCCGGCATCACGGGCCACAACACGGCGTTCTTCGACGCCTACCCGGCGCAGGACGCCCAGAAGGCCCGCGAGCTGCTGACCGAGGCCGGCGTGTCGATCCCGGTGCGCTTCACCTACGCCTACCGCAAGGGCGGCGCCGCCGCAGAGGAGGCCGCCGAGCTCAAGCGGCAGCTGGAGGCGAGCGGCCTGTTCAAGGTCGACACCAAGGGCTACGAGTGGTCCGACTTCCAGAAGCTCTGGGCGGGCGGCGAGCTCGACGCGTACGCGGTCGGCTGGGTAGCCGACTACCCGGACCCGGACACCTTCGGCTCCCCGCTCGTCGGCACCGGCAGCTCCATGAACACCGGCTACAGCAGCAAGACCGTCGACAACCTCATCCGGGACACCCAGCAGTTCGCCGACCGCGGTCGGATCGCCGCGGACTTCCGCACCCTGCAGACGGAAGTCGCGCACGACGTGCCGCTGATCCCGCTGTGGCAGCGCAAGGAGTACGTGGTCAGCAGCGTGGACGTCGGCGGCAGCCAGTACCTGTCGGACGGTTCGGGCAGCTTCCGGCTCTGGAAGCTCGACTGGATCTGACCGCTACGACCGGTCCCGCGCGGGCAGCGTGACCGTCACCGCGAACCCCTCACCGGGGTGCGTGTGGACGGCCACCTGCCCGCCGTGTGCTTCGGCCACCCCCTGGACGATGGCCATGCCGAGGCCGCTGCCCGCGCCGCCGCCCGCGCGGAAGAAGCGGTCGAAGACACGCGCCGCGTCCTCCTCGGCCAGCCCCGGCCCCTTGTCCCGCACACACAGCCGTACGACACCGTCGGCGCGCTCCGCCGTGAGCCGCACCGGAACGTCGGCGGGCGTGTGGACGCGCACGTTGGCCACCAGGTTGCCGAGCACCTGCCGCAGCCCCGACTCGTCGGCGTGCACGAGGAGGACGCCCTCGGCGCCGACCGTCACGGGCCGCTCCGGCTGCTGTGCGCGCAGGTCCTCGGCGGCGTCCCGCACCAGCCGGACGACGTCGACGTTCCGCGGCCGCAACCGAGGCCGCTGGTCCAGGCGGGCCAGGGTGAGCAGTTCGTCGACGAGCCGCCCCATCCGGTCCACCTCGGCGTTCATCCGGTCCCAGGCGCGCCTGCGCTCGCCCGGCTCGGTCAGCATCCCCTTGTCGTACAGCTGGAGGTAGCCGCGTATCGCCGACAGCGGGGTGCGCAGCTCGTGCGAGGCGTCGGCGACGAAGCGGCGCAGCTGGGCGGCGCTGCGCTCGCGCGTTCGGTACGCCGACTCCACCTGGTGCAGCATGGAGTTCAGCGCGACGCGCAGCTGCTCCACCTCCTGGGTGGGATGGTGACTGGAGGGCACACGCCGGGTCAGGTCGCCCTCGGCGATGGCCGAGGAGGTCTCCACCATGTCCTCCAGCGGCCGCATCCGGCGGCGCACGCTGAACATCGTCAGGCAGGCGAGCAGCGCCAGCAGCAGCGTGCCGACGCCCAGGTCCAGCCTGAGGGCCTTGGCGATGCCCTGGTGCAGCGCGTCGGTGGAGGTGGCGAACACCAGGTAGTTGCCGTCGGTCAGACGGGCGGAGGTCGCCCGGTAGGTGGCGCCGTGCAGTGTCACCTCGTGCGGTGCGGGGTCGGCGGCGAGCGCGCGCGGGTCGCCGATCGCGGCGGCCAGGGCCCGCTGGGCGCCGGTCGGCGCGAAACCGGCGATGGGCACGGCCTCACCGCCGCTGCCGACGGCGGTGAAGACGGACTCCGGCCGCGGCGTGTTGACGGTGGGCTGTACGAAATGGTCCCGGATGAGGGTCAGCGCGGCCAGCGAGTCGATCTGCCGCATGGTGAGCCGGGAGTCCGCCACGGACTCACGGGTCTTGATCAGCTGGGTGTCGATCTGGCCGAGCAGGTAGTGCCGCATGCCCATCAGGCTCGCGGCGGTCGCCACCACGACACCCACGGCCAGCAGCCCGACGTTCGCCAGGGTCAGCTTGCCGCGCAGGGAGTGGACGCCGTGCCGGCGGCGCCGCGGACGCGGTCTGCGCGGCCTCATGCCAGCCCGTATCCCACGCCCCGCCGGGTCGTGATCAGCGGCGGTCCGAGCGTGTCCAGCTTGCGGCGCAGATAGCTGATGTAGGTCTCGACGACGGTCGACTCGGGCGGTGTGTGCTCGTACTGCCAGACGTGCCTGAGGAGTTGCTCCTTGGGCACGATCCGGCCGCCGTTGCGCACCAGGAAGCGCAGCAGCGCGTACTCGGTGGGGGTGAGCTCGACCGCACGGCCCGCGCGGTGCGCGGAGTACGTCGTCTCGTCCAGCTCCAGGTCGCCGTAGCGCAGCGGCGGGCGCTGCGGGAGGACGTCGGCGGGGCGGGTGCGGCGCAGCACGGCCCGTACGCGGGCGACGACCTCGTCGATGTGGAACGGCTTGGTGATGTAGTCGTCGCCGAAGCCGAGCGCGCCGACGATCTCCGTGGGCGCGTCCCGCGCGGTGACGAAGACCAGCGCCAGGTCCGGGCAGCGGGTGCGCAGCTCGCGGCCCAGCGCCCGGCCGTCCCCGTCCGGCAGTATCACGTCGAGCAGGGCCACGTCGGGCCGGGTGCGTTCGGCGAGCGCGCACGCCTCGCGGACCGTGCCCGCGGTCATCACCTGGAAGCGGTGGTAGCGCAGGGCGATGGCGAGGACGTCCGCGATGGACTCCTCGTCCTCGACGACGAGGACCGTCGCCCCTTCGTGCGCTGCCTCGTTGACGGTCATGTCCCCAGTATCCGCGGCGGGACCGGCGGCGGGGCCGCGGGTGCTTTGGAGTTCCTTGAGAGTCGCGGCGGCGTGTGCCCGTCCGCGCCCGCCGCTGCGGATGCTGGTGTCCCAGGACCCGGGGGACCCGGATGAAGGAGCGTAGAGCGTGACGACATTGGCGCGGTGGTGCTACCGGCACCGGCTGCTGGTCCTGTTGCTGTGGGTGGTGGCACTGGTCGGGGCGGGCGTGGGGGCGTCCGCAGGGGGCACGGCCTACGCGAACGTCTTCTCCCTGCCGGACACGGACTCCAAGGCCGCGTACGACCTGATGGAGAAGGCGTTCCCGAAGGCCGCGGGCGACACCGACACGGTGGTGTGGAAGGTCGACGAGGGGTCGGTCCGGGACGCGTCGGTGCGCGCCCGGATCGAGCCCGCCCTGGCGGAGATCGGCCGGATGCCGGGGGTGGGCGCGGTCAGCAGCCCGTACACGGGCGCCCGGGGCGCGGCGCAGATCAGCCGCGACGGGACGATCGCGTACGCGCAGCTCACCTTCACCGAGCGGGCGAACGCGGTGCCCGAGCAACTCGTGCGGGACGTCGTCGACACCGCGCAGGCGGCCGAACGCGGCGGCCTGCGGGTGGAGTTGGGCGGCCAGGCGATCACCCGGATCCAGCAGCCGCCCACGGGTCTGTCCGAGCTGGTCGGCCTCGCGGCGGCGGCGGTCGTGCTGTTCCTCGCCTTCGGCTCGCTCTTCGCGATGCTCCTGCCGATCGCCGTGGCGGTCTTCGGCGTCGGCATCGGCCTGTTCTCCACCCAGATGATCAGTCATGTCACGGACGTGCCCGACATCGCTCCGCTGCTTGCCTCGCTGATCGGCCTCGGTGTGGGCATTGACTACGCGCTGTTCATCGTTACCCGGCACCGGCGCGGACTGCTGCGCGGTCTGGAACCGGAGGAGTCGGCGGTCGTCGCTCTCAACACCTCGGGCCGGGCGGTGCTGTTCGCGGGCGGCACGGTGTGCATCGCGCTCGCCGGGATGCTGGTGACGAACCTGCGCTTCCTGGACGGCGTGGTCATCGGCACCTCGCTCACCGTGGTGCTGAGCGTGTTCGCGGCCGTCACCCTGCTGCCGGCGCTGCTCGGATTCCTCGGGCCGCGGGTGCTCAGCCGGCGCCAGCGGCGTCGGCTCGCGGCCGGGGGCCCCTCCCGGGACGAGCGGGCGAGCACGCTCGCGGCACGCTGGTCGGGCACGGTGCAGAGGCGTCCCGGCTGGATCGCGGGCCTCGCGCTGGTCGTCATGGCCCTGCTCGCGCTGCCGGTGCTGTCGCTGCGGCTGGGCGCCACCGACCAGGGCAACGACGACGCCTCGACGACGACCCGCAAGGCGTACGACCTGCTGGCCGAGGGCTTCGGACCCGGCTTCAACGGGCCGCTCCAGGTGGTCTCCACCGACGGTGACACCACCGCGCTGGTCAAGGGCATCGCCGGGACCCGCGGGGTGGTCCGGGTGGCCGCGCTGCCGCCCGCGCACGGCGTCACCGTCATCCAGGTCGTCCCGACCACCTCGCCGCAGTCCGAGCGGACGGACCGGCTCATCGACACCCTGCGCGACGAGGTGATCCCCGAGGCGGGGGCGCGGGCGCACGTCGGCGGGGTCACGGCGGTCTCGAAGGACTTCGCCTCCGTCACGGGCGACCGTCTGCCGGTCTTCGTCGCGACCATCGTCGGCCTCGGCTTCCTGCTCCTGCTGGTCGCCTTCCGCTCGCTGCTGGTGCCGCTGACGGCGGCCGTGATGAACCTGGTCGCCGCCGCCGCGTCCTTCGGCGTCCTCGTGGCGATCTACCAGTGGGGCTGGGGCCTGGACCTGCTCGGCCTCGGCAAGGAGGGACCGATCCAGGCGTTCCTGCCGGTCATCATGCTGTCCCTGCTGTTCGGCCTGTCGATGGACTACCAGGTCTTCCTGGTGAGCCGGATGCACGAGGAGTGGGTGCACACCCGGGACAACGCGCGTGCGGTCCGCGTGGGCCTCGCCGAGACCAGCCGGGTCATCAACTCCGCGGCCCTGATCATGGTCTGCGTCTTCCTCGCCTTCGTCCTCAGCGGAAACCAGGGCGCGTCGATGGCGGGTGTCGGCCTGGCGGCGGCGGTCGCGCTGGACGCGTTCGTGCTGCGGACGGCACTGGTGCCGGCGGCGATGCATCTGTTCGGCAGGGCCAACTGGTGGCTGCCGGCCTGGCTGGAGCGCCGCCTGCCGCATCTGGCGGTGGAAGCGAAGGAGGAGGAGCCCGAGGAGGCGCCGGTCCCGCGGCAGCCGGGCCCCGCTTCGGTGGTCCACGGCTTCATCCGCACCGAGAAGGGCCAGCCCGTCCACGGCGCGGCCGTGACCCTGCTGTCCAAGGGCGGCCGGCAACTGGACCGGGTGACGTCCCTGGCCGACGGCTCGTACATCGTCGCGGTACCGGGCCCGGGCACCTACCTGCTCGCCGCCACGGCATCGCCCTACGGCTCCCGCGCCCGCCACGTCGTCGTGACCGACGGCCCCCTGGTCCACGACGTGGAACTGACGGAGGACGAGGTGGACGCGGTCAAGTAGCCCTCTTCTCCCCGGCCTTGAGGATCCCGTCGACATCGAGGACAACCTTGGCCCCGATGGCGGCGGGGAGGGTGGCGACCTCGGCACCCCCGGTGATCCCGGTGTGCCACCCGGGGCGGTGATCAGTCCCGCTCCCTGCCCCCCGGGTCCGGCAGCATCCGGGTCATGCCCGGGAGGAAGTCCGTGAACAGGTCGTGCACCTCGTGCACCAGGGGGCGCAGGACCCGGAAGCGGGCCAGGGACACCCCGCGGGCGGTGAGCCGCGCGCCCCGCTCGGCCAGCCGGTAGCTGCGTTCGCGGCCCTCGGTGCGGTCGAAGACCCAGTACAGGACGAGCCCCATCTGGGAGAGCCACATCAGCTCGGGCAGCACCTCCCGAAGGTCCGCCGGGACCTTGGTCCGCGCGCCGTGCAGCACCTCCTTGTGGATGTCGATGGCCTCCGCGCGCGCGTGCTCCGACTCGGGGGAGAAGGGGCTGAGCGGGCTGTCGGGGTCGGCGGCGTTCTTGAAGAACTGCACCGCGAACTCGTGGTACGGCGTGGCGATGTCCAGC
This sequence comes from Streptomyces sp. NPDC004721, assembly GCF_053601495.1. NCBI lineage: Bacteria > Bacillati > Actinomycetota > Actinomycetes > Kitasatosporales > Streptomycetaceae > Streptomyces > Streptomyces sp. NPDC004721. The sequence continues at coordinate 47,878 of NZ_JBSGBZ010000018.1, forward strand.
CACGCCGTCAGCACGCCCGCCAGCCGGGCCTCCAGGTCGTTCTCCCGGGCCAGGACCTCCCGGACCGCTTCCCGCTGCTCGGCGGCGATCCGGTCGTAGAAGCCCTGGATCAGGTGTTCCTTGCCCTCGAAGTAGTAGTAGGCGTTGCCGACGGAGACCCCGGCCTCCTTGGCGATGGCCCGCATGGTCGTCTTGTCGTAGCCGCGCTCCTGGAACAGCCGCATGGCCGTCTCCAGGATGAGCGCGCGGGTCTGCTCGGACTTGCTGGCGGGCACGCCCTCATCGGGGCCGTCGTCGTTCTTCGCGGGCACGGACAGAGCCTAGCCAGTGGCGCAGGCGCCGCCGGCACAGCCTGGCGGGTCGTAGGTCCAGCCGTGGCGCGGGTCGTAGGACCACCCGTCCCCGCGCCGGTACGCACCCCCGCCCCACCGCCCGCCGCGCCACTTGGCGGCCGCCAGCACCGCGCCCCTGGCGAGCCGCGCGCCCGCCGGGGTACTGAGCCGGTGGGCGAGCGGCCGGTGCTCGCGCAGCGCCCACAGGACGACGATCCAGGCGGCGGCGCCCCGGTAGACCTGGCCCGAGTCGCCGACGACCGTGACCTCGTCCAGGGTGGCCCCGTGGTCGAGGCCCGGAAAACGCCTTCCGGCCTGCTCGGAGCCCGCCGGGAGGAGTTCCAGGGGCACCAGTTGCGACTGCCCGGCGAGCCAGTCGCGCACGAACGAACACAGCGCGCACTCGGCGTCGTACAGGACGGTCAGCCCGCGGACCGGGACGCGCACGGAGGCGTCCCGGTCCCGGTCCCGGCCGGCGGCGGCCGGCACCGCGCTCACGCCCCGGCCGAGGGGGCGGCCCAGTCCTGCGGCGCGACCGGCGGCACCTGCTCGCGCTCCAGCACCCCGCGGCGGCGGATCCGGTTCAGCACGTACACGTTGCCCAGATGCATCACGCCGAGCACCAGCAGCACCACGCCGAGCTTCGTCGACAGGGCCTCGAAGATGCCGCGTGTGTCGTCGATGCTCCGGTCGCCGCTCAGGTACAGCGCGACGAAGCCGAGGTTGACGAGGTAGAAGCCGACCACCAGCAGGTGGTTCACGGCGTCGGCGAGCTTGTCGTCGCCGTGCAGCACGTCGGCCAGGAAGATCCGCCCGTTCCTGCTGAGCGTGCGGGCCACCCAGACGGTCAGGGCGATGCTGACGAGCAGATAGATGACGTAGGCGATGACCGTGCGGTCCATGCCCCCACCCCTTCTTTTGAACACGTTCAAAATGCTGGCAGGGGTGACTCTAGACCTGTTTTTGAACGCGTTCAATACAGGGGTGGGGGTATCCGGTGGTGACGGACGTCTCAGGGCCTGCGTCCCAACTCGGGCCGCTTGCCGTAGTCCGTGAAGCCCAGGACGTTGCCCCACGGGTCGGCGATCTCGACGGTCCAGCCGGTCGCCACGGCGAAGGGCTCGTCGAGCAGGGGGATCCCGGCCTTCGTCAGCTCGCGCGCCGCGGCCCGTGCGTCCGGCACCTCCAGCCATACCCGCGGTGAGGGCCACGGCGGAGGACGGTGCCCGAACGTCTCCTCGCGCAGCAGGATCCCCGGCGTCTCGCCCCCGACCTTCAGCAGCGCGATGCCGGCCTCGTCCAGACGGAACGCCACCGCGAACCCGGCCCACTCGTAGAACCTCACGGCCTCGCCCAGATTCCCCACGGGCAGCAGGACGTTGTCGAACCCGAGCAGCTCGTACGACTCGTCATCTGACATGCCATCAGATTAGGTGCGGGATCCGCCCGGCCCGGGAGGCCGAGCGCGCAGAGGGAGCCGGGTCACTCGATCGGGCCGGGCGCCGAGCGGGACCCCGATGTTTCTCTTCGGCCGCTCTTCCTGCAATATGACCGTCAGTTCGTCGGCAGTCGAAGAGTGGAGCCACGTGTCCGAGCAGCCGCAGCAGCCGCAGCAGCCCAACCAGGCCCCGGGATACGGGTATCCCAACCAGCAGCCCGGCGGCTACCCGCCGCCCCCGGGTGGTTACCCGCCGCCCGGCGCGTACCCGCCGCCCGGTGGCTACCCGCCTCCCGGCGCGTACCCGCCTCCCCCGGGCATGCAGTACGACCCCAACGCCCCCTACGGCTACGACCCCTACGGCCGCCCGTACTCCGACAAGTCGAAGATCGTCGCCGGTGTCCTCCAGCTCAGCCTGGGCACCCTCGGCATCGGCCGCTTCTACATGGGCCACGTCGGGATCGGCATCGCCCAGCTCCTGACCTGTGGAGGGTTCGGCATCTGGTCCCTGATCGACGGCATCATGCTGCTGACCGGCAACGACAACACCGACGCGCAGGGCCGGATCCTGCGTGGCTGACGCGGTGTCCGGCGCGGTGCGCGGCCGGCTGCTGCGGCATCCGGCCGCGGCTCCGCTCGCGGTGCTGTGCGCCGGGGTGGCGGGCGCCGGGTACCTCTACGTCACCGACCCGCACCAGCCCGGCCACGTCCTGCCCCAGTGCCCCTTCCGGTACGTCACCGGACTGCTCTGCCCGGCCTGCGGCGGCACGCGCATGGTGTACGACCTGATGCACGGTCGGCTCACCCAGGCCTGGCTGGACAACAGGATGCTGCTGCTCGCCGCGCCGTTCGCGCTGGCGCTGCTCGGCAAGTGGGCCCTGGAGGGGCTGCGCGGGCGCCGCTGGCACCCCCGGCTCAGCCCGCGGGCGCAGGCGGCGGTGCTGCTGGTGGCCGTGGCGTGGACCGTGGTCCGCAACGTCGTCTAGAGGCAGAGGCGGTTGATGCGGCGCCGGGCAGGGGGAACGGCGTCGGTGAGGGTGTACGGCGCTGGCGAGGGCAGACGGGTCGGGGTCGGGCGCGGCGCCAAATGCCGCCAATGTGGCCGAATTTGATCACGGAACGGGAACGTTTCTTCGAACCCCCTCCCGCGCCGTCCTTCGGGATCTTTATGCTCCCAACGCGCAGGGGGACGGCCATATCCAATCGACGCGCGTGGAATCGCGTACGGATGCCGTGTGACCGGGCAGGCAGTCGGGCTCCCTGGCCCCGGAGGTTCCCACTCCGGGTGTTCTCACCACTCCCCAGGAGCACCAGTCATGACTGTCCCCACCCCTGACGCCCCCTACGGCTACGACCCGCAGGGCCGTCCGTACTCCGACAAGTCGAAGATCGTCGCGGGCATCCTCCAGCTCTTCCTCGGAAGCCTGGGTATCGGCCGCTTCTACGTCGGTTCCGTGGGTGTGGGCATCGCCCAGCTGCTGACCTGCGGCGGTCTGGGCATCTGGGCCCTGGTCGACGCCATCCTCTTCTTCACGAGCAACGACCGCACCGACAAGGACGGTCGCGTCCTGCGCGGCTGACCCGTCCGCGCACCCGGCGGCGGCCGGGCACAGCACGCCGAGGGCCCCGTTCCGGACGGAACGGGGCCCTCGGCGTCAGGTACGGCGGAAGATCAGAAGCGGCGCGTGATCAGCGCCCGCTTCACCTCCGCGATCGCCTTCGTCACCTCGATGCCGCGCGGGCAGGCGTCGGTGCAGTTGAAGGTGGTGCGGCAGCGCCAGACGCCGTCCTTGTCGTTCAGGATCTCCAGGCGCTGCTCACCGGCCTCGTCACGGCTGTCGAAGATGAACCGGTGGGCGTTGACGATGGCCGCCGGGCCGAAGTACTGGCCGTCGTTCCAGAAGACCGGGCAGGACGAGGTGCAGGCCGCGCACAGGATGCACTTCGTCGTGTCGTCGAAGCGGGCGCGGTCCTCGGCGGACTGCAGGCGCTCCCGCGTCGGCTCGTTGGTCTCCTTGGTGACCAGGAACGGCATGACGTCCCGGTAGGCCTGGAAGAACGGCTCCATGTCCACGACCAGGTCCTTCAGGACCGTGAGGCCCTTGATGGGCTCGACCGTGATCGGCTTCTCGGGGTTGATGTCCTTGATCAGCGTCTTGCAGGCCAGACGGTTCTTGCCGTTGATCCGCATGGCGTCCGAGCCGCAGATGCCGTGCGCGCAGGAGCGACGGAAGGTCAGGGTGCCGTCGAGGTCCCACTTGATCTTGTGCAGGCCGTCGAGGACGCGCTCCTTGGGGTCGATCTCCAGCTGGAAGTCTTCCCAGGTCGCCTCGGCCGAGACCTCCGGGTTGAACCGGCGGACGCGGAAGGTGACGGTGATGTAGGGGGAAGCGGCGGACTCCGCCTCCACCTTGTCCAGAACGGGGGTTGCCATCAGTACTTACGCTCCATCGGCTGGTAGCGGGTCTGGACGACCGGCTTGTAGTCGAGACGGACGGTTTCGGACCCGTCGGCGCCGACCTCGCGGTACGCCATGGTGTGGCGCATGAAGTTGACGTCGTCGCGGTTGGGGTAGTCCTCGCGGTAGTGACCGCCGCGGGACTCCTTGCGGGCCAGGGCGGAGATCGCCATGACCTCGGCCAGGTCCAGCAGGTTGCCCAGCTCGATGGCCTCCAGGAGGTCCGTGTTGAACCGCTTGCCCTTGTCCTGGATCGCCACGTTCTTGTAGCGCTCCCGGAGCTCGGCGATCTTCTCGACAGCCGTCTTGATCGTCTGCTCGGTGCGGAACACCATGACGTTGGCGTCCATGGTCTCCTGGAGCTCCCGGCGGATGTTCGCCACCCGCTCGGTGCCGGTGGAGGTCCGCAGCCGCTCGATCTGCTCGACGACGAGGGACTCGGGGTCCTCCGGCAGCTCCACGAAGTCGGCCTTCTCGGCGTACTCCGCGGCGGCGATGCCGGCCCGCTTGCCGAACACGTTGATGTCCAGCAGCGAGTTGGTGCCCAGGCGGTTGGCGCCGTGCACGGACACGCAGGCGACCTCGCCGGCCGCGTACAGGCCCGGCACGACCGTGCTGTTGTCCGAGAGCACCTCGCCCTGGACGTTGGTCGGGATGCCGCCCATCGCGTAGTGCGCGGTCGGCTGGATCGGGATCGGGTCGGTGTACGGCTCGATGCCCAGGTAGGTCCGCGCGAACTCGGTGATGTCCGGCAGCTTGGCGTCCAGCTGCTCCGGCGGCAGGTGGGTCAGGTCCAGGTAGACGTGGTCGCCCTCGGGACCGCAGCCGCGGCCCTCGCGGATCTCCGTGTAGATGGAGCGGGAGACGACGTCGCGCGAGGCGAGGTCCTTCATGACCGGCGCGTACTTCTCCATGAAGCGCTCGCCGTCCTTGTTGCGCAGGATGCCGCCCTCACCGCGGGCACCCTCCGTGAGCAGGATGCCCATGCGCCAGATGCCGGTCGGGTGGAACTGGAAGAACTCCATGTCCTCCAGCGGCAGCCCGCGCCGGTACACGGCCGCCTGGCCGTCACCGGTCAGCGTGTGCGCGTTGGACGTCACGCGGAAGAACTTGCCGCAGCCGCCGGAGGCGTAGATCACGGACTTCGCCTGGAAGAGGTGGATCTCGCCGGTCGCCAGCTCGTACGCCACCACGCCGGCCGACTTCTTGACGCCGTCGACCTCGGTGATGAGCTGGTCCAGGACGTAGAACTCGTTGAAGAACTCCACGCCCTCCTTGACGCAGTTCTGGTACAGCGTCTGGAGGATCATGTGGCCGGTGCGGTCGGCCGCGTAGCAGGAGCGGCGGACCGGGGCCTCGCCGTGGTTGCGGGAGTGCCCGCCGAAGCGCCGCTGGTCGATCGTCCCGTTCGGCGTCCGGTTGAACGGCAGGCCCATCTTCTCCAGGTCGAGGACGGAGTCGATGGCCTCCTTCGCCAGGATCTCGGCGGCGTCCTGGTCGACCAGGTAGTCACCGCCCTTGACCGTGTCGAAGGTGTGCCACTCCCAGTTGTCCTCCTCCACATTGGCCAGCGCGGCGGCCATGCCGCCCTGCGCGGCGCCCGTGTGGGAGCGGGTGGGGTAGAGCTTGGTCAGGACCGCGGTGCGGCTGCGCTTGGTCGCCTCGATGGCGGCCCGCATACCGGCGCCGCCGGCGCCGACGATGACGGTGTCGTACTTGTGGATCTTCATCAGAAATACCTCGGTCCCGGGGCCTAGCGGATGTTCGGGTCGAAGGTGAAGATCACCAGCGTGCCCAGCAGGATGGTCCACACCGTGGCGGTGTACAGCAGTGCCTTCAGCCACAGCCGGGTGTTGGCCCGCTCCGCGTAGTCGTTGATGACGGTACGCAGACCGTTGGCGCCGTGCAGCATCGCCAGCCACAGCATGGCGAGGTCCCAGACCTGCCACCACGGGGAGGCCCAGCGGCCCGCCACGAAGGCGAAGCCGATCTTGGAGACGCCGCCGTCCAGGACGAGCTGGATCAGCAGGTGGCCGAGGACGAGGACGACCAGGACGATGCCGGACAGGCGCATGAACAGCCAGCCGTACATCTCGAAGTTGCCCCGGGTCGACTTCGGGGTCTTCTTGGTGCGCTGACGCGGGGCCTCGATGAGGGGGGCGGGGTTGTCCACGCCGTAGACGGAGCCGCCCTCGACCGGGCCGATGCCGGAAGCGGTGGTTTCAGTGGTGGACATGTGCGTCAGCTCCCGAATACTGCACGAGCGGCATGGCCGAGGACGGGGTAGATCGCCCCGATCATGAGCAGGACCCAGACGCCGACCACGGTCCACAGCATCTGCTTCTGGTAGCGGGCGCCCTTGGCCCAGAAGTCGACGGCGATGACGCGCAGGCCGTTGAGCGCGTGGAAGAGGATGGCGGCGACCAAGCCGTATTCGAGCAGGGCGACGATCGGCGTCTTGTAGGTGGCCACGACCTTGTCGTAGGCCTCCGGAGACACACGCACGAGTGCGGTGTCCAGCACATGGACGAACAGGAAGAAGAAGATGAGGACGCCGGTGACTCGGTGAGCCACCCAGGACCACATTCCTTCCCGGCCGCGGTACAGCGTTCCAGCCGGCACGGAAGAACCCTCCGGGAGCGGGGACTAGGGCCGCGCCGGCTTCACTGTCGGTCGGGCCCGGCCGGGTACGGTCCACCGGCCCCCAGTATCGTACCGAGGAGCTGGCGGGGGCCTTACGGGGGGTCCGCCCGTGTGATCGAACTCGTCCTCAAAGGTGCACGGACGGCGCAGTGGCGGCGCCCAGAAGGCCCAGAAGTCGCCGGTTCGCCAGCCTCCGCAGCTCCTCCCGGGCGACGACGCGCTCGTCCTCGGGGTCGTTGGCCAGGCGTGACCGGATCGCCGGCAGGACCCGGTCCAGGGCCTCGTCCGGGGCGGTGCCGTCCAGACAGATGACGAAGGTGTGGCCGAATCTGGCCTCATAGGCGGCGTAGCCGGCGCTCAGGGCCGTGGAGGCGGCCGCGTACGTGTGGGCGGGCAGCTTCGGCAGGGGTTCTTCCGCCAGAGCCCCGGCGAGTTCCTCGGGGCCCAGGTCGTACGTCGCCTCGTCCGCCGCCGCCAGGAGGGACGGCACGTCCGGATAGGGGCGGTGGGCGGCGACGCGGTGGGCCCAGCGGGGGCTGTGCAGGCAGGTCAGGAGGGTCCGGTGGACCTTGGGGGCGGGGGCGGTGTTGAAGCGCTCCAGGTTCTGCGCGGGCAGCGTGGGTCCTAGGTCGGCAGGGATGTCGGCAGGATGCCGGCAGCGTGTCGGCAGGGGGGGTCGGCAGGGGAATCCGTGAGAGATGCGCCGCCACGTTATCGGGTGTGCTCATGACGTGTTCGACGGGTGCTTGAATTTCACTCGGACGGGAGAGTTTGAGAACGTGTGGTGGACACGGGTGGTGGTCATCGGCCGTTAGGTTGGCCGGGTGAGCAAGCACAGGCGCCGGGCTCCGGCACGCAAGCCGCCGCGCACGCGGGCTGTCGTCGTCGGCGGGTTCGTCACCGCTGCCGGACTGGGCATCGGACTGGCCGTGTGGTCCTTCGGGGGCGACGGAACCCCTGCGGACGCGGCGCCCGGCGGGGCCTCCGGCTCGGGGAGTCCCAGCCCCACCCGCAGCTACCCGCTGTCGCAGGCGCCGCGGACCATCCCCGCCGTGCGCTCCCACACCGCCGCCCGGGGCCCCGGCTGGCGCCCGGAGCCCGGCTCCCGGGTCGTGGTGGACGACGCCTCCCTCGCCGACGAGGGGAAGCTGATCGCGAGTGAACTCGGTCTCAACTACTCCGGACGGAGCGGCGACGCGCGCCCGGGGGACGTTCGGCTGGCGCTGGACAAGGGCGCGGGCCGCAACCCCGAGGCGTACACCATGACCGTGCGTGACGGCGGGGTGACCATCAGCGGTCCGGCCGACGCGGGAGTCTTCTACGGCACCCGCACCCTGAAGCAGGAGGTGCACCGCGGCGGCACGGCCCCCGAGGGGGTCGTGGAGGACGCGCCGGACAAGCCGCGGCGCGGTTTCATGCTGGACATCGCCCGCAAGCCGTACACGGCCGACTGGCTGGAGGACCGCATACGGGAACTCGGCGACCTGAAGTTCAACGAGCTCGGCCTGCACTTCTCCGACGACCAGGGCTTCCGCATCGAGTCCGACACGCACCCGGAGGTCGTCTCCGTGGACCACCTGACCAAGGCCCAGGTCAAGCGGATGGTCGACCTGGCCGCCAGCCGGCACATCACCGTGGTCCCCGAGATCGACTCGCCCGGCCACCTCGGCGCCGTGACAGCCGCCCACCCCGAGTTGCAGCTGCGCAACGCGCAGGGCGTGACGACACGCGGCGCCATCGACATCTCCGAGCCCCGGTCGGCCGCGATCGTCGACGACCTGCTCGACGAGTACGCGGACCTCTTCCCCGGCGGCCACTGGCACCTCGGCGGCGACGAGTACCAGGCACTGACCGTGCGCGACCCTCAGACGTCCTACCCGCAGCTGGCCGCCGCCGCGCGGAAGGCCTACGGCTCCGGCGGCAACGTGGCCGACCTGGCGACGGGCTGGCTGAACGACCGCGTCGCCACCGTCCGCGAACACGACCGCACCTCGCGCGCCTGGAACGACGGGTTCTTCCGGAGTTCGTCGGTACCGCCCGCCCGGGACATCGAGGTCGCCTACTGGACGGGCAAGGAGTACGGCGCCCGGCAGCCGCTCGAGTACCTCGACGCCGGCCGCAAGGTGCTCAACTACAACGACGAGTTCCTCTACTACGTCCTCGGCGAGCCGCAGACCTTCGTCTACCCGACCGGCCGGCGGATCTACGAGCAGTGGACCCCGCGCGTGCTGCGCGGCACCGAGCCGGTGCCCGCCAAGTACGACGCGCAGATTCTGGGCGGCTCCTTCGCCGTGTGGTGCGACCTGGCCGACTCCCAGACCCAGGACCAGGTGGCGGCCGGTATCCGGATGCCGCTGCGGGCGACCGTCCAGAAGCTGTGGCACCCGGGCGAACCGGCGATGTCCTGGGCGGAGTTCAAGGGGCTTGCCGACAAGCTGGGTTGACGCCGAATCGAGTGGACGTGCGAAGGGCGGGCGCCGTAGGTTCCGGGTGCCGCGCCCGCGCTCCGGGGGGAGCCGGGCCGGCTCCACTACGACACCTCGGGGGGACCCACATGATCTGCGCACGCTGTCACCACCTCGCGGCGGTACCCGGCGGCACCCTGTGCACCAGTTGCGCGGCCGTCCCGGCGCCGGCCGCCCCGCCGTACGCGGGGGTGCCGCGGGCCTGGCTGCGCTCGCCGGTCGGACTCGGCCGGGCCGCCGCCGCGCTGCTCCTCCTCGTCGCCGCCGCCGACCTGTTCGCCGTCTGGACGGACATCGTGATGTACGACGTCTCGGGCGACCTCGCGAACGGCTCGGTCGGCGCGGACGTGACGCGGCGGGCCGACGACGCGGACCGGCTCTACGCCGTCGCGGGCGTCGTCCAGCTGGTCACGCTGCTCGCCAGTTGCGTCGTCTTCCTGTGCTGGTTCTACCGGGTGCGGGTCAACGCCGAGGTGTTCGATCCCTTCGGGCACCGCATGAAGCGCGGCTGGGCGATCGGCGCGTGGTTCACCCCGGTCGTCAACCTGTGGTTCCCGCGCAGGATCGCCTTGGACATCTGGGAGGCCAGCAGCCCGGCGGACGGGCCCAGGTCGAACTGGTTGGTGAAAACCTGGTGGACGCTGTGGCTCATCGGGGTGGTGGCCGGCCGGTTCGCGGCCACCGAATACAACCGGGCCGTCACGGCCAAGGACCTTCACGAGGCCGCCGGGGGAATGATGTTCAGCGACGTCCTCGACATCATCGCCGCCGTGTTCGCCGTTCTCGTGGTGCTCCGGCTGACCCGTATGCAGCACGAGAAGGCGCTGCGGGGACCGGCGCCGGCCGCGGCCTGACCCCGCTTCCCCCGCCCCGGCCGCCGACCTCGGTCATTGGCCGAAACCTTCTCTTATGCCAACTTGCTCGACTCTGCGTGCGACCCGTGTGACACTACCGGCCGATCGCACGCAGTAAGGGCAAGTGCGGGCTCCGTAGGGGTCGGCGCCCTTTGAGGAGGCGTTGATGAGTCTGGTGGAACTGATCGCGCAGGCCGACGAGCGCGGACTGGCCGCCAGCGGGCTGGCTTGTTTGGATCGCTGCGTGCCGCTGCTCGGCGGCGACGACGAGGTCCTGCGGCCGCTGTGGGGGAGCCTCGCCGAGGACTCCGCCCACTCCTCGGACGGCGACTGGGCCGAGCGGCTGGAGCAGGCACGCGGCGCGCTGGGCGCGCTGGGCGAGGAAGCCGAGGACGAGGCCGCGCTGCTGGCCCGTCGGATGCTGGCCGCCGCGCCGGCCGCCCGGTCCGCGGCCGGGGTCCGGCAGTGGGCCGATGCCTGCTCGGTCGCCTCGCTCCAGATCCACCGGCTCCTCGACCCGGCCGAGGACGCCCCCGCCGACTCCCTCCCCGAGGCGCTCGACACCGTTCGCGCCGGGGCGAGCCCCGCCCCGGGTCCCGTCGAGGGCATGTCGCCGCTGGTCGCCGGCGAGCTGCGCCGCCAGATCACCGTCCTGGAGCTGGTCACCGGACATGGGCGGGCCGGACTCCGCCAGGCCCTGGAGGTCTCCACGGAGGGGCGCCGCGTCCTGCGGGCGGTGGTGTCCCGCCGGGCCCGCGGCCGGGTGTGAGCCGGAGGCCCCGGACGGGCCGAACGCGCGACGGAGATCTGTGAGCGTCCTGCGGGCGCGGTGCGGTGGTCCTGCGTCGGTCGTGCGCCGGTTGTGGGCAAGACCGCGATCGCGGGTGACGAACCGAGGGCGGATCGCGCTCTTCCCTATGTGACAGTCCAGCATGTGACGACTCATCAGCAGAGCAGGCCCCAGGCCGCCACCAAACCGGTGCGGTGGGCGGCGGACACCGTGACGGCGATGCGCGAGGGCGCTCGGCTGCGCCTGGACTACTCGGCGCAGAGCCTGTGGCGCGTCGACCGGACGATCGAGGAGATACGCCGCGAGGGCACGTCGCACGCGGCCGTGCGGAGCGTGCTGCGCGGCTTCGGCGCGTACGCCGGCGAGGTGATCGTCCGTCATGGCGGCGGGGCCGAGTGGTGGGCGAGCGGCGGCGAGCACTGGGTACGCACCGCGGACGGACGGCTGTGGGACCCCATCGAGGAGGCCGGGCGCTGCTTCACGGGCCAGGGGTCACTGCGGCTGCTGTGCCGGGACGCGATGAGGGCCGAGCGGACCTGAGCCGTGGCCGTGGGGCCGCTGACGAGCTGTGACACTTCTGTGGGAGCCGACGCTGATGACCGTGGGGGCGTGGACACGGCCGGTCGGCGGTGCGCACGTCTGGGGACTCGCTACGGACGAGGACAGTTCTTGGGCCAGGGAGGGGAACCCCGCCGCGCGCAGGCGTACGACGGGGAGTTGGGTGCGGCCGTCGCGCGGGCCCAGGAAGGCGACGAGGAGGCCTTCGCCGTCGCGTACCGGTTGGTGCAGCCCGGACTGCTCGGGTATGTGCGCGGTCTCGTCGGCGACGACGCCGAGGACGTGGCCTCCGAGGCCTGGCTGGAGATCGCGCGGGACCTCGGCCGGTTCCGGGGCGACGGGGCGGGCTTTCGCGGCTGGACGGCGACCATCGCCAGGCACAGGGCGCTCGACCATCTGCGCCGGCGGCGGGTGCGGCCCCAGGCCGCCACGCTGGAACAGGACGTCCTGGAGCTGCCCGGCCCGTACAGCACCCATGACCAGGCCCTGGAGTCCATGACCACCGAGCGCGCTCTCGGCCTCGTCCGCCGGCTGCCCCGCGACCAGGCGGAGGCGGTACTGCTGCGGGTCGTCGTCGGCCTCGACGGTCCCGCCGCCGCACGTGTCCTCGGCAAACGGCCGGGCGCGGTGCGCACCGCGGCCTATCGGGGGCTGAAACGGCTGGCGCGGCAGCTCGAGGAGGAGGCCCGGGGCGGGGCGGGGGAGCGATGAGTGCCGAGGCAACGGCCGGGGCCGCCACCCCCCACAGGAGAGGCCCCGGCCGTCGCGCGGCACGGGCCGCGCGGCCCGTACTCCTTACAGCGCCGAGGGTGCGGTTTCTGTCACACCTCGCCCCGGCTCCGGTTAGTTGCACGTTGTACGGTCATGGACGGAAGGCGGTTTCAGGCCGTAACGTGCCTTTCGCGCCGAGGCCTGGCGGGCATGGCCACCGCAACGATCTGCCGCCTCGAACACCGCAGCCATCAACCGAGGAATTACGACGGCCAGAGTCCGGTCCGCGACAGCGGTGCCGGTTCAGTCGCAAGGAAGGGCACCACGGGTGCTGGGGGACGACGCGGAGCTGACCGCCGCGGTGCTCGCGGCGCAGGACGGGGACGAGACCGCGTTCCGGACTGTGTACCGTGCCGTGCACCCGCGGCTGCTCGGATACATACGCACGCTGGTCGGCGACCCGGACGCCGAGGACGTGGCGTCCGAGGCCTGGCTCCAGATCGCCCGCGATCTGGAGCGGTTCAGCGGGGACGCCGACCGGTTCCGCGGCTGGGCCGCCAGGATCGCCCGCAACCGCGCTCTGGACCACATACGCATGCGCGGCCGCCGCCCCGCGATCGGCGGCGACGAGACGGAACTGACCGGCCGGGCCGCGGAGTCCGACACCGCGGGCGAGGCCATGGAGGCCCTGGCCACCGGCAGCACCCTCTCGCTCATCGCCCAACTCCCGCAGGACCAGGCCGAGGCCGTGGTGCTGCGCGTGGTCGTGGGCCTCGACGCGAAGACCGCGGCGGAGACGCTCGGCAAGCGCCCCGGTGCCGTGCGCACCGCCGCGCACCGCGGTCTGAAACGGCTCGCGGAACTCCTCGGCGACGATCCGGAATCCCCCCACGCGCTCGACGCGCTGCCGCCTCCGCGAGAACCGCGCGGCCGCGCGGTGACATCCGCCGGTGTGACGCATATGCGTGCCCGGACGCAGAAGGACATGTGATGGCCGAGGAGCAGCACAGGTGGCTGGACCACGACACCGCGGAGCGTTTGCTGCGTGGGGAGCCACTGGACACCGTCGACATCACCGTCCGTGACCAGGCCGAACGGCTCGCCAAGGCGCTCGGCGCCCTGTCCGCCGAGTCGTACCCGGCTCCTCCGGCCGCCCGGGCCTTCCCGGACCCGAACGCCTCTCCCGCCTCCGCGTACCCGGACGACTCCGCCGACGCCGCGCTGCCCGGTGAGGCCGCCGCGCTGGCCGCCTTCCGCAAGGCGCGCGCCGAGCGGGCCACGGAGGGGACCGACGCGCGCGGCGCGGCCCTCGGAGCGCACTCCCGTCCGCGTTCCGCGCTCGCCGACGACGTCGGGCTCGTCCGGATCGGCACGCACGCGCGTGGCGGTACGGGAGGGCGTTCCCGGCGTGCCGGGGCGCGGCGCCGGGGCCGGCCGGTACGCCTCGCGGTGTCGGCCGCGCTCGCCGCGGGCGCGGTCGGCGGGGTCGCGGCGGCGGCCACCACCGGCGTGCTGCCGACGCCGTTCGGCGGCGACGAGCCCGCACCCGGCACCTCCGTCTCCGTCCCGGCGGCACCGGAACGCCCGCTGGTGTCGCCCTCGCCCGGCGGCACCACGGGCAGCGGTCCGGGCACGCCGACGCCCGGTGGCACCACGACCGGTGCCACCGACGGCGACGCCGGAAGCACCCCGCGCGAGGGCGGCACCGCCCCCGGCCGCGACGCCGCCACCGGCTCCGCCACCGGCTCCGCCGGCGAACAGGGCGGTTCCGGCGACGGCTGGAACCGGCTGGTCTCGTCCTGCCGCGACCTGCGGGACGGCAAGACCCTGGACTCCGGCCGCCTGCGCGATCTGGAGGGAGCGGCCGGCGGCTCCACGCGCGTGTGGTCGTACTGCCGGGGTGTCCTGAAGGCGGTCGACGGCCGCTCCGGTGACACCGGCGGCGACGACCAGGGCCAGAACGACGGCGGCCAGAACGGCAAGAGCGGCGGTAAGAGCAAGGGCGGCGGGAACGGCCAGGACGACAAGGGCGCCCCGGGCGAACAGGGCGAACAGGGCGACGACCAAGGCGGCGACAGAGACGGCAGCGGCGGCGACGACCCCGGTCTGCGCAAGGGCCTCGCACCCACGGTCCTCGCCCCGCAGTCCCCGGACTCCGCCTCGTCGGTCCCGAAAGAGCCGGCCTCGCCCTCGCCCTCGGCGTCGTCGCCGGGGCCCACCTACAGTGCCCTGTGATCCTGCTCCAGCGCCCTGTGATCACCCGCCTGCCGCTGCTCTGACCTGCGAGTTCGTTCCGCGGGAAAAATTGTCCCGGCGGGGTGTGACGTTTTCCGCGGCGGTGGCGCAGTAGTGAGTGAGCCGACTGGTCATCGGCCACCGCACAGAGCCGGGGTTCCCCCCGTACCCACGGCTCGTGCATTTCGGCGCGGGCGGGACACGTTCCCCCGGTCCCGCCCGCGCCCCCGCTCTCCCCCTCGCCCCCTCTCCTCGCCGCGCCCCGCGCGTCACCAGTGCACGACGACCTTGTCGCCGACCCGCACTTGCGCGAACAGCCGTGAGACCGCCGCCTCGTCCCGAACGTTGACGCACCCGTGCGAGCCGCCCGCGTAGCCGCGCGCCGCGAAGTCGTAGGAGTAGTGCACGGCCTGGCCGCCGCTGAAGAACAGTGCGTAGGGCATGGGGGAGTCGTAGAGCGTCGACACATGGTGTCGCGACTTCCAGTAGACCTGGAACACCCCCTCGCGGGTGGGCGTGTACTCCGTCCCGAACCGCACCGCCATCGTCGAGAGCGTCCGCCCGTCCACCATCCAGCGCAGCGTCCGGCTGGTCTTGTCGATGCACAGCACCCGGCCGGTCAGGCAGCGCCGGTCCGGCGGGCCGGCGGGCTGACCGCCCATCAGGTACAGCTCCCACTGGCCCGGCTCGTGCGTCATCCGCAGCAGCCGCTGCCAGGTCACCGTGTCGGTCCGCCCCGTCCGCGGCAGCCCGCGCTTTCCCTGGAAGCCCGTGACGGCCTGTTGGGTCAGGTCGTCGTAGGACCCGGTGGGCCCGTCGAACAGCCAGCCGATCTGGCGCAGCCGGGCCTGGAGCTCCCGGACGTCACGGCCGCTGTCGCCGCGGGACCACAGGACCCGGGCGGCGGTGCGGACCGGGGTCCGGGTCCGTCCCGCGTCGCCGGGGGCGCTGGTGCGGGCGCCGGGCGGCCCGGTGTCCGGGATCTCGATGTGCACCGGCGAGCGCGGCCGGCCGTCCGGGGCCGGGGACTGCACCGTGCAGCCGCACACGGCGGCCAGTGCCGTGGCCGCGGCGACGGCGGAGATCGCTCTCCTCATGCCCCTCATGCCCCTGGTACGCATGGCGCTCCCCGCTGTCTCACCGGCCTCCGTCGCCGGCGTACACCGGAATGTCTCCCCACAGGTGACGGGCGGCGAACCAGGGGGCAAGGTGGGGAGACAGAGTGACCACCAGGGCTGTGAGATAGCTCCCAGCGTGGGGCACTCCACCCGGCGCACGGCCGCCGCTACAGTCCGTGGCGAGAGTCGGTTGTACTGGCGGGTAACTGGCGAGTAACAAGGAAACGCGGAGGCACACACCATGGCGCGCGAGTCGGAGTCGGGGCTGCCCATCGAGCCGGTCTACGGGCCGGACGCCCTGAAGGGCTGGGACCCGGCCGAGAAGCTGGGCGAGCCGGGGGCCTACCCCTTCACCCGCGGTGTGTACCCCACCATGTACACGGGCCGCCCCTGGACCATGCGCCAGTACGCCGGCTTCGGCACGGCGGTGGAGTCCAACGCCCGCTACAAGCAGCTGATCGCCAACGGCACGATGGGCCTGTCCGTCGCCTTCGACCTGCCCACCCAGATGGGCCACGACTCCGACGCGCCGATCGCGCACGGCGAGGTCGGCAAGGTGGGCGTGGCCATCGACTCGATCGACGACATGCGGGTGCTGTTCGGCGGGATCCCGCTGGACAAGGTGTCGACGTCGATGACGATCAACGCCCCCGCGGCGCTCCTGCTCCTGCTGTACCAACTGGTGGCGGAGGAGCAGGGGGTCGGCGCCGACAAGCTGACGGGCACGATCCAGAACGACGTGCTGAAGGAGTACATCGCGCGCGGGACGTACATCTTCCCGCCCAAGCCGTCCCTGCGGCTGATCGCGGACATCTTCAAGTACTGCAAGGCCGAGATCCCCAAGTGGAACACCATCTCGATCTCGGGCTACCACATGGCCGAGGCGGGGGCGTCCCCCGCGCAGGAGATCGCGTTCACCCTCGCCGACGGCATCGAGTACGTCCGCACGGCGGTCGCGGCCGGCATGGACGTCGACGACTTCGCCCCGCGCCTGTCGTTCTTCTTCGTCGCCCGTACGACGATCCTGGAGGAGGTCGCCAAGTTCCGCGCGGCCCGCCGGATCTGGGCGCGTGTGATGAAGGAGGAGTTCGGCGCGAAGAACCCCAAGTCGCTGATGCTGCGCTTCCACACGCAGACGGCGGGTGTCCAGCTGACGGCGCAGCAGCCCGAGGTGAACCTGGTCCGGGTCGCCGTCCAGGGCCTGGCGGCGGTTCTGGGCGGCACCCAGTCGCTGCACACGAACTCCTTCGACGAGGCGATCGCGCTGCCCACTGACAAGAGCGCGCGCCTGGCTCTGCGCACCCAGCAGGTCCTGGCGTACGAGACGGACGTGACCGCGACGGTGGACCCGTTCGCCGGCTCCTACGTCATCGAGAAGATGACGGACGAGGTGGAGGCGGCCACCGTCGCGCTGATGCGGAAGGTCGAGGACCTCGGGGGCGCGGTCTCGGCGATCGAGCACGGCTTCCAGAAGCAGGAGATCGAGCGCAGTGCCTACCGCATCGCCCAGGAGACCGACTCCGGCGAGCGGGTCGTCGTCGGCGTCAACCGCTTCGAACTCGACGAGGAGGAGCCGTACGAGCCGCTCCGCGTCGACCCCGCCATCGAGGCCCAGCAGGCCGAACGCCTGGCCAAGTTGCGCGCCGAGCGCGACCAGACGGCCGTGGACACGGCGCTGTCCGCCCTGAAGAAGGCCGCGAAGGGCGAGGACAACGTCCTGTACCCGATGAAGGAGGCGCTGAAGGCCCGGGCGACGGTGGGCGAGGTGTGCAACGCGCTGCGGGAGGTCTGGGGCAACTACGCGCCGAGCGACGCGTTCTGAGCGACGGCCGCCCCGCGCCGAGGGGGCGGACGGCCCGCCCGTCTCGTCCCCCGGAACCCGGCACCGCGGTGCCGCACCCCCGTGCGACACTCCTTGCCATGTTCGGAGTCATCCATCTCCCCACCTATCTGGCAGGGCTCGTCCTCATCGTTTTGCTTCCCGGGCCCAACTCGCTGTACGTGATCTCCGTCGCCGCCCGGCGCGGGATACGCGCCGGCTACACCGCCGCGGCGGGCGTCTGGTGCGGGGACACCGTGCTCATGACGCTGGGTGCGGCCGGGGCCGCCTCGCTGCTGAAGGCCAACCCCGTGCTGTTCGGGATCGTGAAGTACGCCGGCGCCGGATACCTGACCTGGATCGCGATCGGCATGCTGCGGACCGGCTGGGGCATGTGGCGGACCCGGCGCGAGAAGGCGGCGCTGGAGGAGGACTCCGCGCCGGCGGCCGCCGCCGAGCGGCCGTTCCGCCGGGCTCTGGTCGTCAGTCTCGTCAACCCCAAGGCGATCCTGTTCGTCATCGCCTTCTTCGTGCAGTTCGTCGACCCGGTCTACGCCTATCCGGCGCTCTCCTTCGTCATCCTCGGCGCCTTCCTTCAGTTCGCCAGCGTCCTCTACCTCAGCGCGCTGATCTTCGGCGGCACCAAGCTGGCCGCAGCCTTCCGCCGCCGCAAGCGCCTGTCGGCGTCCGCGACCTCCGCGGCGGGCGTCCTGTTCCTGGGCTTCGCGGTGAAGCTGTCACTGGCGAGCGCCTAGTGCTGTGACCGGAAAGGTTTGCCGGGCGTCGCGAGCCGGTGAACCTTTCCGGTCGCAGCACCAGTCAGTCACCGGCCCGGCTGCGCGCGTGGCCGCGACAGCGCCGTGCGCAGCCTCGGGGTCAGCCACCGCTCCACGTACCGGTGCAGCAGCCAGGCCAGCAGCAGCATCACGGCGACCGTCAGCAGGAAGGTGCCGTACGACGGGATGCCGAGGCGCTGGTGGAGCACATCGATGACGACCCAGCCCAGGTGCTCGTGGACCAGGTAGAAGGGGTAGGTGAGGGCGCCCGCGACCGTCAGCCAGCGCCAGTCCACCCGGCTCAGCAGGCCGAGCGCGATGGCGGCGACGGCGAGGAAGCCGAAGGTGACGACCAGGATGATGCCGTAGGCGCTGCGGTACGAGAAGGCGTGCACGCTCGGCGAGTGCCACAGCTCCTGCACCGCGTAGTGCTGGCCGATCAGCCAGCTCACGGCCACGATGCCCCAGGCGTAGGCGTCCCGCCGGTCCCGGTGCACCAGGTAGAGGCCCACGCCGCCGATGAAGAACGGGGCGTACTCCGGCATCAGCACGATGTCGAGCAGGGGCTGCTTCGCGCCCTGCGCGACGGCCGCCGCCAGCGTCCAGCCCGCGCAGAACAGGATCACGCGCCGGCGGTTCGCGCCGGGCAGCACGACGCACAGCGCGAACAGGGCGTAGAAGCGTATCTCCGCCCACAACGTCCAGCACACGCCCAGCACCCGGTCGACCCCGAGCGGCATCTGGAGCATCGTCAGGTTCACCAGGGTGTCGCTCGGCGAGAGCGCCTGGTAGGCGACCACCGGCAGCGCGAACACCGCCGTGACCAGGAGGACCGCCGCCCAGTACGCGGGCAGCAGCCGGGAGGCGCGGGAGGCGAAGAACGACCGCAGCGGCCGGCCCCAGCCGCTCATGCAGATGACGAAGCCGCTGATCACGAAGAACACCTGCACGCCGAGGCAGCCGTAGGCGAACCACGAGTGCAGCGTGGGGAACTGGTGCGCCGGTGATGCCCCCCAGGCCTGGGTGACCGCGCCGCCCCGGCCGCCGTAGTGGTAGGCCGCCACCATCAGCGCGGCCACCAGCCGCAGCCCGTCGAGGGCGCGCAGCCGGCCCTCCGGAGCCTTCGCCCGCGGCGGATCGGCCGGAGCGCGCCGGTCCAGGACGGCGTTGGCCTCGGCAGGCTGCGGATTCGATGTGCCCACGACCGTTCCGGTCACGCTTTCACCCCTCATGGTGCGTCGAGGGCTCGTTCCGTGCGCTTTCGAATCGTGTGCGCCGATAACGGAGAAGAGCCGTCCGACGAGAACCCTAAGCCGCCTCCGTGAGCGCTTTTGTTCGGCGAGGTCGGTGTTTGTCTGCTGGCCTCAATCGGTTCACCAGGGCGTCGCATTGCTTTCTTAACGTTTTTCAACCTTCCTCCCAGGCCCTTGGCAATTCCATGCCGTTTTCCCACCTTTCAGAGCAGGAGCACCATGACGAGGGTTCGCAGCAGATGGTCACGTTCCCGGCCCGGGGGACCGGCGTCCGCGGAACCCGGCCTGCCCGGCGCCGAGGTCACTCCGACGGAGCTGGAGGACTGCCTGCGCGCGTGTGCCGTCCACAGCGGCAAGGTCGTCGGCAGCCTTGACCCCCGCCGCACGGCGCTGGCCGAACAGCTGCGTCAACTGCTCGCCCTGTGGGCCGGACAGCAGCAGTCCGCGCCGGCGGCGTCCACGGCGGGCGGCCTGCTGCGGCGCGGCACCAAGGCGGTCGGCGGCGGCATCGGCAACGACCTGCTCGACGCCCTCCTCGCGGTCGCCAACAAGGCACTGGCCTGCGGCTACGACGACGAGCTGAACCTGGCGCTGCTCGTCAGCGACACCGTCCTGACCCAGCGCAAGAACTCCCGCGCCGGCTGGCGGCTGCGCGGCCGGCTGCTCGAGGCCATGGGTCTGCCGGTCGCGGCGGTCGAGGCCTACGAGCGCTACCTGGCCCTGACGGAGGAGGACGGGTTCGGCACCTCGGCCCGGATCGCGGGCATCCGCACCGCGCAGGACCGGCGCGCGGAGCTGCTCGCCCTGCTGGAGCGCGACGTCCCGGCCGCCGCCGGCTTCGCCGAGCGGCCCCCGACCGACGTGTGGGCCGCTGGACTTCAGGCGCACGCCGACGGCGACTGGGACGGCGCACAGGCCCGCCTGGTGGGCGCCCTGCTCGGCATGGACCGCACCGGATCCCCGGAGCAGGACTTCCTGGAAGCGCTCAGCCAGTACCTCGACCTGGTCACCCGCATCCACGTGCGGCCCACGGCCGAACTGACCGAGGCCATCGGCCTCTTCGCCGAGCAGCGCCGCAACCGCCTGCGCGGACCGGTGGAAGACCCGCTCTTCGGCGGACTGGAGTGGATCACCCTTGGCGAGTTCCGCAACCAGATCGCCGGCAAGTCCGTCTGCCTGATCGCCAACTCCGGCAAGGTCGGCCAGAGTTCCCTGGGCTCCGAGATCGACGCCTACGACCTCGTCGTGCGCTTCAACTCGTACCGGATCGATCCCGTCCACACCGGTCGGCGCACGGACATCCACGTCACCATCCACAAGCACGGCTTCAACTGGGACCAGCCCGTGACCACCCGCCTGGTCTTCGGCGGGAACTCCAGCGACTGGAAGTACTCCCTGCGCCACCGGCTGGTGCCGGGCGCCCAGCGGTATCTCGGTGACGAGTCGCTGCGCTGGCCCGCGCGCAACATCGGGAACCTCGACACGGACGTGTTCCCCGGGATCCCCACCAGCGGCTTCAACATGCTCTGGCTGCTCGACTTCCTCGACGTCAGCCCCACCCTGGACCTGATCGGCTTCGACTTCTACGAGAGCGGCGCGTACCGCGTCGACGCCGCGATGAAGCTGCCCATCACGTCCGTCCACGAATACACCACTGAGAAGGCGTGGGTCATGGAACGGGCCCAGAGCGTCTCCGGCATGAGGATCTCCCTGCGATGACCGCGACCCCCATCTCCGCCTCCGGCCCCGTCGTCACCGCGGCCGGGACCCCGGCACCGGCCTTCGCCGAGGGCTCCGCCCGCGCGCTGACCGGCAAGCGCCGCATCGCCTTCGCCAGCTTCGTGGACGAGAACTACCTGCCCGGGTTCCTCGCCCTGCTGCGCTCGCTCGCGCTGTCCAACCCGGACGTGTGCGAGGACTTCGTCGTCCTCCACGACGACCTGCGCCCCTCCTCCATAGCCCGGATACGCGCCCTGCACCCGCGGATCGTGCTGCGCCGCGTCGACGCCGACCACTACGACTCGTACGTCAAGGGCGACCAGGACAACTACCTGGTGCGCAAGGCGTACTTCATCCTCGACGTCTTCCGCATCCGCGACTACGACACCGTGATCACCCTCGACACGGACATGGTGGTCCTCGGCTCGCTGGGCGAACTGCTCACGCTGCGCGAGGGGTTCGCGGCCGTGCCGCAGTTCTTCTACGGGGAGTCCAAGCTCAACAGCGGCCTGCTGGTGATCCAGAAGGAGCAGCTGAGCGACGAGTTCTGCGCGCGGATCGACGAGATCGGCCGCGCCGGCACCTACGAGCTCGACAAGCACGACCAGGGCATCCTGAACGCCCTGCTCGACGGCGACTTCGTCCGCCTCGACCCGAAGTACAACTTCGTCAAGCGCCGCCTGTCCGGCGACCTCCCGGTGCCCGAGGACACGGCCGTCCTGCACTTCACCGGCCGGCACAAGCCGTGGCAGGGCGGCGAGGCGGGCTACGAGCAGGCGCAGGAGCGCTGGCGCGAGTTCGACCTGGACGACGCCGAGCTGCACGCCGCCTTCCTCGCCCTCCCCGAGCCCCTGCACCGCGACCTGCTCGTGCACTACGGCACACCGCACGTGGAGCGCACCGGCGACGTCGACACCGCCCGCCGGGTCGCCCTCGCGCACATCGGCGCGGGCGACTACCAGTCCGCCGTCGACATCATGGAGCGGGTGCACATCCCGATCGACGAGGCCTGGCCGCACGAGGTCTACGGGCACGCCCTGATGAGCGTCTCCCGGTACGACGAGGCCAGGGCCCAGCTGCTGCTCGCCACCTCCGCGCCCAACCGCGCCGCCACCGCCTTCGCCCGGCTCGCCCAGATCGCCTGGGTGCACGGCGACGACACCACCGCCCAGCGGTACGCCCTGGCCGGGGTCGGCGTCGACCCCACCCACCGGGCCGCCCGGCTCTGGCAGCGCCGTACCCTCGGCGGCGTGCCCACCCAGCAGCAGGGCAGCCCCGAGGACCAGCTGGCGCACGTCGCCTTCTACATGGACCGCCAGGGCAACGCGGGCGACAAGCTCCTCCCGGAGAGCGTCCGCCTCGCCTTCGGGCCCGACACCACCTCCCGCCGCTGGCACCCGGTGCATGCCCACCGGCTGTTCGACGAGGCGGCCCTGGAGCGGGTCAACGCCCGCCGCGGCCTGGTCATCGGCGGCGGCGGACTGTTCATCCCGGACACCATGCCCAACGGCAACAGCGCCTGGCAGTGGAACGTCCCCGACGCCCTGCTGAACCGCATCGACGTGCCCATCGCCGTCTACGCCGTCGGGTTCAACGCCTTCGACGGCCAGTCCTACCGCGCCGAGCGGTTCCGCACCTCGCTGCGCCTCCTCGTGGAGCGGGCCGCCTTCTTCGGGCTGCGCAACCACGGCTCGATCGAGAAGGTGCGGGCCATGCTCCCGTCCCACCTGCACGACAAGGTGCGCTTCCAGCCCTGCCCCACCACGGTCACCCGCCAGCTGGTCGCCGACTGGCAGGACCCGGCCGGGCGGGACGACACCATCCTGATCAACGCCGCCTACGACCGGGCCGGGCTGCGCTTCGGTCACGACTACGCCTACTTCCTGGGGCAGATGGCCGAGGCGGTCAAGGGCCTGCGCGGGCTGGCCGAGGTCAAATGCGTGGCGCACTCGCTGGACGACGAGAAGATCGTCTTCGATCTGCGCCGCGAGTACGGCATCTCGATGCCCGTCATCCCGATGTACGACTTCGAGAACGACGCGATCCGCGAGCTGTACGCCCGCACCAAGCTGGTGATCGGCATGCGCGGGCACGCCGGCATGATCCCGTTCGGCTGCGGCACTCCGGTCATCAGCCTGATCTCGCACCCGAAGATGGCGTACTTCCTGAACGACATCGAACGGCCCGAGTGGGGCGTGTCGGTGCACGACCGCCACCTCGGCGCACGCCTCGTGGAACGCGCCCGGGACCTGCTCGCCGACCACGACGCGACCGTCGCCGACGTGCACGGCCGGCAGCAGGAGCTGTGGAAGGTCACCGAGGCGAACGCCGCGGACCTGCGCGTCCTCCTGGGCGGCTGATCCGTGCCGACCGCACCGGCCGAGGGGGACGGCGGCACGGACGCCGTCCCCGGGCCCTCCGAGGGCGAACGCCGGTCACCGCTGTGGTGGCCGGCGTTCGCCCTGCCCGCCGTGGCGGCCGTGGTGTACACCGTGGCCACCCGGC
Source organism: Streptomyces sp. NPDC004721 (assembly GCF_053601495.1). Taxonomy (NCBI): domain Bacteria; kingdom Bacillati; phylum Actinomycetota; class Actinomycetes; order Kitasatosporales; family Streptomycetaceae; genus Streptomyces; species Streptomyces sp. NPDC004721. Next base: position 71,552 of record NZ_JBSGBZ010000018.1, read on the forward strand.
GGCTCACCGGCGACATCCACTACGTCCTCGGCGCGCTGCGCACCGGCGGGGAGGCCGGCTACTCGCCTTCCGAGGTGTTCACGCACCGGCCGTTCTTCTACCGGTGGTTCATCGCCGGCCTCGACCGGATCGCCTTCGGCGGCACGGGCCTGCGCGAGACGCTGCTGGAGGCGGCCGGAGCGCTGCTCGCGGCCGCGGCCGCCGCAGCCCTGTACGCGGCGCTGCTGCGCCGGGTCACCGGGCGGGAGGCGGCCCTCACGGCGGGCGCCACCGGCCTGGCCCTGGCACTGGCCCCCCGCACCGACTTCCTCCAGCCGGAGTGGGCCGCGGTGGTACTGACCGTGTTCGGCGTCGCCGCGGCGATCGGCCCGGCCCGGCCGTGGCCCGCGGCCCTGCTCGCGGGCCTGCCACTGGGGCTCGCGGTGATGATGAAGTACTCCACCGCCGCCACGGCCGCCATCGGGGTGCTGCTCGTCTACGCCTTCGACCGGGGGCGGGCCGTGCGGCTCGCCCTGGTCGCCGTGCCCACCGCGGCGGTCCTGTTCGGGCTGAGCGTGCTCGCCGGGTCCCACGAGTGGCAGTGGACGCGGGACATGCCGCAGATCAACCAGTCGGCCCTGAGCCGCACCGGGATCCACCCGTCGTTCGTGCTCACCCGCTCCGTGGACTACCTGGCCGACCGGGCCGTGCTCAGTCCCGTACTACTGCTCCTGCCCGGAGCGCTGCTGCTGGTCCTGGGCCGGGTGCGCGGGCGGCTGCGGCGTGCCGAACTGCTGGCGGTCGCCGCGGCCACCGGCCTCGGCGCCCTGGCCGTCGTGGTCGTGCAGGGCAACTGGTTCCTGTACCACGCGGCTGAACTGCCCGTGCTCGCCGCCGCCCTGTGGGGCCTTGCCGTGGGAGGCGCGCGCCGCACACCGCCCCGGCTGTTCTGCGCCGTGTCACTGGGCTACGGGGCGCTGCCCGTGCTGTACGCCCGGGCCCCCGAGGGGGTGCAGCGGCCCGCGGTCGTCTGGGCGGCCGGTGCCCTCGCACTGCTCGCGGCCCTCGTGGACGCGCTGCTGGAGGCCCGAGGTCCCCGAAGAACCCAGGGAATCCGTCCGGCGTACGGGGTGTGGCACGCCTCGGCGGCCCTGGCCGCGGTGGTGTGCCTGGCCGCGAGCATCTGGCCCGGTTCCCCGCACCTGGCGATGAACGGGAAGGTCACGGTGACCAGCGCCGCCTATCTGCGCGGGATGCGGCACATCGAGGACGAGGCCGACCGGGTGCGGGCCGCGCTGCCGGCCGGTGCCCCGGTGCTCTACCTCGCCTTCGGCGACACGACGTACTACGTCGGCCACCCGGCCCGGTGCCGCTATCCGATCGCCACGTTCCTCCAGCGGAGCCGCTTCCTCCCGGATGTCGCCGGGCTGGCGTCGTTCCGGGAGAACGCCGACTGCGTCGATCGCGATCCGGCCCCGTACGCGGTGCTGGAGCGGGGCTGGTTCCGGCCCGGCAAGGTCGACCCGGACCTCGCGCGGCGCATCGCCGCCGTGTACGACTGCCCGCCCGTGAGCGCCGGGGGCAATCTGGTCCTGTGCGTCCGCAGGAGCGGCGTGCGATAGGGCCTCCGAGCGGCCCCGGCAGGACGGACGCGCCGCCGGGGCCCCGCGAGCCGCCGCCCGCCCGCTCAGCGCAGCCCTAGGGAGGCGGTGACCTCGCGGGCCAGGGCCACGGAGTAGCTCTGCCCCCGGTCCTGCGGGTAGATCTGCGCCATCGTCACCAGCTTGACCCGGCTCATCGGCGTGTCGTGGCCGGGGATCAGCGAGCGGTACTCCGGGGTCACCACCGGCTGGGCGAACCCGGCCTTCGAGAAGTGCCAGTCCTGGATCCAGGACTCGTCGAACTCCGGGTTGATCCGCCGCAGATACGGCAGGAAGGACGTCAGCAGCTCCGCCGGCTCGGTGGTGAACCGCCGGTCGTCGCGCTCCACGTAGTTGCCCACGTAGAGGATGTGCCGGCCGCCGTACACGGACGGGTCGATCATGCGGGTGTGCTCGACCACCGCGAGGAACGGGAAGCCGGGCTCGTTGATGTTGAGCCAGTAGTACGGGATCACGCTGCGGTCCAGCTCCAGCACGAAGCAGGTCGCGCCCAGGTACTGGTTCTTCCACACGGCGTCGTCGGCCGGCAGCCCCGCCGCCCTGGCGAAGGCGGGCTGCGGGGTCGTGACGATCAGCTGGTCGAACTCGTAGCGGGAGCCGTCGGCGCAGCGCACCACGGCGGGCGCGTCCGTGCCGTCCTGCCGGATCGACTCGACCGCCTTGCCGAACTCCACCTTGCCGCCGCGCTCCTCGACCCCGTCCCGCAGCGCCGCGTAGACCCGCTCGAACCCGCCGTCCACATAGCCGAGTTCGAAGGTCCGGCAGTGGATGCGGGCCCACAGCCAGGCCATCGACACCTGCTCCGCCCGGTCGCCGAACTTGCCGCGCAGCAACGGCTCCCAGATCGCCTCGGTCGCCCTGCGCCCCGCCCGCCGGCGCAGCCAGGCCAGGGCGGTGCGGTCGTTGTACCGCTCACCGCGCCGGACCGCCTTCAACAGGGCGGACGAGCCGGCGAAGCGCACGGCGTCCAGCGGGGAGAACTCCGGGAAGCGCAGCATGTCGAACGGGGTGGTGAAGTCGATCAGCCGGCCCCCGCGGAAGATGCCCGTAGTGGGCTTGTGGAAGCGCAGCGCGTCTCCGAGCCCCAGCTCCTCGATCAGGGCGATCATGGTGCGGTCGCTGCGGAAGATGTGGTGGTAGTAGCGCTCCAGCGGAACGCCGCCCACCTCCAACGACGCTGCCAGACCGCCCAGTTCGCGGGCCGCCTCCAGGACGGTGACCTGGTGGCCGGCGCGTACGGTGTCCCAGGCGGCGGTCAGGCCGGTGGCACCCGCGCCGATGATGCCGAGGTTCATGCGAAGCTCCACTTTCTGTTGAGCACGAACTGGAGCGCCAGGACCAGGGGCAGCGAGCCCGCCTTGACGAGGTCGGCGCCGATACCCAGCGCGTCGGTGAAGACGAGGAAGAGCAGGTTCGTCAGGACGATCCCGGCCAGCCCGACGGCGTAGAAGCGCAGGAAGCGCACCACGATCCGGTCGCGCCGGTCGAAGGTGAACAGCGCGTTGAGGACGAAGTTGTTGGCGATGCCCAGGGTGGTGCTGAGCACGTTGGCGAACTGCTCGTCCATTCCCGCGGTGTTGTGCAGGAGCAGGAAGGCCACGAGGTCGAGTACGACGCCACTGCCGCCGATCAGGGTGTAGCTCAGCAGCTGGCGCAGGGTGCGGGACCGGCCCGGGGCCGGTTCTCCGGGCGCCCGGTCGGGGGACGCCTCGGGCGCGGCCGAGGTCTCAGACGCCACCGGGACCGTCCCGCTCGTCCGCGCGGGAGCCGATCACCTCGCGCACCAGGTACAGCGGGCGTGCCTGCACCTCGCCGTAGATGCGCCCTATGTAGCTGCCCAGCACTCCCAGGAACAGCATCTGGGTGCCGCCCAGGAAGAGCACCACCACCATCAGCATCGTCCAGCCGGAGACGGTGATGTCGGGCCGGAAGAACTTCATCGCCAGCGCGTAGCCGATGCCGGCCAGCGACAGCAGCAGCACCAGGAAGCCCAGCCGGGTGATCATCCGCAGCGGCACCGTGGAGAAGCTGGTCACCCCGTCGATCGCCAGCCGGGCCATCTTGCGCAGCGGGTACTTGGTCTCGCCCGCGAAACGCTCGTCGCGGTCGAACGCCACCTCGGTCTGGCGGAAGCCCATCGAGGCCACGATGCCGCGCACGAAGCGGCTGCGCTCGCGGTACCGGCGCAGCTCGTCGGCGACCCGCCGGTCCAGCAGCCGGAAGTCCCCGGTGTCCAGGGGGATGTCCACCTCGGCGCAGGACCGCAGGACGCGGTAGTACAGATGGGCCGTGGCCCGCTTGAACGCGGTGTCCTGCCGGCTGCGGCGGCGGGCGTGCACGATCTCGGCGCCCTCGCGCCAGGCGTCGACCAGCTCCAGGCTGATCCGCGGCGGGTCCTGGAGGTCGGTGTCCATCACGATCACCGCGTCGCCGCCGGCGATGTCGAGGCCGGCGGTGATGGCGATCTGGTGCCCGAAGTTGCGGGCGAAGTCGACCACCCGGACGTGTCCGTCGTCCGCCGCCAGCTCCCTGAGGAGGGCGAGCGAGCCGTCCGAGGAACCGTCGTTGACGTAGACCAGCTCGTAGTCGAGTTCCGGGCGTTCGGCGAGGGCGGCCGTGAGCGCGGTGTGGAAGGCAGCGATGCCGTCCTGCTCGTTGTAGACCGGCAGGACGTACGAGATCAGCGGCCGCCGGCCCGGCCGCGGCTCGGGCCGCGCGGGCCGGACGGGAGCCGCGGCACGCGCCGGCGGGCGGATGTCCTGCTGGGTCATCCTCTGCCCACCGGGCCGAACTCCGGGGAATTCACGCATGATTGACGCATTGGGAGAAGCTATGGAAGCCGCGTGAACCGCAGCCGAACGGTCCACGTCCAGTAGCCGTCATCCCGTTTTCCCTTCGGATGCGTCTTTTTGGGGCTTCCCGCCCCGAGCTGCCTCCTCAGAGCTTCTTCTTCAAGGCGCGCGCCCGTCGTACGACCCGGCGCGCCGTGGCGCTGCGGGGGAGGAACGCCAGCCGCTCCGGGATGCCGCCCGGCAGGCCCAGCGAGGTGAGCCGGCGGCGCTTGAAGTAGCGCTGGGTGCGCGGTCCGAAGTGCTGGGAGAGGAAGCGTTCCGCCGCCGGGCGCAGACCCGGGTGGATCTGCGGCTGCATGGTGAAGCCGACGGCGGTGACCAGCCCGGTCAGCATGTCGGCGGCGACGGCGGCCTCCTGGCCGTCCTCCTGACCCGCCTCCAGGTCCGGCAGCAGCGCGTCGGCCAGGACGACGGGCACGCGGTTGCTGTTCTGGTAGGGCGTCAGGCGCTCGAGGATCAGACCGGTCCCGACCCGGGCGACCGGCAGGCCCTGGAACGCGGAGGCGGTGAACAGCGCGGTCGAGAAGCATCCGACCACCAGCGCGGGCCGGGTCTTCTCGAACAGCGCCTCGGCGAGGACGGGCAGGTCCAGGACGGTGAGGTCCGCGCCGAGCCGTTCCGCCTCGGCCTCCAGCGCCCGGCTGTAGCGGGCCGGAGCGGTCGGGTGGGGCTTGAAGACGACCGAGCGGTGCCCGCGGGCGACCGCGCCCCGCAACATCCGCACGTGCAGCTCTTCCTCCTCCTCGGCGGAGAGGATGTCCAGAGCGGACAGGTACTGGCCGAGCAGGACGGCGGCACGCTCGGGCAGCGGCGGAAGCTGCGGCACGGCGTCGCCGATCCGGCTCAGCACCTTCATGAACGCATCGGTCGGCAGGGCCTGCGCGGGCACGTCGAACTCGGTCAGCAGCAGCGGGGTCAGACCGGGGACCAGGTCCAGGTGGAGCAGCCGCCGCACCCGTGTGCCGACCAGCGGGTCGATCTTGTTGCGCGTGGGGCCGTAGCTCATCAGCCCGTCGGCGTAGACGTCGATGGGCGCCTCGGCGAACGACTGGGCGATGGCCAGGGCCGGGTTGACCTGGAGGGACTCCATCACCAGGGCCACACGGTCGTCGCCCAGGCCCCACAGCAGCCGCAGATAGCGCTCGAACAGCGGGAAGTCGTCGGGGCGCGGGGACCAGGCCCCGGGGTGGAAGGGGCGGATCGCCTCGTTCCAGGACAGCACGCCGTCGAAGTGGTCGCGCAGCGGTGCGAAGCCCGGCATCTCGTCGACGGCCGGGGTGATCTCCGGCGTCGCCGCGTTGTTGCACACCAGCAGCAGCCGGCGGTCCGCCTCGGGGAAGCAGTCGGACTCGATCGCGGCGGCCAGGGTGGCGGCGCCGTACAGCGTCGAGGCGCAGAAGATCTGAGTGGTGCGGGGCATCAGGAGGCCGCCTTCGCTGCGGGAACCCGGCGGCGCAGTCGACGCAGCCTGGAGGAACGGTTCAGGTCCATGGTGTCGAGGACGTCGGTGAGCAGCTCCTGCGGCAGCCGCTTGATCGCCGCCGCGCTCATGGTCCGCAGCTGCCTGGCCACCGGCGGCTCGAACTTGTCGATCTCCGACAGATGGTGGGCGATGATCGCGCAGTAGGTGCGCACCGCCTTCGGCAGCAGCCGGTCGGCCTCCGGGTCGGCCGCGGTCTCCTCGATCACCTGGTCGAAGGCGCGGATGAAGTCGAGTTGGCGCACATCGCCGATCTGCGTGAGGGAACCGGCCACACCGCGCCGGTAGAAGACGCCCAGCAGACCCACCACGGCGAACGACTCCGCCTCCCGGTGCAGCCGCCAGATCCACGGCCGGTCCTCGGCCGTGCGCAGACCGTCGGTGAAGTGCAGCAGCCCCCGGTCGACCAGCCGGCGGTGGTAGACACCCGCCCAGGCGTAGGGGTAGTCGACGGAGGTGGTGCGGTCGGCGGGCAGGATCGCCTGCCGCGGGTCCATCACCTCGCCCCGCCGGCCGTGCGGGACACGCTGGATCGTGCGCGCCCGCGCGGTGCACTGCACATGGTCGGTGCGGACGAAGTCGCAGCCCAGCTCCTCGATCGCGGCGAGCAGCCGCGGGTAGTAGCCGGGGGCCAGCCAGTCGTCGCCGTCCAGGAAGGTCAGATACTCGCCGCGCGCCGTGTCGATCCCGGTGTTGCGCGCGGTCGCAAGGCCACCGTTCTTCTCATGTCTGACGTACACCGCCCCCGGCAGCTCGCGCTCCGCGCGCGCGAGAATGTCCGGGGTCTCGTCGCGCGAGCAGTCGTCGACGAGAATGAATTCGAAGTCCTCGCGGGCGTTCGCGCGCAGGCTCTTCAAGGTGTCGGACGCGTATTGCCGGACGTTGTAGAACGGCACGATGACGGAGAGCTTGACCACGTAGGTGACGTTAGGGCGCGGCCCCGCCCTCCGTCTTTACCCCCAGCTTGAGCTTGGGTGAACGACGTGTGGCGGCGCTGTGAACCCGCCCTTATTCCGGGCCGCCGGCGGCCTGATTCGCCATTCGGCGATGTGCTGTTAACCGTTTGTTGCGTTCGGGTTGGGCGGGACCTAGAAATGCCTTCCTACGGTCTTCGACGTGCCAGCCAGTGTGAAGAAGTCCCGCCGAGTCGCCGTTCTCGCGGATTCCGACACCCGGTGGAAATGGGGTGCCCTCACGGCGAACCGCTTGGTTTCCGCCGGTGTTTCCCCCGACTCGGGTGAACCGGACATCCGGCTCGACGGCTACCTGCTGCGGGGCCGTGCCACCCCCACCCCCCGCCAGCTCGAGGAGGTCGGCGTCCGTGCGGACCGTCTGAGCGAGGTCACCGCCGCCGAGTTCCTGCGCGAGATGGCGCAGGAACCGTACGACGTCCTCGTGCTCGCCCTCGTCGGCGGCGGCGTCCAGGCCATGCTGCACGGACTGGCCCACGCCTGGCAGGGCCGCACCGAGCGTCCCGTGGTCGTCACCGGCTACGTCGGCGTCGTCTACGAGAAGCTCACCGACGGTCTGCTGCTGCGGCACGGCGCTGACCTCGTCCTCGCCAACTCCCGTCAGGACGCGGACCGTTTCCGGGCCGTGTACGAGGGAGTGGGCGCCGACGCCTCGTCGGTGACCGAGGTGGCGCTGCCGTTCCTCGGCGGCGCCGTGCACACCTCGGACCGGGCGGAGGACGACCCCTACACGGTCGTCTTCGCCGCGCAGCCCTCCGTGCCGCAGGGCCGCGGCGACCGCGCCTACCTGCTGGACCGGCTGATCCGGCACGCGCGCCGGCACCCCGGGCGCGAGGTGCTGCTCAAGCTCCGCTCCAAACCGGGCGAGCACACCACGCACATCGAGGAACTGCCGTACCAGAAGCTGGCCCAGCGCAAGGACCTGCCGGCCAACTTCCGCCTGGTGTACGGGAACATGGGCGAGGTCCTGGACCGCACCGACCTGCTGGTCACGGTGAGTTCCACGGCCGCCCTGGAGTCCCTGCACCGGCGCATCCCCACCGTCGTCCTGACCGACCTCGGGGTGCGGGAGGCGCTCGGCAACCACCACTTCGTGGGCTCCGGCTGCCTGGCCTCCTGGGACCAGCTCGACAACGGCCACGAGCCGGAACCGGACCCGTGGTGGGTGGCCCGCCAGGGCGTCGCCACCGGAGGCTCGTACGAGGCCGCCTTCGACAGGGCCCGCCTGCGCGTCGACGACCTGCTCGCCGCCGGGGAACTCCCGCCGCTGAAGCCCTACTACACCCCCGTCACGGCCCCCGGCTATCTGCCCGGCGTCCTCGCCCGCCACCACCTCGCCCCCGACGGCAGCCCGCTGCCGGGCGCGCCCGCCGCCGACCGGTCGCCCGGCCCCGTACGCCGGATCTTCCGCCATGCCGCCCGCGGCGCCTACCGCCACGGTGTGCAGCGCGTGGCGCCCGTGATCCGGCGGATGGGGGAGCTGTGAGCGACCGCGTCCCACACCAAGGAGTGCAGCCCATGACCGACGCCCACCCGGACGCGGGATCCGGCGCCCCGGCGCGCCGCGTGCTCGCGGTGATACCCGCGCGCGGCGGCTCCAAGGGCGTACCCGCGAAGAACCTCGCCCCCGTCGGCGGTGTCCCGCTGGTCGCCCGTGCCGTGCGCGAGTGCCGGGCGGCCCGGCTGGTGACCGACGTGGTGGTCTCCACCGACGACCAGGCCATCGCGGCCGCCGCCCGCCAGGCCGGCGCCGAGGTGGTGCTGCGGCCGGCCGTCATCGCCGGTGACACCGCCACCTCCGAGGCCGCAGTGCTGCACGCCATGGACGCGCACGAGGCACTGCACGGTGCGGGGGTGGACGTGGTGCTGCTCGTGCAGTGCACCAGCCCGTTCCTGCGGAGCGAGGACGTCGACGGGGTCGCGGGCGCGGTCGTCGAGGACGGCGCCGACACCGCGGTGACCGTGGCGCCCTTCCACGGGTTCGTGTGGCGGGACGCCGCGGACGACCCGGTGACCGCCGGCGCGCCGTCGGACGCGGCCGCCGCCGAGTCCCCGGCCACCGAGGGCGGTTACGGCGTCAACCACGACAAGTCCTTCCGCCCGCGCCGCCAGGACCGCCCCCAGGACCTGCTGGAGACCGGCGCCGCCTACGCCATGTCGGCGCCCGGGTTCCGTACGCACCAGCACCGCTTCTTCGGTCGTACGGAGCTCGTCCGCACCGACCCGGCGCGGGTGCTGGAGATCGACGACCCGCACGACCTGGCGCGGGCGCGCGCGCTGGCACCGCTGTTCGACGCCAACCGGCCGGGGGCCCTGCCCACCGCCGCCGACGTGGACGCGGTCGTACTCGACTTCGACGGCACCCAGACCGACGACAGGGTGCTGATCGACTCCGACGGACGGGAGTTCGTCTCCGTGCACCGCGGGGACGGCCTCGGTATCGCGGCGCTGCGCGACAGCGGCCTGACGATGCTGATCCTGTCCACGGAACAGAACCCGGTCGTCGCCGCCCGCGCCCGGAAGCTCAGGCTTCCGGTGCTGCACGGCATCGACCGCAAGGACCTCGCGCTGAAGCAGTGGTGCGAGGAGCAGGGCATCGCGCCCGAGCGCGTGCTCTACGTCGGCAACGACGTCAACGACCTCCCGTGCTTCTCCCTCGTGGGATGGCCCGTGGCGGTCGCGAGCGCCCACGACGTCGTACGCGGCGCCGCACGCGCGGTCACCACCGTCCCCGGCGGCGACGGCGCGATCCGAGAGATCGCCAGCTGGATCCTCGGCCCCTCTCTCGATTCCCTCACCAAGTAAGGACGATTCCTGCCATGAGCACCAACTCCCGCATCCGCACCTTCGGTTCGCGCGAGGCCGGTCCCGGCCGCCCGGTCTACGTCACCGGTGAGATCGGCATCAACCACAACGGCGACATCGAGAACGCCTTCAAGCTGATCGACGCGGCCGCCGAGGCCGGCTGCGACGCCGTGAAGTTCCAGAAGCGCACGCCCGAGATCTGCACCCCGCGCGACCAGTGGGACATCGAGCGCGACACCCCCTGGGGCCGGATGACCTACATCGACTACCGCCACCGCGTGGAGTTCGGTGAGGACGAGTACCGCCGGATCGACGAGTACTGCCGCGAGAAGGGCATCGCCTGGTTCGCCTCCCCGTGGGACACCGAGGCCGTCGCCTTCCTGGAGAAGTTCGACGTGCCGGCCCACAAGGTGGCCTCCGCCTCCCTGACGGACGACGAGCTGCTGCGCGCCCTGCGCGCGACGGGCCGCACGATCATCCTCTCCACCGGCATGTCCACGCCCAAGCAGATACGCCACGCGGTGGAGGTGCTGGGCTCGGACAACATCCTGCTGTGCCACGCCACGTCGACGTACCCGGCGAAGGCCGAGGAGCTGAACCTGCGCGTGATCAACACTCTGGAGAAGGAGTACCCGAACGTCCCGATCGGCTACTCCGGCCACGAGACGGGCCTCCAGACCACGCTGGCCGCGGTCGCCCTGGGCGCCGTCTTCGTCGAGCGCCACATCACCCTGGACCGCGCCATGTGGGGCTCCGACCAGGCCGCCTCCGTGGAGCCGCAGGGCCTGCAGCGCCTCGTCCGCGACATCCGCACGATCGAGGCCTCCCTCGGCGACGGCGTCAAGAAGGTCTACGACTCCGAGCTCGGCCCGATGAAGAAGCTGCGCCGCGTCACCGGCGTCGTCGCCGAGGCGGAGATCGCCGAGGCGGCGGGCGAGCCGGTCGCGGTGTGAGCCCCAGCCCCTTAACACGGACGGTCCCGCGCCGATGAGCCCCCACACCCTCGCCTTCGTCGAGAGCCCGGTACAACTGCTGAACGTGCTGGAATGGGCTCACGCCCGCGGCCACACCACCGACCGCGCCCCCGATCCGGGCGGGACCGCTCCCGGCGCCCGCCCGGAGTCCGGGATCACCCTCGTCGTGCTGTCGCCGACCGATCCGATGAGCCGCGGTCAGCTGCGGCGGATGGCCCAGCTGGCCCGCGACGAGGGCCACGAGGTGCGGTGGGAGGAGGCGCGGGGCGGCGCCGGGGCGCCGCTGCGGACCATCGGCGGCCTGGCCGGGCCGCTCCGGCGGGTCGAGCGGGTCGTGATGGGGGACCCGTTCTCGCGGTATGTGCAGCTGCTGCTGACGATCACCAAGGCGCGGGACCTCGTGGTCGTGGACGACGGCACGGCGACGATGGAGTTCGTCGGCCAGCTCGCCCGCGGGGAGCGGCTGGTGCGCTGGCACCGCAAGGGCGGCCGTCGCGGCCCGCGGGAGCTCGTCCTCGGCCCGGTGTCGGCCGTCGCCCGGCGCCGGCTCACCCCTCGCGGGGAGCGCCGGGTGGAGGTGTTCTCGTCCATGCCGATCGACGAGACGCCGCGGGGTGTGACCGTCACCGCGAACCGCTTCGCCTGGACCCGGGACCGCTTCGGCCCGCCCAGTGTCACCACGAGCGCCGACCTGGTCGGCACATCACTGGTGGAGACGGGCGTCGTCGACGCCGACCGGTACGTGGACGCCGTACGGGCACTGGCCCGGACGCACGGGGCGACCCGCTACTTCGCCCACCGGCGCGAGAGCGCCGAGAAGCTGCACCGGCTGGCCGTGGAGACGGGCCTGCAGATCGTCCGCCCCGAACTGCCCTTGGAGCTGATCGCCCGCCGGGGCCCGATCGGCCGCACGATCCTCAGCTTCCCCTCCACCGTCGTCCACACCCTGCCGCTCGCCCTGGCCGGCACCGAGGTGCGCGTCACCGTCTGCGACATCGACCCGAGCTGGCTGACCGCGCACGCCTCCCCGCGGGCCCAGGGCTTCCTGTCCGGGGTGACGGGCACCGCCCGGGACGTGCACCGCCTCGCCCGTACGGCCCAGGCCGGCTGAGCGCCCGCCGGGACTTTCCTGGGCGGTCGCGAGGAGTCCCGGCGGGGTGCGGGAATGGTCCGGATGACGTCCGACAGGTGAACATCTCGGGCGTGGTTCCGGTACGACGTGGTATCCGTTGAGAAAAGAACAAATGGGGCGGGGTGCCAGAGGTGTGACGCAAGCCACGTTTCCGGAGCCCCGTGATCCGCTCGGCCGGCGAAGGCGGGCGAGTTTACCCATCTCAGCCGATACGTATGCGCCGGGCGGCCACTTTTTCTTCCCCTAAGGGGTTGAACTTTTGTTGATCGAGGGTCAGTTGACCACCCCGGCGTCCTACCCTTCAGAGGGTGAAGCAACTGATGTCCCCAGAGTCCGAGGCCGATCTCCCCGCTGATGCCACGGCGGACGCCCTTCCCGGCACGCTGCCGGAGGAGCTGTACGCCGAGCTCGTCGCCTTCCGGCGCGACCTGCACATGCACCCCGAGCTCGGCAACCAGGAGTTCCGTACCACCGCCGCGATCAAGGAGCGGCTGGAGAAGGCCGGGCTGGCGCCGCGGGTGCTCCCGACCGGGACCGGTCTCGTCTGCGACATCGGCGGCGACCCCGGAGGCGGGGGGCCGGCCGTGCTCGCCCTGCGCGCCGACATCGACGCTTTGCCCATCCCCGACACCAAGAGCGAGGTCCCGTACCGCTCCACCGTGCCCGACCGCGCCCACGCCTGTGGACACGACGTGCACACCACCGTTGTCCTCGGCACCGGACTGGTCCTCGCGGACCTGCACCGGCAGGGGCTGCTGCCGCGGCCCGTGCGGCTGATCTTCCAGCCCGCCGAGGAGGTGCTGCCCGGCGGCGCCGCCGAGGTCATCAAGAGCGGCGCGCTGGAGGGAGTGGGCCGGATCGTCGCCGTGCACTGCGACCCCCGGGTCGACGCCGGCCGGATCGGACTGCGTCAGGGACCCATCACCTCCGCCTGCGACCGGCTGGAGGTCTCGCTGGACGGTCCCGGCGGGCACACCGCGCGCCCGCATCTGACGACGGACCTCGTCACCGCCGTCGCCCGGGTCGTCACCGACGTGCCCGCGCTCGTCGGCCGGCGGGTCGACACCCGCGCCGGGCTCGCCGTGACCTGGGGGCGGATCGAGTCCGGGCACGCCCCGAACGTGGTCCCGCAGCACGCCGAACTCGCCGGGACGGTCCGCTGCCTGGACATCAACGCCTGGCGGCAGGCGCCCGACATCGTGGTCGCCGCGATCGACGAGGTCGCCAACCTGCACAAGGCCAAGTCCGAGATCAACTACGTGCGCGGGGTGCCGCCGGTCGTCAACGAACCGGTGGTGACCGAACTGCTGCGCGACGCCATGATCGCCCGGCGCGGGGCCGCCAACGTGGAGGACACCGAGCAGAGCCTCGGCGGCGAGGACTTCTCCTGGTACCTGGAGCACGTGCCCGGCGCGATGGCCCGGCTCGGGGTGCGCACCCCGGGTGAGCGGACCGTGCGCGACCTGCACCAGGGGGACTTCGACGCCGACGAGTCCGCCATCAGGGTGGGCGTGGAGCTGTTCACCGCCGCCGCCCTGCTGCACCCGACGCGCTGATCCCGGCCAGAGGGAGGGGGCGCCCGTCCGACGCCCCCTCCCTCCGGCGTGTCACCCGTCCGCGACCGCCGGGCACGCGAAGGTCGTCCGCTGTCGGCACGGTTCGGTAACGGCCGGGATAAACCCCGTTTCCCTCCGCCTCTACGCGCGTTACTGTGCGCCGGAATCGCCACCAGAGGCGGCACATGGGTAAAACGGGCCGGCGACGGTGCCGTGGGCAAGAAGGGGTGCTTGCTGTGCGTCTGAACTCATCGAGGTCGAGATTCTCCCAAGCCGCGGTGACCGTAGCGGTCATCGCGCTCGCGGCCGCCGGGTGCGGCAAGTCCAGCAGCGATTCGGCCGGCGGCTCCGACAAGGCCGACAGCAGCTCGACCGGCGGCTCCGGCACGTACTCGGGCAAGGGCATCGGTCTGGCGTACGACATCGGCGGCAAGGGCGACCAGTCCTTCAACGACGCCGCCTTCTCCGGTTTCCAGAAGGCCGAGAGCGAGTTCAAGATCGGCGGCCGGGACGTCGAGCCGAACGACAACGAGTCCGACGCGGACAAGGTGCAGCGCCTCGAACAGCTCGCCAAGGCCGGCTACAACCCGATCATCGGGGTCGGCTTCGTGTACGGCCCGGCGGTCAAGGAGGTCGCGCCCAAGTTCCCGAAGACGACCTTCGGCATCATCGACGACGAGACCGCCAAGGCCGACAACGTCGCCGACATGGTCTTCCACGAGGAGCAGGCCTCGTACCTGGCGGGTGTCGCGGCGGCCAAGACCACCAAGAAGAACCACATCGGCTTCATCGGCGGTGTGGACATCCCGCTGATCCACAAGTTCGAGGCGGGTTTTGTCCAGGGTGCCAAGTCGGTCAACCCGAAGATCAAGATCGAGAAGCAGTACCTGACGCAGACCCCGCAGGAGGGCGGTTTCTCCAGCCCCGACAAGGGTGAGAGCGCCACCAACGGTCAGATCGACGCCGGCGTCGACGTCGTCTACCACGCGGCCGGCCTGTCCGGTCAGGGCGTCATCAAGGCCGCCGCCGCGCACAAGGTGTGGGCGATCGGTGTCGACTCCGACCAGTACGCGCAGAGCTCCCTGTCCAAGTACAAGGAATGGATCCTCGGCTCGGCCCTGAAGAACGTCGGCGGCGCGGTCTACGAGCTGACCAAGTCCGTCGTCGACGGCAAGCCGCTGTCCGGTGAGGTGCGCGGCGACCTGAAGTCGGGTGGTGTGGGCTTCGCCGACTCCAACCCGAAGTACCAGGCCATGAAGGACGTCGTCGCCGCCGTCGACAAGGCCAAGCAGGACATCATCGACGGCAAGGTCACCGTCAACACCGAGTGACCGCGCCGCCAGTCCAGAAGCGCTGACGGGAAGGCCCCGGACCATGCCGGTCCGGGGCCTTCCCGCGTCCCGGTGCCGGCGCGCGCCGCGCGTGCCCGTCGCGCCAGGGCGGCCACGGCCCGCCAGGTCACGGGCCGGTGGGCGTCCGGCAGGTGCCCACGCGGGGCCAGATTGGAACCGAAGGATCAAAACGGTCGGATAACACTCTGGCAAGGAGGGGTTTTCCGGCATGTCTACGCGCGTTACGCTGCGGCGGAACCAGCGCCTGGTTTGGGCGCTTGCACGAAGGAGTCTCGTTCCATGCGCCGGGTGTCCCGTATAGCGGTCGCAAGTGTCGCAACCGCAGCCCTCGCCGTCACTGTTTCCGCATGTGGCAGCAGCTCGTCCAGCTCGTCGGCCGGTGGCGGCGACAAGAACCTGGGCCTCGCCCTCGCCTACGACGTCGGCGGCAAGGGCGACCAGTCCTTCAACGACGCAGCCACGGCCGGCATGGACCAGGCCGACAAGGAGTTCGGCTACAAGAGCACGGCCGTCGAGCCGCAGGACGGTGAGTCGGACGCGGACAAGGTACAGCGCCTGGAGACCCTCGCCAAGCAGGGCTACAACCCGGTGATCGGCGTCGGCTTCGCCTACGCGCCGGCTGTCAAGGCGGCCGCCGCCAAGTTCCCGAAGACCACCTTCGGCATCGTCGACGACAACCAGATCACGGCGAGCAACGTCACTGACCTGGTCTTCCACGAGGAGCAGGCCTCCTACCTGGCCGGTGTCGCCGCCGCCAAGACCACCAAGACGAACACCGTCGGCTTCGTCGGCGGCGTGGACGTTCCGCTGATCCACAAGTTCGAGGCGGGCTTCAAGCAGGGCGTCGCGGACACCAAGAAGGGTGTCACGGTCAAGTCGCAGTACCTGACCCAGACGGCCGCGGAGGGCGGTTTCTCCAGCCCGGACAAGGGTGAGAACGCCGCCAACGGCCAGATCGACGCCGGTGCCGACGTCGTCTACGCCGCCGCGGGTCTGTCCGGCCAGGGCGTGATCAAGGCCGCCTCCGAGCACAAGATCTGGGCCATCGGCGTCGACTCGGACCAGTACAAGCAGGACGCGCTGGCCAAGTACAAGGACTCGATCCTCACCTCGGCCATGAAGGACGTGGCCGGTGCGGTCTTCAACCTGGCCAAGTCGGTCAAGGACGGCAAGCCGCAGACCGGTGAGGTGCGCGCCAGCCTGGCCACCGGCGGTGTGAGCCTTTCCGACTCGAACCCCGTCTTCAAGAACAACGCCGACCTCCAGGCCGCGATCAAGAAGGCCGAGGAAGGCATCAAGAGCGGCTCGATCACGGTCAAGGACTCCTGACCGAACGGTCGCGGGCCTGTCATAGGGATGGCCTGAACGACGCTGCGATGGCAGCGTTGCGGCGGCGGAACGGGGTGTGGAAGCGCACAGCGACTCCCACCCCGTTCACGCGGCAGAATGCTCGGAACGGATCGAGGACAAATCAAGGTCGATCAGGTCCGGGCACTATTTAAAGCAGGGGCGCTACGCGCGTAGAGCGGCCCCTTTCCCCAAGGAGAGTCGCCATCGACGCGTCCAGCAGCCCTCCGCTCACCGCCCAGCCGACCATCGCGGTAGAGCTCGCGGGCATCACCAAACGGTTTCCCGGAGTCGTGGCCAACCACGACATCCGCCTGACGGTCCGTAAGGGAACCGTACACGCCCTCGTCGGCGAGAACGGCGCCGGCAAGTCCACCCTGATGAAGATCCTCTACGGCATGCAGAAGCCGGACGAGGGCACCATCGCGGTCGACGGCGAGCAGGTGAGCTTCGGCAGCCCCGCCGACGCCATCGCCCGCGGCATCGGCATGGTCCACCAGCACTTCATGCTGGCCGACAACCTGACCGTGCTCGAGAACGTCGTCCTCGGCAGCGAGAAGCTGTACGGCATCGGCGGCGCCGCCCGCAGGAAGATCAAGGAGATCTCCGACCGCTACGGCCTCGGCATCCGCCCGGACGCCTTGGTCGAGAACCTCGGTGTCGCCGACCGCCAGCGCGTGGAGATCCTCAAGGTCCTCTACCGCGGCGCCCGCACCCTCATCCTCGACGAGCCGACCGCCGTGCTCGTCCCGCAGGAGGTCGACGCGCTCTTCGACAACCTGCGCGACCTGAAGGCCGAGGGCCTGTCCGTCATCTTCATCTCCCACAAGCTGGGCGAGGTCCTGTCGGTCGCGGACGACATCACCGTCATCCGCCGCGGTACCACCGTGGGCACGGCCGTCCCCGCCGAGACCACCTCGCGCCAGCTCGCCGAGATGATGGTCGGCAGCGAACTGCCCACCCCGGAGACCGCCGAGTCCACGGTCACCGACCGCGCCGTCCTCACCGTCGACAAGCTGCGGCTGGAGGCCGAGGGCGGCCGGGCCGTCCTCGACGACATCAGCTTCACCATCCACGCCGGCGAGGTCCTCGGCCTCGCGGGCGTCGAGGGCAACGGCCAGAGCGAGCTGATCGAAGCCCTCATCGGCCTCAAGCAGGCCGACACGGGCACGATCGCCCTCCTCGGCGAGGACGTCACCTCCTGGCCCACCCGCAGGCGCCGGGAGTCCGGCGTCGGCTACATCCCCGAGGACCGCCACCGGCACGGGCTCCTGCTGGAGGCCCCGCTGTGGGAGAACCGCATCCTCGGCCACGTCACCGAGCGCCCCAACGCCAAGGGCTTCTGGCTCGACCCCAAGGGCGCCCAGGAGGACACCCGCCGGATCGTCGAGGAGTACGACGTCCGCACCCCCGGCATCGACGTCACCGCCGCCTCCCTGTCCGGCGGCAACCAGCAGAAGCTGATCGTCGGCCGTGAGATGAGCCACAGCCCCAAGTTCCTCATCGCCGCCCACCCCACCCGCGGTGTGGACGTCGGCGCGCAGGCCGCGATCTGGGACCACATCCGGGACGCCCGCCGCGAGGGCCTGGCCGTGCTGCTGATCTCCGCCGACCTG
This sequence comes from Streptomyces sp. NPDC004721, assembly GCF_053601495.1. Lineage (NCBI taxonomy): Bacteria > Bacillati > Actinomycetota > Actinomycetes > Kitasatosporales > Streptomycetaceae > Streptomyces > Streptomyces sp. NPDC004721. The sequence continues at coordinate 89,277 of NZ_JBSGBZ010000018.1, forward strand.
GACGAGCTGATCGGTCTGTCCGACACCCTGCGGGTGATCTACAACGGCCGGCTGGTCGCCGACGCCGACCCGGCCACCATCACCCCCGAGGAGCTGGGCTCGGCCATGACGGGTGCCGCGACCGGCCACCTGGAACACACCGAAACCACCGCCGGTCCGGAGGACGAGGCCCGATGAAGAAGTTCGACAAGGAGCGGGTGCTCCTCGCGGTGGCCGGCCCGGTCATCGCGCTCGTCGCGGCGATCCTGCTGACCTCGGTCGTGCTGATCGCCTCGGGCAAGAGCCCGATCGAGCCGTACACGCTGATGCTCGAGCAGGCGTCGTTCTCCGACGTCCAGGTGCTGATCATCAACCAGGCGTCGATGTACTACCTGGCGGCGCTCGCGGTGGCGGTCGGATTCCGCATGAACCTGTTCAACATCGGCGTCGACGGCCAGTACCGGCTCGCCGCGATGATGACCGCGGTCGTCGGTGCCCACCTGGCCCTGCCGTCCTTCCTCCAGATACCGACGCTGCTGCTCGTCGGCATGCTCACCGGCGCCTTCTGGGCCGGCATCGCGGGCCTGCTGAAGGTCACCCGGGGCGTGAGCGAGGTCGTCGCCACGATCATGCTCAACGCCATCGCCACCAGCCTCATCGGCTACCTCACCCTGAAGGACGTCTGGGGTGTGCAGGTCGGCAACAACATGACGACCGGCATCATGAAGGAGTCCGGCTGGGTCTCGGGCATCGACCTCGGCTCGGACGTCGGCCAGATCTACGGCCTGGTCTTCCTCGCCGTCGCCATGGGCGTCGTCTACTGGATCGTGCTCAACCGCACCCGCTTCGGCTTCGACCTGCGCGCCACCGGCGAGTCCGCGAGCGCCGCCGCGGCCTCCGGCGTGGACGCCAAGAAGATGGTGCTCACCGCCATGCTGATCTCCGGCGGGGTCGCGGGCCTGTCCGGCCTGCCGCTGCTGCTCGGCGACGCCCACACCTACAGCCTGAGCTTCCCGACCGGCCTCGGCTTCACCGGCATCACCATCGCCCTGCTCGGCCGCAACAACCCGGTCGGCATCGCCTTCGCCGCCCTCCTGATCGCCTTCCTCGACAAGGCCTCTCCCGCCCTCGACTACGCCACCCCCGTGGCGTACGAGAAGGAGATCGCCACGATCATGCAGGGCCTGATCGTCTTCGCGGTCGTCATCTCCTACGAGGCCGTACGCCAGTGGGGCCTGCGCCGCCAGCAGAAGCAGGTCGGCGCCGAGCTGGCCGCGGCCGCCGCCCAGAACAACGTCCAGAAGAAGGAGGTGGCGGCCTGATGTCCACCGCGACCATCGCCAAGCCCCAGGCCAAGCAGCCCGGCAAGGGCAGCCGCCGTGTCTCCCTCCCCGTGCTCCTGCTGATCATCGCGGGCGTGCTGGTACTGACCTCGGTCGTCCGCCTCGTCACCGGGGCGCACGGCATCACCTCGACCGGCCAGATGTCCACCGCGCTGCGCCTGGCCGTCCCGATCGGCCTCGCCGGCCTCGGCGGTCTGTGGGCCGAGCGGTCCGGCGTCGTCAACATCGGCCTCGAGGGCATGATGATCCTCGGCACCTGGTTCGGTGCCTGGGCCGGCTACCAGTGGGGTCCCTGGGTCGGTGTCGTCTTCGGCATCATCGGCGGCGCGCTCGGCGCCGTCCTGCACGCCATCGCCACGGTGACCTTCAACGTCAACCACATCGTCTCCGGTGTGGCGATCAACATCCTCGCCCTCGGCACCACCCGCTACCTGTCGAAGTTCACCTTCGAGGGCGTCCCGCAGGGCTCCTCCAAGCAGTCCCCGCCGATCGACTCGCTCGGCACCTTCGACATCCCGGGACTGTCCAGTTGGCTGGCCACCCTCAACGGCAAGCACTGGTTCCTGGTCTCCGACGTCGCCGGCCTGCTCGGCGGTCTGATCACCAACCTGTCGCCGCTGACCGTCGTCGCGGTCGCCCTCGTACCGCTGTCCTGGTGGGTGCTGTGGCGCACCGCCTTCGGGCTGCGCCTGCGCTCCTGCGGCGAGAACCCGGTGGCCGCCGAGTCGCTCGGCGTCAACGTCTACAAGTACAAGTACATCGCCGTGATCATCTCCGGCGGCTTCGCCGGCCTGGGCGGCGCGTTCCTGTCCATCGTGGCCTCGAACGTCTACCTCGACGGCCAGACCGCCGGCCGCGGCTACATCGGTCTCGCCGCGATGATCTTCGGCAACTGGATGCCGGGCGGCCTCGCCCTCGGCGCCGGCCTGTTCGGCTACACCGACAGCCTGAACCTGCGCGGCGGCACGACCAACGTGCACGCGCTGATCCTGCTGCTTGCGATCCTGCTGGTGTTCGGCGCGGCATACCTGGTGTGGAAGAAGAAGCTGGTGCCCGCCGTCACCACCGCCGTGGTCTCGGCGCTGATGTTCGCCTGGTACCTCGGCACCAACGAGGTGCCCAAGCAGGTCGTGACCGCCACGCCGTACATCGTCACCCTGCTGGTGCTGTCGCTGTCGGCACAGCACCTGCGGATGCCGAAGGCGGACGGTCAGCCGTACCGGAAGGGACAGGGCAAGTGAGCTCGGACGCGACGGTCGACTGGGAAGCGCTGCGGCAGGAGGCGCGCGCGGCGATGACCCGTGCGTACGTCCCCTACTCGAACTACCCGGTCGGTGCCGCCGCCCTGGCCGACGACGGCCGGATCGTCACCGGCTGCAACGTCGAGAACGCCTCCTACGGACTCGGCCTGTGCGCCGAGTGCGGACTGGTCTCGCAGCTCGCGAACACCGGGGGCGGTCGGCTGACGCACTTCACGTGCGTGGACGGCAGGGGCGAGATCCTCATCCCGTGCGGGCGCTGCCGCCAGCTGCTGTACGAGTTCGGCGGGCCGGCCCTGATCCTGGAGACCCCGGCGGGGATCCTGCCGCTGTCCGAGATGCTGCCGCAGGCCTTCGGGCCGGACCACCTCACCAAGTAACACCCGGGCGGCCCTCCTGAACCCCTTGGGGCCGGGCGGGCCGCCCGCCCCCTTCGCACCCCGGAAGGAACCGAACCCCATGGCCATGGACGCCATCTCCGTCATCCGCACCAAGCGGGACCGCGGCGAGCTCAGCGGCGAGCAGATCGACTGGGTGATCGACGCGTACACCCGCGGGGAGGTCGCCGACGAGCAGATGTCCGCGCTCGCGATGGCCATCCTCCTCAACGGTATGAACCGCGAGGAGATCGCCCGCTGGACCGCGGCGATGATCGCCTCCGGCGAGCGCATGGACTTCTCCTCCCTGTCCCGCCCCACCGCGGACAAGCACTCGACGGGCGGCGTCGGTGACAAGATCACGCTGCCGCTGGCCCCGCTGGTCGCGGCCTGCGGCGCGGCCGTCCCGCAGCTTTCGGGCCGCGGCCTCGGCCACACCGGCGGCACGCTGGACAAGCTGGAGTCGATCCCCGGCTGGCGGGCGCTGCTGTCCAACGAGGAGATGCTGTCCGTACTGGACGGCGTCGGCGCGGTGATCTGCGCGGCGGGCGACGGCCTGGCGCCCGCGGACAAGAAGCTGTACGCCCTGCGCGACGTGACCGGCACGGTCGAGGCGATCCCGCTGATCGCCTCCTCCATCATGTCCAAGAAGATCGCCGAGGGCACGGGCTCGCTGGTCCTCGACGTGAAGGTGGGCACCGGCGCCTTCATGAAGACCCTCGACGACGCCCGTGAGCTGGCCTCCACGATGGTCGGCCTGGGCACCGACCACGGCGTGCGGACGGTCGCTCTTCTGACCGACATGTCGACCCCGCTCGGCCTGACGGCGGGCAACGCGCTGGAGGTCCGCGAGTCGGTCGAGGTCCTGGCCGGCGGCGGCCCCGCGGACGTGGTCGAACTGACCCTGGCCCTGGCGCGCGAGATGCTGGACGCGGCCGGCCTGAAGGACGCGGACCCGGCGAAGGCCCTGGCCGACGGCTCCGCGATGGACGTCTGGCGCCGCATGATCGCGGCCCAGGGCGGCGACCCCGACGCCCCCCTGCCCACCTCCAGGGAACAGCACGTGATCACGGCCCCGTCCTCCGGCGTCCTGACCCGCCTCGACGCCTACGGCATCGGTGTCGCCGCCTGGCGCCTGGGTGCCGGCCGCGCCCGCAAGGAGGACCCGGTCCAGGCGGCCGCGGGCGTCGAGCTGCACGCCAAGCCCGGCGACCGGGTGACGGAGGGCCAGCCCCTGCTGACCCTCCACACGGACACTCCCGAGCGTTTCGAGTACGCGCTCCAGTCGGTCGAGGGCTCGTACGACATCGCGGCGCCCGGCACGGACTTCACCGCCTCGCCGGTGGTGCTGGAACGTATCGCCTGACCTGCGCTTTCCCCTTTTGGGTGAACGGGATCGGTGGACCTCCACCGGTCCCGTTCGGCATGCTGGGATCGGTGACGCACCGATAGGAGACCGCCATGAGCGCACTCACCGTCAGCCATGACCCCGAGCAGGGCTGGGACGACCTCGTCCGGTTCTGGGAGGAGACGGAATGGCCCGAGGGCAGCAAGGTGGAGATCATCGAGGGGATCGTCACCGTGTCACCTGCTCCCGCGTACCGCCACAACCTGATCGCGGAACGCATTCAGCGTCGCCTCTACTCAGTGGTCCCCGACGACTGGGGGATCTTCCAGACACTGGCCATTGCCGTGCCGTCGCGGCTGGGCATGCTCATTCCGGACCTTGTGGTGGCCCCGGTGCGGGAGGACACGGAGGCGGACACCCACATCCCGGCCGCCCTGGCCGAACTCGTGGTCGAAGTGACCTCCAAGTCCAACGCCCGCCACGACCGCATCAGCAAGCCCGCCGCCTACGCCACCGTTGGCATCCCGCTCTACCTCCTGGTCGATCGCTGGGCCCCCGGCGGCCCCACCGCGACGCTCTACGGAGAGCCCAAAGGCGATGTGTACCGCCCGCTGAGCAGCGTGAAGTTTGGCGAGGCCCTCAAGCTCCCCGCCCCCTTCGATCTCGTCATCGACACCGCCGAATTCCCGGTCGACTGACGAGCCGTCACCCCAGCAGTGCCGCGACCACCACCAGCGTCGACACCGACAGGATCGTCGACAGCAGGATGGACTCGCGAGCCAGGGACTCGCCGACGCGGTAGCGGCTCGCGTAGGTGAACAGGTTCTGGGCGGCGGGCAGGGCCGAGGTCACCACGACGTCCAGCAGGGGCGCCCCGCTCAGGCCGAAGACGCCCGCCGCCAGGGCCCAGGCCGCCAATGGCTGGCCCGCCGACTTCAGGGCGACGGCGAGCAGCACCAGGTGGCGATCGCGGCCGCGGCCGGGGGCCGCGCTGCCGCGCAGGGAGATGCCGTAGGCCAGCAGGACGGCCGGGACCGACATGTTGCCGATCAGGGTGATCGGGTCCATGACCGGGCCGGGCAGCCGCAGGCCGGTGGCCGAGACCAGGACCCCGCTCAGGGAGCCCACCGCGATGGGGTTGCGCAGCGGGGTGAGCAGGCGCCGCCACAGGGAGCCCTTCCCGCCCGACCCGGAGAGGTCGAGCACCGTCAGCGCGATGGGCGTGACCATGATCTGCTGGAACAGCAGGACCGGGGCCACCAGGGACGCGTCGCCCAGGACGTACGCGGCGATCGGGATGCCGAGGTTGCCGGAGTTGACGTAGCTGGAGCACAGCGCACCGATCGTGGTGCGGCCCACGCCCCAGCGCCGCACCGCGCCGAACGCCACGAAGACACCCGCCGCCGCGGCCGTGCTCATCGCCGTCACCAGCAGCCGGCTGGAGAAGATCAACGACAGGTCGGCCCGCGCGAGCGTCGTGAACAACAGGGCGGGGGACGCCACGTGGAAGGCCAGCCTGGTCAGCACCTCGCGGCCCTGGTCGCCGAGGGAGCCGCGGCGCCCGATCACATAGCCGACGCCGATCACCACCGCGATGACCGCGAACCCGCTCAGCACCCCTCGCACGCGGTCTCCTCCGCGGGCAGGAGGCCGTCGGGTATCCAGGGCGGTGGCGATCCGTGGGGCATACGGCCACCCTCCGGGGAGGGCGGCGAGCGGGTCAATGTGATCTTCGGCGGGCCTGTGGCCCCCGGACCGCGATGAGTTGTGCCCGGTCGCACGGTCTACAGATCGTGGATGCCAGGACACCTGCCGTGCTCGTGCTCGCCGGCCCCGTCACCAGGGAGGAGGTGGCGGGGCTGTGCGCGGACGTGCGGGCCCTGCTGGAGAACACCCGGACCGAAGTCGTCGTGTGCGACGTCGGGGGTCTCGGACCGCCGGGACTCGGCGTGGTCGACCTGCTCGCGCGGCTCCAGCTCACCGCCCGGCGGGCCGGCGGCCGCATACGGCTGCGCGACCCCGACCCGGCGCTAGACGGCCTCCTCCGCCTGGTCGGCCTCTCCTTCGAGCTGGAGCGGCAACCCGAACAACGGGAACCACCGCTGGGTGTCGAGGAAGCAGTGGAACCCGGTGATCCGGCCCTCTGACGTCTCCAGGACCTGCACCGCCCACGCGGTGAAGCCGCCCTTCTCCGGGTCCGGCTTGTACTGGGCGAAGCCCGGCAGCCCGTTGGCCCGCACCGGCAGCAGCCGGGAGCCCGCGCAGGCCGCGCCCAGCGTCGTCATGAAGCCCGTGATGTCCGACGGGCCCGTCAGCCACAGGTCGAACGGCGGCATCGTCATGACCGCGTCCTCGTGCAGCAACGCGGTCAGCTCCGCCATGTCGTACCCCTCGAACGCCTTCACATAGCGCTCCAGGAGCCGTTGCTGAGCCTCGTCCAGCGGGTCCGACACCGCCGCCTCGGCGGCCTTGTCGCCCCGCTCGGCGAGCGTGGCGCGCGCCCGCTGCAAGGCGCTGTTGACCGAGGCGACCGACGTGCCCAGCAGCTCGGCGACCTCGCTCGCCCGCCAGGCCAGCACCTCGCGCAGGATCAGCACGGCCCGCTGCTTGGGCGGCAGCTGCTGCAAGGCGGCCATGAAGGCGAGCCGCACCGACTCCTTGGTGACCGCCGCCTCCGCCGGATCCTCGACCGCCGGCAGCACACGGGCGTCCGGCACCGGCTCCAGCCAGGTGTGGTCCGGGCGCGGGGACAGCGCCGCGCGGGCCAGCGGCGTGGACTCGGTCAGGTCCATCGGCCGGGCCCGCTTGCTGCCCGCCGCCAGCATGTCCAGGCAGACGTTCGTCGCGATGCGGTAGAGCCACGAGCGCAGGCTGGAGCGCCCCTCGAACTTGTCGTAGCTCCGCCAGGCACGCACGAGGGTGTCCTGGACCGCGTCCTCCGCCTCGAAGGACGAGCCGAGCATGCGGTAGCAGTAACCGGTCAGCTCGACCCGGTACTCCTCCAGCCGCTCGTCGAGCTCCGCCGTCGCCGTCGTGCCGTTTCCCATCGTCCACCCGCCCCTGTGGCCGTCCCGTCCGGTGCGCGTCGTCACGCCCAGCACTTCGGAAGCTATCGCAGCCCACTGACAACGGCCGCTGGAGCGGAAGAACCCGCAGGTCGGGAGGGTGGCGCGCGGCCACGGGCCCGCCGCCGTGGGCGCCGGCGTCCCGGACGGCCCCCCGGGCGCGGGCGAGTAACTCCCCGACGGGGGGGCGTACGACCCCGTCGGGGCCCTCTGCGTTCTTCGCCCTTGATGACGGCGCCGGAGGTGCTGGAGGCACCGACGTCGGCCGACAGGCAGGCGCCCGGCGCGGCTACGCCGGCACCGGCTCCCACTGTGGCTGAGTGGCCCGGCTCCCGGCGCCCGGTGTGACCGAGCGGTCCGGTGCCCGGTTCCCGCCGTGGCCGAGCAGTCCGGCGCCCGGCGCGGCTATGCCGGCACCGGCTCCCGCCGCGCCGCGACCCTGGCCGCCCGCGAGCCGAGCACCGTGATCGCCACGACGCCCAGGACGGCCAGCAGTCCGACCCCGACCGTTCCCGCCCAACCCTGCGCGTGGAAGGCCACGGCGCCCACCGTGCTGCCCGCGCTGGAGCCGACGTAGTAGGCGGACTGGTAGAGCGCCGAGGCCTGAGCGCGGCCGTGCGTGGCCGTCCGGCTGACCGCCGAGGAGGCGACCGCGTGACCGGCGAAGAAGCCCGCGGTGATCAGGACCAGGCCCAGCAGGACCAGCGCGACCGAGTCCACCAGGGACACCAGCAGACCCGCCGCCGTCGTGGCGCCCGCCAGGTACAGGGCGCCCCTGCGGCCCAGGCGGCCCACCAGCCGCCCCGCCGTCGACGCGGACACCGTGCCCACCAGGTACACCAGGAAGATCGAGCCGACGATGCCCTGCGGCAGGGAGAACGGCGCCTCGGTCAGGCGGTAGCCGATCACCGTGTAGACCCCGCCGAACACCGTCATGAACAGCGCGCCGATCGCGTACAGGCGGCGCAGCAGCGGATCGGCGAGATGGTCGCGGACCGAGCGCGCCAGCACCCGCGGGCGCAGCGAGCCCGCCCGGAAGTGCCGGGGCGCCGGAAGCAGCAGGCGGAAGGCCACCGCGCAGCCCACCGCGATCACCCCGATCACCCCGACCGCCACCCGCCAGCCCCACTCCTGGGCGACCCAGCCGGTGATGACCCGGCCGCTCATGCCGCCCACGCTGTTGCCGGCCACGAACAGGCCGATCGCCGTGACCAGGGCCCGGGGCCGGACCTCCTCCGCCAGATACGCCTGCGCCGAGGCCGGCAGCCCCGCGAGGGCCGCGCCCTGGAGCGCCCGCAGCACCACCAGCGCGCCCAGCGACGGCGCGAACGGCACCAGCAGCCCGACGACCACCGCGACCGCCAGCGAGGCCGTCATGACCGTACGCCGTCCGAAACGCTCCGACAGCGCGCTCGCCGGGAGCACGAACAGCGCCAGGCCGCCCGTCGCGGCGGCCACCGTCCAGCTCGCGTCGCTCGCCGCCACGTGGAACTCGCCGGAGATCAGCGGCAGCAGGGCCTGCGTGGAGTACAGCAGCGCGAAGGTGGCGACACCCGCGAGGAAGAGGGCGAGGCTCATCCGGCGGTAGCCGGGGCCGCCCGGGGCCATACGGGAGTCGGGGACTGAGGCGACGGCGCCCACGGTGGTGAGCGCCCCGGTATCGGCGGGAGTCATACGGTGACCGTAGAAAGCCCCGTACTCATCCGTCCAATGCATGGACTCGGCATAATCGTTCCCATGGTGCATCAGCCGAGGTCGCAGCCGCGTCTGTCACAGACCGGTGACACAGAAGACATCGTCGCGTTGCTCGCGCCCCGCCTGGCGCACTTCGCCGGCGTGGCCCGCACCGAGCACGTCACCCGGGCCGCGCAGGAGATGCAGGTCCCGCAGTCGACGCTCTCGCGGGCCATGGTCCGGCTGGAGCAGGACCTCGGCGTCGACCTCTTCGCCCGCCGGGGCCGCACGGTTTCCCTGACCCCCGCCGGCCGCACCTTCCTCGCCTCCGTGCAACGCGCCCTCGCCGAGATCGAGCGCGCCGCCGAGGAGGTGCGCGCCGACGCCGACCCGGCCACCGGCAAGGTCGCCTTCGGCTTCCTGCACACCATGGGCGCCGAGACCGTGCCCGGCCTCATCCACGCCTTCCGGGCCGACCATCCCCGCGTCCGCTTCAGCCTGGTGCAGAACTACGGCGAGGCCATGCTGGAGGGGCTGCGGGCGGGCGAGCTCGACCTCTGCCTGACGTCCCCCGTGCCGGACGCCCCCGACCTGGTCGCCCGCCGTCTCGACGAGCAGAAGCTGCGCCTGGTCGTCCCCGTCGACCACCGGCTCGCCGCCCGCCGCCGCATCCGCCTGGCCGAGGCCGCCGAGGAGTCCTTCGTGACCCTGGAACCCGGCTACGGCCTGCGCCGCATCACCGACGCCCTGTGCCGGGAGGCCGGCTTCAAGCCGCGCATCGCCTTCGAGGGCGAGGAGGCCGAGACCCTGCGCGGCCTGGTCGCCGCCGGCCTCGGGGTCGCCCTGCTGCCCCCGCCGGCCTTCCCCCGGCCCGGAGTCGTCGAGCTGACGGTGACGGCCCCGCGCGCGGTGCGGGAGATCGGCGTGGCCTGGCTGGAGGGCCACCCGGACACCCCGCCGGTGGCGGCGTTCAAGAAGTTCCTCCTCGCCAAGCGCGGCAGTCTGCTCCCTACCTGACGGCGGGCGGCCCTACCGCCGCAGGGTCTTCCCGAACCCGGCCGCCAGCGGCATCCGCAGGCCCAGCGGCGGCGGAGCCGCCAGCGCGTCCTGCACCGGCCGCGAGAGCACCCGCCCGAACAGGGAGCCCATGACGAAGTCGGTGGTGAGCGCGACGACTTCGTCCCGGTACTGACGCAACCCGTGTCCGTCGGCGTGGACTTCGAACCGGCACACGTCCCGGTTCGCCTTCTTCGCCCGCTCGGCGAACCGGAAGGACAGCTCGGGATCGGTCCGTTCGTCGTTCGTGCCGTGCACGATCAGCACCCGGCGCCCGGCGAGCTGCCTGACCGGTTCGGGCGAGGCCGCCATGTCGGCCTCGGGCAGCCAAGGGGCGATGGCCACCACGGAGTTGACGGTCTCGTGCCCGGCGGCGTGCAGCGCGGCCCGGCCGCCCATGTCGAGGCCGGCCAGGCAGACCGGCACGTCCCCGTAGCACCGGACGACCTCCTCGACGGCCCAGGCCGCGTCCCGGGCCGGATGCGCCTCGGCGCCGTTCCAGCCGCGGTAGCGGTAGTGCACCACGTGCACGGCCAGGCCCTCCTCGCGCCCCGCGCGGGCCAGCCGGCGCCCCAGCGTGCGCATCGAGGCGGCCGCCAGCACCGGCGAGGGTCTGCGGGTGGAGACCTCCTGGCCGCCCGGGAGCAGCAGCACCGCTCCGCCCACCGCCGCCGGCTCCGGGCCGAGCGTCCTCCCCAGCCGGGCCGTGCGAACCGGCGTCGCTTGGTGTGCCATCAGATTCCTTTCGAGCGGACCGCCGGCTTCGGCCGGTTGGGGAATCGACTCCGCGATTGCGCTGCTGAGCAGCGTGGCATCCAATCTCGAATATGAGGCACCGTCAAAAGCGGTAGCGTTTTGGTCGTGGCCAGGGGTGACCGCCGGGAGTCGCTGAACCTTCGCGTGCCCCCGGATTTGAAGCGGCAGGTCGAGGAGTACGCCCACCGGGCGGGCATCTCGATCAGCGCTGCTGCGTGCGTTCTCCTCGCCGAAGCCCTGCGCCTTGAGCGGAGGCGCAGGGCGTGATCCGCGCGTACAAGTTCCTCCTGCGTCCCACCGTGCGTCAGGCGGCCGCGCTGGGTGAGATGTTGCGAGACCACTGCTCCCTGTACAACGGCGCATTGCAGGAGCGTCGGGACGCCTACCGGCACGCCTCGAAGACCACCGTCCGGTACGGCTACCAGTCCGCCCAGCTCAAGGAGATCCGGGCGTTCGACCCGGAACGTCAGGGCCGCTGGTCGTTCTCCTCCCAACAGGCCACCCTGCGGCGGCTGGACAAGGCGTTCGCCGCGTTCTTCCGCCGAGTGAAGGCCGGGCAGATTCCCGGCTACCCGCGGTTCAAGGGCGTCGGACACTTCGACACCGTTGTGTTCCCGAAGGACGGAGACGGCTGCCGCTGGGACTCCACCCCGCACGATCCGCAGACCCGCGTCCGCCTCCAGGGCGTCGGGCACGTCCGCGTGCACCAGCACCGTCCCGTGAAGGGCCGTGTGAAGACGATCGCGGTCAAGCGGGAGGGCAACCGCTGGTACGTACTCCTGTCCTGCGACGACGTGACTGCTGAGCTCCTGCCGCCCAGCGGTGCCGTGGTCGGCATCGACTTGGGCACCGTGCACTTCCTGACCACCTCGGACGGTGCGCACGTCGCCAACCCGAGGTTCCTCAACGCGATGGCCGAGGACCTGGCCGAGGCCCAACGGCACCTCGCCACGTTCCCCAAGCGCACCCGGCAGCGCACCAAGAGGCACCGCGCCGCCGCTCGAAAGGTCGCCAAACTCCACGCGAAGATCCGCAGGCAGCGCGTCGACTTCCACCACAAGACCGCGAACGCGCTGATCCGCGAACACGATGTGATCGCGTACGAGCGGCTCAACACGGCGGGCATGACGAAGGCGCCGGCGCCCAGGCCCGACCCCGAAGCACCTGGCGCCTTCCTGCCGAACGGCGCCGCCGCGAAGGCCGGGCTCAACCGCAGCATCCTGGACGCGGGCTGGGGGCAGTTCCTGACGATCCTGGCGAACAAGGCTGAAAGGGCCGGTCGCCTCGTGATCGGAGTGGACGCCCGCAACACCTCCCGCACGTGCCCGGCATGCGGGCATGTCGCGAAGGAGAACCGCGTCACCCAGGCGAAGTTCCAGTGCACGGCGTGCGGCTTCACCGCCAACGCTGACCGCGTCGGCGCGACGAACGTCCTCAACAGGGCCGGGCTGGTCCTCTGCGACGTGGCCTAGCCACCGTTGCAGGAAGCCCGCGCGTTCACGCGTGGGTGGAGTCACGACAGAACAGTGTCAGAAGCACCCGTGTACGCCACCCGTCCGGGCGGTCACCGTTACATATCGACGGATGTGTACACGCGATGATCTACGCGCGTAGGCGTTACAGTGCGGAAATGACGAGCCAGACTGCCCACCAGGGGGGCGCCCCGAGCTCGGACCAGATCCGCCGGGCGCCCAAGGTTCTGCTTCACGACCACCTCGACGGCGGGCTCCGCCCGGGAACCGTCGTCGACCTGGCCCGTACGACGGGCTACTCCCTGCTCCCCGAGACCGACCCGGACAAGCTGGGCCTGTGGTTCCGGGAGGCCGCCGACTCCGGCTCCCTGGAACGGTACTTGGAGACGTTCTCGCACACTGTCGCCGTGATGCAGACCCGCGACGCCCTCGTCCGGGTCGCCCGCGAGTGCGCCGAGGACCTCGCCGAGGACGGCGTCGTCTACGCCGAGGTGCGCTACGCCCCCGAGCAGCACCTGGAGGGCGGGCTGAGCCTGGAGGAGGTCGTCGAGGCCGTCAACGAGGGCTTCCGCGAGGGCGAGCGGACCGCCCTGGAGAACGGCCACCGGATCCGGGTCGGCGTCCTGCTGACCGCGATGCGGCACGCGGCCCGCTCCCTGGAGATCGCCGAACTCGCCAACAGCTACCGGGACTCGGGCGTCGTGGGCTTCGACATCGCGGGCGCGGAGGCCGGCTACCCGCCCACCCGGCACCTGGACGCCTTCGAGTATCTGAAGCGGGAGAACAACCACTTCACGATCCACGCCGGCGAGGCCTTCGGGCTGCCGTCCATCTGGCAGGCGCTGCAGTGGTGCGGCGCGGACCGGCTGGGCCACGGGGTGCGCATCATCGACGACATCCAGGTCCGCGAGGACGGCACGGTCGAACTGGGGCGGCTGGCCTCCTACGTCCGCGACAAGCGCATCCCGTTGGAGCTGTGCCCGAGTTCCAACCTGCAGACCGGGGCGGCGCCCTCGTACGCCGAGCATCCGATCGGGCTGCTGCGCCGGCTCCACTTCCGGGTCACGGTCAACACGGACAACCGCCTGATGTCCCACACCAGCATGAGCAGGGAGTTCGAGCAGCTGGTCGAGGCGTTCGGATACACGCTCGACGACATGCAGTGGTTCTCCGTCAATGCGATGAAATCAGCATTCATTCCTTTCGATGAACGACTGGCCATGATCAATGACGTGATCAAGCCGGGATATGCGGCGCTGAAATCCGAATGGCTGTTTCAGCAGACCGCGTCCACCAGGGGTTTCTCGACCTCGGAAGGCTGATCGGTGGATACGGGAACACATCCGGGGTGCATATTCCGTCGGTATTTCGATGTTTGCGGCGGACGGCTCGGCATGTTTACGGTCGTGGACCGCTCAGTTCCCTGTCTTCCACCCAAGGACGCGTTTTCATGAAGCAGTCTGCCGCCAAGTCCCTCGGTGTCGCCGCTCTCGGGGCCGCCTTCGCGGCCGCCGGCGCGGGCGCCGCGAACGCCGCGCCAGCCGTTCCGGACGCCGGCCAGGCACTCGGCACCGTCAGCAAGGCGCTCCCGACGGAGAACGTCACCAAGTCGCTGCCCGGCGCCGGTCAGGCGCTGAACCAGGCCAGGCCCGCGGTGCAGACGGGTCTCGCGGCCGCGCAGCCGGCCACCCAGGGCCTGCTCCAGAACGGCCCGACCAAGCCGGTCGCCGGTCTGCTCGGCGGACTGCCGGTGCGGGGCCTGCCCACCCACGGCCTGCCGGTGAACGGGCTGCCGCTGGGCTGAGCCGACCGCTCCCCGGACAACGGCACGGCTGGGGCGCACCTCCTGGTTCCAGGGTGCGCCCCAGCCGTGCCGTCGTTTCAGCGTGTCACCGCGTCGCCGTCTCCGCGTGCGCGGCTTTCACCACGCGCTGCCGGCCGTCTCCTCCGAGGGCAGCAGGATCCACAGCGCGATGTAGACCAGGAACTGCGGGCCCGGCAGCAGGCAGGACAGCAGGAAGATCACGCGCATCGTCGTCGCGGAGGTGCCGAAGCGCCGAGCCAGCGCAGCGCACACTCCGCCGAGCACGCGGCCGTGGGTCGGGCGGGCCAGGGCGGTCATGGTCGACTCCTTCGTGAGCTGTCGGTGCGGGGCCGCCCCGTCGGCTGCCCCGTCCGTCTTCCACGTTACGGAGACGAAGGGGGCAGAGCGTCGCTCCACGGGGCGAGGCCGACCCTGGGAATCGTCGGGGTGCGACCCTGAGGCGGGTCCTCCTGGCGCGGGGCCGGCCGGTTCCGGCGCTCGGCTCCGCGGCGGAGACGGGAGCGGCCCACGGGGACGACTGCGAGGTGCGCGAGGGCCACGCCCGCGGTGTTGAGCAGGAGTGTGTCGACGTCCACCACCCGGCCCGGTACGCCGGTCTGCAGCAGGGCGATGCCCAGCGAGACCAGGGTGCCCGCGGCGACCGTGCGGAACAGGGACCCGAGTGGAGAGACGCGGAGGCTGCCGTGCGTCATCGGCAGCAGTACGCCCAGCGGCGCGAGCAGCGCCAGTCCCTCGCCGATGCGCCGGGCCGCCCCGGGCCAGCCCAACGCCAGGTCGGCCCGGATGGTGGCGAGCGGACGCAGATTGGGCGGCGTCACCCAGGGGACGTCCAGCGGACGCAGCGTGAGCCAGGCGACGAGCGCGAGGTGGGCGACGAGGAGGACACCCCCTGTCACGCGGACGTGGATCGCGGCGCTGCCGCGGATGGAGCCTTGACGCTGCACGCCACCCAAGACGCGGCCCCCGGCACGATCGGTTCCGGCCGGACGGCACACTCCATGGTGAGTGCTGCGCCACACTCGCGCGCCGCGCCTGTGTGCCGCGCCTGTGCGTCATGGCCCTGTGCCACACTCGTGCGCCACGATCCCGCGGCACACCTGTGCACCGCACCTGTGCGTCACGGCTTTGCGCCGCGTCTGTGGGTCACGGCCCTGTGTCACACCCCTGCGCCGCGCCCGTGGGCATGGTCATCGGCGTCGGCCCAGGTGCCCGCCGTGCCCCCGGTCCGGCGGCGCCGGGCGTCCCGGCCAGCCCGCTCTGCCCATGGCCCTGTGTCACGCCCCTTGCGCCGTACCCGTGTGCCACGGCCCAGCGCCAAGCCTGTTGCGCCGCACGTGTGCGTCACGGCCCTGTGCCCCGCCCGGTGCCAAGCCTGTACGCCGCGCTCGTGCGTCGTGCGGGTGTGCCACGACCGAGCGGCACACCCGTGCGCCGCACGCACCCCTGTGCCGCCTCCGCGTCAGCCCGTGGTCACCGGGGTCGACGGTGGCAGGGTGGTGCCCGGGCGGGAGCGGAGTTCCCCGGTGCACTCGTAGCGGCGCAGCGCCGTGTCGTCCGGGCCGCCGAGGACGACGGAGCCGTCCCCCTCGGCGGCGGCCGAGTCGGACAGCGTGCACACGATCTGTGCGAGGGCGTACGGGGCGAGGCCGGCCGGCGCGCTGCTCAGCCGGAGCGTGTCGGCGGGGTCACGCGGGCGCGGCCCTTCGGCTTTCAGGCCGTCCGGGACGTGCGTGGTGTACCCGGCCGCCTTCTCGCCGGCCGACGGCGGCGCGGCGAGCTGGTCGAGCAGCCCTTGGGCCACGATCACCCGCCGTTGCGCGTCCGCGGTGCCCTCCGGCACCCGTACCGTCCGGTCGACGGTCACCAGCGACGAGCCGCACAACAGGAACACCTGTACGGGCACGCCGCGCGAGGACTGGATGGTCAGGTCGGGCTGGGACAGCGAGCAGGGCACGCGGGAGGGCGCGCCGCCGAAGTCCGTGGGCACCTCGGTGGGCCGGATCCCGCACCCGGCGAGCAGCAGGCCCAGGGCGGTCAGCGCCGCCGGCAGAAGTCGGCGTGCGTTCATCAGGTGGCCCCCTCCGCGCCGTTCTCCTCGTCCCGCTCGCCCTCGGTGCGCTCCTCGGCGAGCGCGGAGGCGTCCCGCGGCAGCCGCAGCGTGAACACCGCTCCGCCCTCGGGCGAGTTGGCCGCGGTGATGTCGCCGCCGTGGATCTGCGCGTTGTTCAGGGCGATGGACAGCCCCAGGCCGCTGCCCTCGGAGCGCGGCCGGGACGCGCTCGCCTTGTAGAAGCGGTCGAAGACGTGCGGCAGGACGTCCTCGGGGATGCCCGGCCCGTGGTCGCGCACCTGGATGACGATCTCGGCGGGCCGCTCCGCCTCCGCGGCCGACGCGCGCACCGACACCCGCACCGGCGAGCCGCCGTGCTTGAGCGCGTTGCCGATGAGGTTGGCGAGGATGACGTCCAGGCGGCGCGGGTCGAGCCGGGCGTGGATGCCGCGCTCGGCGTCCAGCTCCACGGCGTCCAGCCAGGCGCGGGCGTCGATGCAGGCGGTGATCTGGTCGGCGATGTCGACGTCGTCCAGGACCAGCCGGGCCGTGCCCGCGTCGAAGCGGGTGACCTCCATCAGGTTCTCGACCAGGTCGTTCAGCCGCCGGGTCTCGCTGACGACGAGCCGGACCGCCGGCTCGATCATCGGGTCGAGGCCGCCGCTCTCGGAGTCCAGCTCCTCCTCCAGCACCTCCGTGACGGCGGTGATGGCGGTCAGCGGCGTACGCAGCTCATGGCTCATGTCCGCGACGAAGCGGCGGGAGGCCTCGTCGCGGGCGGCCATGTCGGCGACCCGTTTCTCCAGCGCCTCGGCCGCCTTGTTGAACGTGCGGGACATGTCGGCGAGTTCGTCGGTGCCGGACACCCGCAGCCGGGTGTCGAGCTTGCCCTCGCCGAGCCGGCGCGCGGCGACTCCCAGCCGGTGCACCGGTTTCAGCACCGTCGTGGCGGCGGCCTGGGCGAGGAGAGCGGCACCGATGAGCGCCAGTCCGGTGGCGATGCCCAGGGACCAGGCCAGCGAGTTGAGGTCCTTGGCCTCCGGCTCCAGCGACTTGAGCATGTAGCCGGTCGGGCCGCCGCCGATCACCCGCGTGCCGGCCACCAGGTACGGCGTCCCGTGCATGACGATCCGCTGCCAGTACAGGTGGTAGGGCGCCTTGTTGGCGGAGGAGAGCGGCTGCTGCCTGTTCACCGCGGTGCGCAGCGAGGCGGGCACGTCCTCCAGCGAGAAGCCGTTCAGCCCGCCGGAGTTGCCGTACAGCGTCCTGCCGTTCGCGTCCTGGCCGACCAGCAGCACGCTGAAGCGCTGGCTGCTGCCGGCCATCTGACCGGCGGTGTGCTGGAGTTGGTCCTGCGTGGTGTGCACCGGCAGCGCGCCCGCGCGGTTCTGCACCTCCTGCTGGAAGTCGCGCAGCGCCGCGTCCTGGGCGCGGGTGAGCACCGCCTCGCGGTTGAGCCAGTACGCGATCCCGGACGCCGACACGGCCGCGGTCAGCGCCACCAGCGCGAAGACCACGACCAGCCGCAGACGCAGACTGCTGAACCGCAGCCGGGACAACGTTCCCCTGCGCCCCGAGGCCCAGCCCCGGAGCTCGTCCCGCTCGTCCGTCACTGAGGCGCGTCCAGGCGGTAGCCGACGCCGCGCACGGTACGGATCAACGTCGGGGACGAGGGCACGTCCTCCACCTTGGCGCGCAGCCGCTGCACACAGGCGTCGACGAGCCGCGAGTCGCCGAGGTAGTCGTGCTCCCACACCAGCCGCAGCAGTTGCTGCCGGGACAGCGCCTGCCCGGGCCGCCGGCTCAGCTCCAGCAGCAGTCTCAGCTCGGTCGGGGTCAGCTGGAGGTCCTCGCCGTTCTTCGTCACGGTCATCGCCGCCCGGTCGATGACGAGGCTGCCGAAGGTCGCCGAGTCGTTCGCCTCCCGCTCGCCGCGCCGCAGCACGGCCCGGATCCGGGCGTCCAGCACCCGCCCCTGCACGGGTTTGACCACGTAGTCGTCGGCTCCGGACTCCAGTCCGACCACCACGTCGATGTCGTCGCTGCGCGCGGTGAGCAGAATGATCGGCAGTTGGTCCGTGCGCCGGATGCGCCGGCACACCTCGAACCCGTCGATGCCGGGCAGCATCACGTCCAGCACGATCAGGTCCGGCCGCTGCTCGCGCAGCAGCTTCAGACCGTCCTCACCGC
The DNA here is from genome assembly GCF_053601495.1 of Streptomyces sp. NPDC004721. Taxonomy (NCBI): domain Bacteria; kingdom Bacillati; phylum Actinomycetota; class Actinomycetes; order Kitasatosporales; family Streptomycetaceae; genus Streptomyces; species Streptomyces sp. NPDC004721. The sequence goes on from NZ_JBSGBZ010000018.1 coordinate 107,671, forward strand.
TGGCAGCGGTGGCCACCCGGTGTCCCTGGCGCGTCAGTGAGAGCTCCAGGGCCGTTCGGATGGCGTCGTCGTCCTCGATCAGCAACAGGGAAGGCACGGGCCTCATTCTGGCCCATGCGGGGGTGGGGTTTCGACACCTGGAGCGCTCCCGCACATCTCCCACGAATGACGACCGTCACCAAGACCCCTGTACGACCCCGCCTCGTCGACGGCTGCCTCCCGCCCACCGGCTTGGCGATGGATCACTACGCGATCACGTCACTGGACTCCGCGCGCGTTCAACCGGATCGCCTCGCCGGACCTTTGTTTCCGCGCAGCAGCCTCCTGAAAGGCCATTGATCACAAATGAAGACAAGCCCCAGTTCTCATCGATTCAAGCCGGACCTGTTCACCGCCGACAGGGTACTGGGCAGCGCAGCTGGATCGGCATGGCGGCGCCTGAGACAGGAGGAGATGTTTGTGCGATTCGCGGTCACTGTTCTTCGTCCGCAGGGGTATCAGCATTGGGAAGCGTTCAAAGAGGTCGCTGAAACCGTGCATTTTGCATTGCTGCGTCTAGGTCATGACAGTGTACTGACCCACGATCCTCGTCTGCCGGGCCGCAGGCACATCATTTTCGGATCCAACCTTCTGGGGAATTATCCGAACCCGGCGGATGTCCTGCCGGAGAAGTCCATCCTGTATAACTTGGAGCAGATTTCCGCTGGTTCCCGTTGGGTCACACAGGGTCTGCTGGATTTGTTCCGAAAGCACACGGTGTGGGACTACAGCGCTCGTAATATCGCCGAACTCGAGCGCTTGGGGGTGGGCGAGGTCCAGCATGTCCCCATCGGCTACGTTCCGGAGCTGGAGCGGATGCAACCAGTGGCGGAGGAGGACATCGACGTGCTGTTCATCGGCTCATTGAACGAACGCCGCCTCGCTCCGATCCGGCACCTCGCTTCGGAGGGGCTCAATGCCGTCGCCCGGTTCGGCCTCTATGGCGAAGCGCGCGATGCCCTGCTGGCCAGAGCGAAGATCGTGTTGAATGTTCACTTCTACGAAGCCAAGGTCTTTGAGATCGTGAGGGCTTCCTACCTGTTGGCGAACGGCAGGTTCGTAGTGTCCGAGCGCGGCTGTGACACCGCAGAGGAATCCCGGTTCGATTCAGGTCTGGCCTTCACCGACTACGCGAAAATCGCCGATACATGTCGCCACTACCTCCAGCGTGCTGATGCGCGACGGGCCCGGGCAGAGGCAGGCAGGGAACTCATGCGCTCGAATCCTGCCACCGATCTTCTGCGTCCCGCTGTCGCTGCCCTGTAGCGGTAGCCGCGGCTCGCCGCGGCACGTGGTGACCTCCACCCCGCTCGCCGTCCCCGACTCCAACGCGGTGGCCGGCCGCGCCAACGCCCCACGCGGCTTCTTCTGCAGCGCGTCGGCGAACACCTCGCGCCCACGGGTTCCGGGCGCGCTGTGACAGGTCTGTGACAGTCGGCGGACACGGTCATGAAGTGACCACGGCAATCTTTTCGGCACGGGGCAAGGAAGCAGGACGGAACACCGGAACTCCACGACGGGGGGCGCCAATGAACACACTGCACAGCACCAGCCACAGCGCAGTGGTCACGCGTCTGCACGACGTGGCCCGGTCTCCGGAGAAGTCCGGTGCCGTGAGCGGGCGGGGGTGCGCTCGCGGCACCGGGCGTCAGCACACCGCGTATGCGCAGCAGGGGATACAGCCGCGCATAACGGTGGTTGACGCGCACACGGGGGAAACACACGGGGGAACCGCGTACGGGGAGGGGCCGGGGGAGCACCGCGCGCTGTCGGAGGCCGTAGACGCCGAAGCGGCGTTCACCGCCTACGTCCAGGAGCGCCGCGCCTCCCTGTACGCAACCGCCTACCACCTCACCGGCGACCGCTTCGAGGCCGAGGACCTGCTGCAGAGCGCGCTGTTCTCGACCTACCGGGCGTGGGACCGGATCAGTGACAAGGCGGCCGTCGGCGGATACCTCCGCCGCACCATGACCAACCTGCACATCAGCGCCTGGCGGCGCCGCAAGCTCAACGAGTACCCGACCGAGGAACTGCCGGAGACGCCCGGCGACACGGACGCCATGCGCGGCACCGAGCTGCGCACGGTGCTGTGGCAGGCGCTGGCCCGGCTGCCCGAACTCCAGCGCACCATGCTGGTCCTGCGTTACTACGAGGGCCGTACGGACCCGGAGATCGCGGACATCCTCGGCATCAGCGTCGGCACGGTGAAGTCCAGCATCTGGCGGTCCCTGCGCCGGCTGCGCGAGGACGAGGTCCTCAGCTTCGGCCGTGACCGTGAGGAGTCCTTCGGCGAGCTTGTCGCCTGAACCGACCGAAGGGCAGCGGGGAACGGGGGAAACCGGGGGAACCGGGGGAAGGGGAAAACGGGGGGAACAACGGGGACTCGGGGAACGGGGGTATCCCTGGGGACACGGGGGAAAATGGGGGAGCACCAAGGGAGCGGGACTGGAGGACCGGGGGGTCTGTCCAGTCCCGCTTTCGCGTGCGCACACGCGTTGACGCGCGAGAGCCGCGTACGAGGAGAGGGGGTACGAGGCATGTACGCCCTTGTGCCGTACGCCGGTTACGCGGCCGTCCGTGACTGTGCCTGCCGACCCGCCGCCGCGGCGGCCAGCCGCCCCAGGGCCTCGTCCCGGTCGCAGGCGTGGGCGCCCAGCGCGACCTGGCGGGCCACGATCGACCGCTCGGCGCGCATCAGCCGCCAGCCCCGGCGCAGCAGGAACGGGACCGACTTGCGGCCCTCCTTCAGATCCCGCAGGAAGCGCCGCCGGAAGGTCCTGGCCGGTCCGCGGTTCAGGCACAGCGCGTCGGCCAGGACGCCGAGTTCCCGGCAGCGCCCCACGATCTCGGCGGCGAAGATGCCCTCCGCGATGAACAGCGGGGTGCGGCCGATGTGCAGTGTGTCCTCGCCGGTGCGGGCGCTCAGCGAGATGTCGTACACCGGCACGTTCGTGGTGCCCGTGGCGCACAGCCGGCTGATCGCCGCGACCGCGGCGTCCGCGTCCCACGAGCCGGGGTGGTCCCAGTCGATGTCCGAACTTCCCGCCACCAGCGGCAGGGTCGGATCACCGGCCTCCTTGTAGAAGTCGTCGAGGCGCAGCACGGGCAGTCCGGAGCGGGCGGCGACCAGGGACTTGCCCGAGCCCGAGGGGCCGCACAGCAGCACGACACGGGCGGGTGACGGGGGATGAAGGCTCACGGAACACCAGTTTGACGCATGGTGGCCCGCCTGCCGACCCCGCGGGTCGGCTTTGGAACGTGGCTTACATCTCAACTACCGTGTGCGCTGTTTCCGTTACCCACCGCATCCGTAAGGCGGCACCAGCAATGGCTCGACACGCGTCCTCCCCCCAGTCCACCGTCCGGCGCGTCCTGGTCGCCGTCGCCACCGCCGGGGTCGCCCTGGGCGTGGGCGCGACAACGGCCTCGGCGGACATTCTCCCGGGCGGGGGCGAGGGCCGCCTGCTCGGCTCTCTCGGCAAGGGTGACCCGCAGACGGGTGTCCAGGCACTGACCGGCACGGTCGGCCACACCACCGGAACGGTCACGGCCCTCAAGCCCAACCCGCTCGCGGGCACCGGCGTCGACCCGCTCGACAACGGCGTCGGCACCCAGCTCGCCGACTTCCAGCCGGTCAGCTCGAAGATGCTCACAGGCCCGGTGGCTCAGGCCCCGTCGGTGGGCGCCGTGCCGGTCGTCGGGCAGCTGCTCGGGTCGGTGCGCTGACACGCGCGCACACGGAGAGCCGCGCCTCCCCCGGACGGAGGGGAGACGCGGCTCTCGTCTGTGCGGGGCGCCGCGGTGCGGGCCCCGGGCGGCTCAGTACGACGAGCCGGAGGCGCCCAGGGAGCCCGTCGGGTGCCAGACCGTCTTGGTCTCCAGGAAGGCCGTCATGCGGTCGATGCCCGGCGTCGCGGCGTAGTCCACAGGCTGTGGACGAAGGACGCGCTTGAGGTTGTCCGCCGCCGCGACCTCCAGCTCCTTGGCCAGCTCCGCGTCGGCGCCCGCGAGGTCGATCGCGTTGACGTCCTGGTGCGCGGCGAGCGGGGCGGCGATCTCCGCCGTACCGCCGGACAGGACGTTCACGACACCGCCCGGCAGGTCGGAGGTGGCCAGCACCTCGCCGAGGGAGAGCGCGGGGAGCGGGTGCTTCTCGCTCGCGACCACCACCGCCGTGTTGCCCGTCGCGATCACCGGGGCGATCACGGAGACCAGGCCCAGGAACGACGACTCCTGCGGGGCCAGGACGGTCACCACGCCGGTCGGCTCGGGGGAGGAGAGGTTGAAGTACGGGCCCGCGACCGGGTTGCCGCCGCCCACCACCTGGGCGATCTTGTCGGTCCAGCCCGCGTACCAGACCCAGCGGTCGATCGCCGCGTCGACCTGCGCGGCAGCCCTGGCCTTGGACAGGCCCTCCGCCTCGGCGACCTCGCGGACGAACTGCTCGCGGCGGCCCTCCAGCATCTCCGCGACGCGGTAGAGGATCTGGCCCCGGTTGTACGCGGTCGCGCCGGACCACGCGCCGAACGCCTTGCGCGCGGCCACGACCGCGTCACGGGCGTCCTTGCGGGACGACCGCGGTGCGTTCGCCAGCCAGTTGCCCTTGGAGTCGCTCACCTCGTACACCCGGCCGCTCTCGGAACGCGGGAACTTGCCGCCCACGTACAGCTTGTAGGTCTTGAGGACCGAAAGCCGCGGTTCGGTCGTCGCCCCAGACTTCTCGGACTTCTCAGACATCGAGGTACGCCTCCAGGCCGTGCCGGCCGCCCTCGCGGCCGAAGCCCGACTCCTTGTAGCCGCCGAACGGCGAGGTCGGATCGAACTTGTTGAACGTGTTGGACCAGACGACACCGGCGCGCAGCCTGCTCGCCACCGCCAGGATCCGGGAGCCCTTCTCCGTCCAGATGCCGGCCGAGAGCCCGTACGGGGTGTTGTTGGCCTTGGCGACGGCCTCGTCCGGGGTGCGGAAGGTGAGGACGGAGAGCACCGGGCCGAAGATCTCGTCACGGGCGATGGTGTGCGCCTGGGTGACGCCGGTGAACAGCGTCGGGGCGAACCAGTAGCCGCTCTCGGGCAGTTCGCAGGCGGGCGACCAGCGCTCGGCGCCCTCCGCCTCGCCCTGGTCGGCGAGCGTGGTGATCCGGGCCAGCTGCTCGGCGGAGTTGATCGCGCCGATGTCGGTGTTCTTGTCGAGCGGATCGCCCAGGCGCAGGGTGGAGAGCCTGCGCTTGAGGGAGTCCAGCAGCTCGTCGTGGATCGACTCCTGCACCAGCAGGCGCGAGCCCGCGCAGCAGACCTGGCCCTGGTTGAAGAAGATGCCGTTCACGATGCCCTCGACGGCCTGGTCGATCGGCGCGTCGTCGAAGACGATGTTGGCGCCCTTGCCGCCCAGTTCGAGGGTGAGCCTCTTGTCCGTGCCCGCGACCGTGCGCGCGATCGCCTTGCCGACGGCCGTGGAGCCGGTGAAGGCGACCTTGTTCACGTCCGGGTGCGCCACCAGCGCGGCGCCCGCGTCGCCGTAGCCGGGAAGGATGTTGACGACACCCTTCGGCAGGCCCGCCTGGCGGCAGATGTCCGCGAAGAACAGCGCGGAGAGCGGGGTGGTCTCGGCGGGCTTGAGCACGACCGTGTTGCCGGTCGCCAGGGCCGGGGCGATCTTCCACGCCAGCATCAGCAGCGGGAAGTTCCACGGGATGACCTGGCCGGCCACGCCGAGCGGCTTCGGGTTCGGCCCGTAGCCCGCGTGGTCGAGCTTGTCCGCCCAGCCGGCGTAGTAGAAGAAGTACGCGGCCACCAGGGGCAGGTCCGCGTCCCTCGTCTCCCGGATCGGCTTGCCGTTGTCCAGCGTCTCCAGGACCGCCAGCTCACGGCTGCGCTCCTGGATGATGCGGGCGATGCGGAACAGGTACTTGGCGCGCTCGGAGCCGGGCAGCGCCGACCACTTCGTGAAGGCCTTGCGGGCCGCCTTGACCGCGCGGTCCACGTCCGCCTCGCCGGCCTGGGCGACCTCGGACAGCACCTCCTCCGTGCTGGGGGAGACCGTCTTGAAGACCTTGCCGTCGGCGGCCTCGGTGAACTCGCCGTCGACGAACAGGCCGTAGGACGGCGCGATGTCGACGACCGACCGGGACTCGGGAGCCGGTGCGTATACGAAGGGGGAAAGCGGGTTTTCCGTGTTCATGGGGCTCAGTCCACCGTCACGTAGTCGGGGCCGGAGTAGCGGCCGGTGGCCAGCTTCTGGCGCTGCATCAGCAGGTCGTTCAGGAGCGAGGAGGCGCCGAAGCGGAACCAGTGGTTGTCCAGCCAGTCCCCGCCGGCGGTCTCGTTGACCAGCACCAGGAACTTGATCGCGTCCTTGGAGGTGCGGATGCCGCCGGCCGGCTTCACGCCCACCTGCACGCCGGTCTGCGCCCGGAAGTCACGGACGGCCTCCAGCATGAGCAGCGTGTTGGCCGGGGTGGCGTTGACGGCGACCTTGCCGGTGGAGGTCTTGATGAAGTCGGCGCCCGCCAGCATGCCGAGCCAGCTCGCGCGGCGGATGTTGTCGTACGTCGACAGCTCGCCGGTCTCGAAGATGACCTTCAGGCGGGCGCTCGAACCGCAGGCCTCCTTCACGGCGGCGATCTCGTCGTACACCTTGAGGTACTTGCCGGCGAGGAACGCCCCGCGGTCGATGACCATGTCGATCTCGTCGGCGCCCGCGGCGACCGCCGCGCGCACGTCCGCCAGCTTGATGTCCAGCGGCGCCCGGCCGGCCGGGAAGGCGGTGGCGACCGAGGCGACCTTCACGGTCGAACCGGCCACGGCCGCCTTCGCGGTGGCCACCATGTCGGGATACACGCAGACCGCGGCCGTGGCGGGGGCCGTACGGTCCGTCGGGTCGGGGTGGACCGCCTTGGCGCCGAGCGCCCGGACCTTGCCCGGGGTGTCCGCGCCTTCCAGCGTCGTCAGGTCGACCATCGAGATGGCGAGGTCGATCGCGTACGCCTTCGCGGTGGTCTTGATGGAACGGGTGCCGAGCGAGGCGGCGCGCGCCTCCAGGCCGACCGCGTCGACGCCGGGCAGCCCGTGCAGGAAGCGGCGCAGCGTGCTGTCGGACGCGGTGACGTCAGCGAGAGGGGGTGCAGTGGTGGGCATGGTCACCAGGCGAGCATATCTACGCGCGTAGCGGCTGTACACCCCCGGGGCTCATCTTGTGGCCCGGCCGATATCCGCACCGTGACCCGTGCTCCGGCACCGCGGATGAGGCCGCCCGCGGACGTCGGGCACAATCGGGGCCATGACGACGCCCGAGCACGAACCCCCCGCGCCGCAGCCCTCCGCCTCCGCGTACGAGGACCGGGTCCACCGGTCGTCCGCAGGCATCGCGGGCGGTGTCCTGCTGCTCGCCATCATCCTGTGGCTGGGCATCGACGCGCTGGTCGCGGGCGAGGGCCGCACCCCGTGGCTGGCTCTCGCCGGGATGATCCTCGCGGTGCCGCTGGTGGTCGCCTTCACCCTGCGGCCCGCCGTGTACGTCAACGCCGACCGGCTGCGCGTCCGCAACCCCTTCCGCGTGATCGTGCTGCCCTGGGGCCAGGTCTCCGGGCTGCGCTCCGGCTACTCGAACGAGGTGCTGGACCGGTCCGGCACCAAGTACCAGCTGTGGGCGGTGCCCGTCTCGCTGCGGGGGCGCAAGCGGGCCGCCCGCCAGGAGGCGCGGGCCGCCGCCACGGGCGAGCGCGTCGCGGGGACGGGCCGGTCCGGCGGGCGCGGCGGTGGCGTCCTCGGGTTCGGCGGGCCGGGCGCCGGAGGCGACGGGCCGATCCGCGCGGCGGGCGACCAGTTCATGGACGATCTGCGCGAGCTGCGGGACACCCGGGAGAACGCCGAGGCGGCCCAGGGCGAGGTGACGGTCCGCTGGGCGTACGAGATCGTGGGCCCTGCGCTGGCCGGCGCGGTGGTGCTGGCGATCCTGATCGCGCTGGGCTGAAGCGCGCGGGCGATACGCCGGTACGCCGGCAGGTCGCCCGACGGCGTGTCCGTGCGTCCGCAGGCCGGACTGCCTGAGCCGGAACGGGTGCCCCTCCACCGGTGGAGGGGCACCCGTTCCGTTTCGCCGCGGGCCGGGCCGCGGGTCAGATGCCCGCCGCCTCCGACAGGTCCCGCTTGATCGACGCCAGCAGGGCGTCGGCCTTGCCGCGGGCCGCCGGGAGGTCGGCGTGGGTGCCGACCGGGATCACGACCTCCAGGTAGCACTTCAGCTTGGGCTCCGTGCCGCTGGGGCGGACGATGACGCGGGCACCGTCGAGGGTGTAGCGCAGGCCGTCCGTGGGCGGCAGCCGGTCCGTGCCCCGGGTGAGGTCCTCGGAACGGGTGACGGGCAGGCCCGCGAGCGCGGTCGGGGGCTGCTCGCGCAGGCGCCGCATCGCGTCGGCGATCAGCGAGAGGTCCTTGACGCGGACCGAGAGCTGGTCGGTGGCGTGCAGGCCGTGCTCGACGGCGAGGTCGTCCAGGAGGTCCAGCAGGGTGCGGCCCTCCTCCTTGAGCCGGGACGCCAGTTCGGTGATCAGGAGGGCGGCGGTGATGCCGTCCTTGTCGCGTACGCCGTCGGGGTCGACGCAGTAGCCGAGGGCCTCCTCGTAGCCGTAGCGCAGACCCTCCACGCGGGCGATCCACTTGAAGCCGGTGAGCGTCTCCTCGTGGGGCAGGCCCGCCTTCCCGGCGATGCGCCCGAGGAGGGAGGAGGAGACGATCGACTCCGCGAAGGTGCCGGTCACGCCGCGGGAGACCAGGTGGGCGGCGAGCAGGGCGCCCACCTCGTCGCCGCGCAGCATGCGCCAGTCGGTGCCGTGCCCGACGGCCACCGCGCAGCGGTCGGCGTCGGGGTCGTTGGCGATGATCAGGTCGGGCTCGGTCGCGCGGGCCCGGGCGAACGCCAGGTCCATCGCACCGGGCTCCTCCGGGTTGGGGAACGCGACGGTCGGGAAGTCCGGGTCCGGCTCGGCCTGCTCGGCGACCAGCTCCGGGGCCGGGAAGCCGGCCCGGGCGAACGCGGCGAGGAGGGTGTCCTTGCCGACGCCGTGCATCGCCGTGTAGACGGTGCGGGCCGTGCGCGGCGAGCCGGGGGCGAGGACCGCGTCCGTACGGGCCAGGTAGGCCTCCAGGACGGAGTCGTCGAGGATGTCCCAGCCGGAGTCCGGGCGGGGCACCGCGGTGAGTGTGGTGATCGCGTCGATCTCGGCGGCGATTCCGGCGTCCGCCGGGGGCACGATCTGGGAGCCGTCGCCCAGGTAGACCTTGTAGCCGTTGTCGCGGGGCGGGTTGTGGCTGGCGGTGACCTCCACACCGGCGACCGCGCCGAGGTGCCTGATGGCGAAGGCGAGGACCGGGGTGGGGAGGGGGCGGGGGAGCACGGCGGCGCGCAGTCCGGCGCCGGTCATGACGGCTGCGGTGTCGCGGGCGAAGTCGGCGGACTTGTGCCGGGCGTCGTAGCCGATGACGACGAGGCCGGCGTTCTCGTCCCCGTGGGCGGTCCCGTTCTTCTTCAGGTACGCGGCGAGGCCGGCGGCGGCGCGGATGACGACGGAGCGGTTCATGCGCATGGGCCCGGCGCCGAGTTCGCCGCGCAGGCCGGCGGTGCCGAACTGGAGCGTGCCGGTGAAGCGGGCGGCCAGCTCCGCGGTGCTCTCGGTGGCCCCGGTGTTCGCGGCTTCGAGGAGCCGGGCGAGTTCGTCACGGGTGTCGGCGTCGGGGTCCTCGGCCAGCCACGCCTTGGCCCGTGCGATGAGGTCGTCGTGCACGTTGGGGTCAGCCTCTCGTGAGTTTGTCGGCCTGGGCCGTCTGCCTCCGGCGAGTGGGTGCCGGGGCACCTGGGATGCGTTGGGGGCGGAGCCGTGGGGCGCGTCCGGCCGCCGCGCGCGAGCGTACTGCCCGGGGTTTCGAGGCCGCGCCGGGCGGAGACCGCCGGGCGGGCACGAAGTGTGGGGCAGGGGCCGCCGGCACACCCCACGGCCCCTTCCGCAGTCCGGCGGCTCTCCCTTCGTGGGTGCCGCCGGTCGTTCGGCGTGCCGCGGGGTGGCGGGGTCTACAGGCGGCCCAGCACCTGGCTCAGCAGGGAGCCCATGCGGGTGGCGCTGTCGCGGCCCGCCTGGAGGACCTCCTCGTGGTTGAGGGGCTCGCCGGTCATGCCCGCGGCGAGGTTGGTCACCAGGGAGATGCCGAGGACCTCCGCGCCCGCCTCGCGGGCGGCGATCGCCTCCAGGACCGTGGACATGCCGACCAGGTCCGCGCCGATGGTGCGGGCCATGCGGATCTCCGCCGGCGTCTCGTAGTGCGGGCCGGGGAACTGCGCGTAGACGCCTTCCTCGAGGGTGGGGTCGACCTCCTTGCACAGGGCGCGCAGGCGCGGCGAGTACAGGTCGGTGAGGTCGACGAAGTTGGCGCCGACGATCGGCGAGGTGGCCGTCAGGTTGAGGTGGTCGCTGATCAGCACCGGCTGGCCGGGGCGCATGCCCTCGCGCAGGCCGCCGCAGCCGTTGGTGAGCACGATCGTCTTGCAGCCGGCCGAGACGGCGGTGCGCACGCCGTGGGCCACGGCGGCCACGCCCCGGCCCTCGTAGTAGTGGGTGCGGCCCAGGAAGACCAGCGCGCGCCGGTCCCCGATGCCGTACGAGCGGATCTTGCCGCCGTGGCCCTCCACCGCCGGCGGCGGGAATCCGGGCAGCTCGGTGACCTGGAACTCGGCGTCGGGGGTCCCCAGGGCGTCGACGGCCGGTGCCCAGCCGGACCCCATCACGAGGGCGACGTCGTGGGACTCGGCACCCGTGAGTTCGCGCAGGCGCGCGGCAGCGGCGTCGGCGGCGGCGTACGGATCGCCCTGGATGTCGTCCGGAAGAAGAGATGCGTTCACGCGGATGAGCGTAGCCGGTATTCGCCTACGCGCGTAGATGCCAGTGGTCACGGCAATGCGATCGTTGTCTTGTCGTTTCCGGCGAGGAGTGGTGCCGGGGAGCCCGCTCAGGCCTTCGTTCAGGCCTTCACGAGCCCCGCGCCGCTCAGCACGGCCGCTTCCGCAGCTCCATCACATAGTCGTGGGGTGCCCCCGCCGACTCCGCCGCGTCCGCGATCTCGCCGAGGTAGCGGGCGGAGGGGAGACCGCCCTCGTAGGCGTTGAGGACGTAGACCCAGGCCCGTTCCTCGCCGTCCAGGGTGTGGACGCGCACGCGTGCGCGCCGGTAGACGTCCATGCCCACACCGACCCAGCGGTCGAGGGCGTCCTCGTCCATCGGGGCGATGTCGTACAGGGCCACGAAGACCTGGGAGATCGGATCCTCGACCAGGGTCGCCAGCGCGCCCTCCCAGCTCACCTGCTCGCCGCCGAAGGTCAGCCGCCAGCCGTTCAGCCAGCCCGTGGCACGCAACGGCGAGTGCGGGGCGCGGCGGGACATCAGCCGCGCGTCGAGATTGCCGGCGTATGCGGCATAGAGCGACATGCGTCGAGCGTACGGCAGCCGCGCACCCGCCTCACGGGTCCCAGGCGCAACGGGAGAGTCCGGCACCGAGCCCCCGGGGCCGTAGCACCTTGAACGGTGCGGGACAATGGAGTACGTGACTCGGATCGTGATCATCGGTGGTGGACCCGGCGGCTACGAAGCGGCGCTGGTGGCGGCGCAGCTCGGCGCGGAGGTGACCGTCGTCGACTGCGACGGTCTGGGCGGAGCGTCGGTGCTGACCGACTGCGTGCCGTCGAAGACCCTTATCGCTACGGCCGAGGTGATGACCACCTTCGACTCCTCGTACGAGGAACTGGGGATCACCGTCGCCGACACCCCCTCCGACGGCGGCCCCGCCCAGGATCTCCCGGCGGACCAGGTGGTGGGCGTCGACCTGGGGAAGGTCAACCGCCGGGTGAAGCGGCTGGCGCTCGCCCAGTCCCACGACATCACCGCCTCCGTGACGCGGGCCGGCGCCCGGGTCGTGCGCGGGCACGGCCGGCTGGAGGGCATGCAGGCGCTCGACGGGTCGCGCACGGTCGTCGTCAGGGCGGCCGACGGGAGCGAGGAGCGGCTCACCGCCGACGCCGTGCTGATCGCGACCGGCGGCCACCCGCGCGAGCTGCCCGACGCCCAGCCGGACGGCGAGCGCATCCTCAACTGGACCCAGGTCTACGACCTCACCGAGCTGCCCGAGGAGCTCATCGTGGTCGGCTCGGGTGTCACCGGTGCCGAGTTCGCCGGCGCCTACCAGGCACTCGGCTCGAAGGTCACGCTGGTGTCCTCCCGCGACCGTGTGCTGCCGGGTGAGGACCCGGACGCGGCCGGCGTCCTGGAGGACGTCTTCCGCCGCCGCGGCATGAACGTCATGGCGCGCTCGCGGGCCGCCGCGGCCAAGCGGGTCGGGGACCGCGTGGAGGTGACGCTGGCGGACGGCCGGGTCATCACGGGCAGCCACTGCCTGATGGCCGTCGGCGCCATCCCCAACAGCGCCGGGCTCGGCCTGGAGGAGGCCGGCGTCAAACTGCGCGAGTCCGGTCACATCTGGACCGACAAGGTGTCGAGGACGACGGCTCCGGGCGTGTACGCGGCCGGCGACGTGACCGGAGTCTTCGCGCTGGCGTCGGTGGCGGCGATGCAGGGACGTATCGCCATGTACCACTTCCTCGGCGACGCGGTGGCCCCGCTGAACCTGAAGACGGTCTCCTCCAACGTCTTCACCGACCCCGAGATCGCCACCGTCGGCTACAGCCAGGCCGACGTCGACGCCGGCAAGATCGACGCCCGCTGCGTGAAGCTGCCGCTGCTGCGCAACCCGCGCGCCAAGATGCAGGGCATCCGGGACGGATTCGTCAAGATCTTCTGCCGTCCGGGCACGGGCATCGTGGTCGGCGGCGTGGTCGTAGCGCCGCGCGCCTCGGAACTGATCCACCCCATCTCGATCGCCGTCGACAACAATCTGACGGTCGAACAGATCGCGAACGCCTTCACCGTGTATCCCTCGCTGTCGGGGTCGATCGCAGAGGTGGCACGGCAGTTGCACACGCGCAAGGCGACGGCCGAGGCGTAGGCGGGTCCGGCGTCCTGACCGACTCCCCATCGGTCACGGGGAGTTGCGGACCATGCCGGTGGCACGGGCGAGGGGACCAGGCCCTATACCACCTCGCACCCTGCCCTGCGAACAACTTCTGCTATTCGGCGCAAACTGCTGAAAGCAGACGGTCGCTGGGGTTACTGTCAGTTTCGTGTTCGCTGCTGAACGTCGCCAATTGATCCTCGAAATGGTGCGAGCGAACGGTGCCGTGTCGCTCCGTGAACTCGCCCGCGTCGTCCAGACCTCCGAAGTGACCGTACGGCGGGACGTGCGGGCGCTGGAGGCCGAAGGACTCCTCGACCGCCGGCACGGCGGTGCGGTACTCCCGGGTGGGTTCACCCGGGAGTCCGGCTTCCCGCAGAAGTCGCATCTCGCGACCGCGGAGAAGACGGCCATCGCCGACCTCGCCGCGAGCCTCGTCGAAGAGGGCGAGGCGATCGTCGTGGGCGCGGGTACCACCACTCAGGAGCTGGCCCGCCGGCTCGCCCGGGTGCCCGGCCTGACCGTCGTCACCAACTCCCTGCTGGTCGCGCAGGCGTTGGCCCATGCCAACCGCGTGGAGGTCGTGATGACCGGCGGCACGCTGCGCGGCTCCAACTACGCGCTCGTCGGGTCGGGGGCGGAGCAGTCGCTGCACGGGCTGCGGGTGTCCAAGGCCTTCCTGTCGGGGAGCGGGCTGACGGCCGAACGGGGCCTGTCCACCTCCAACATGCTGTCGGCGTCCGTCGACCGGGCCCTGGTGCAGGCCGCCGCGGAGGTGGTGGTCCTCGCCGACCACACCAAGCTCGGTACGGACACGATGTTCCAGACCGTCCCGACCGATCTCATCACCCGCCTGGTGACGGACGAGCCCCCGGGCCACGACGACCGCGCGGCCACCGAGCTCCAGGCCCTCGCCGACCAGGGCGTCCAGATCGCCGTGGCCGGCGCGACGGGAAACCCGGTGGCGGACCAGCCCCCGCCCCGCGACCGTCGCCGTGAGGTCCCGCTCCCGGGCCCCCGCCGCAACCAGCCGCCGAGCGCGAACCTCCGCCCGGCGTCCCTGGGCGGGGAACAGCCGCACGGCACGGAACGCCCGGCCGCGCGGGTGGCGGACCTCCGGAGGCGATGAGGGGCGTCGAACCGCCCTTGGGACCTTAGGACCGCCTTCGGGGCCTTAGGACCGCCTTCGGGGCCTTGGAGCCGCCCTCGGGAGAGACTTCCGACCGTCCTGCGCAAAGACTTCCGACCGCCCTACGGAAAGCACGGCGCCCGGCGGGCCGCTCTCGCGGCTCGCCGGGCGCCTGTGCGTGTGGTGCGGGTGCTCCGGGGGATCAGTCCTTGATCTCGCAGATGACGGCGCCGGAGGTGATGGAGGCGCCGACGTCGGCCGACAGGCCCTTGATGGTGCCGCTGCGGTGGGCGTTGAGGGGCTGCTCCATCTTCATGGCCTCCAGGACGACGACCAGGTCGCCTTCCTTCACCTCCTGGCCCTCCTCGACGGCGACCTTGACGATGGTGCCCTGCATCGGGGAGGCGAGGGTGTCGCCGGAGGCGACGGGGCCGGACTTCTTCGCGGCGCGACGCTTGGGCTTGGCGCCCGCGGCGAGGCCGGTGCGGGCCAGGGACATGCCCAGCGAGGTGGGCAGGGAGACCTCCAGGCGCTTGCCGCCGACCTCGACGACGACGGTCTCGCGGCCCGCTTCCTCGTCGGTGTCGGTCTCGGCGAGGGCGGTGAAGGGCTTGATGTCGTTGACGAACTCGGTCTCGATCCAGCGGGTGTGGACCGTGAACGGGTCGGTGGAGTCGGTCAGTTCGGGGGCGAACGCCGGGTCGGTGACGACCGCGCGGTGGAAGGGGATGGCGGTGGCCATGCCCTCGACCTGGAACTCCTCCAGGGCGCGGGCAGCCCGCTGGAGGGCCTCCTTGCGGGTGCGGCCGGTCACGATCAGCTTGGCCAGCAGGGAGTCCCAGGCCGGGCCGATGACGCTGCCGGACTCCACGCCCGCGTCCAGGCGAACGCCGGGGCCGGACGGCGGGGCGAAGTTCGTCACGGTGCCGGGGGCGGGCAGGAAGCCTCGGCCCGGGTCCTCGCCGTTGATGCGGAACTCGAAGGAGTGGCCGCGCAGCGGCGGGTCGTCGTAGCCGAGTTCCTCGCCGTCGGCGATACGGAACATCTCGCGGACCAGGTCGATGCCGGCGACCTCTTCGGTGACCGGGTGCTCGACCTGGAGGCGGGTGTTGACCTCGAGGAAGGAGATCGTGCCGTCCTGGCCGACGAGGAACTCGCAGGTGCCGGCGCCGACGTAGCGGGCCTCCGTGAGGATGGCCTTGGAGGCGCGGTACAGCTCGGCGACCTGAGCCTCGGACAGGAACGGCGCGGGGGCCTCCTCGACCAGCTTCTGGTGGCGGCGCTGGAGGGAGCAGTCGCGGGTGGAGACGACGACCACGTTGCCGTGCTGGTCGGCCAGGCACTGGGTCTCCACGTGGCGGGGCCGGTCCAGGTAGCGCTCGACGAAGCACTCGCCGCGGCCGAAGGCGGCCACGGCCTCGCGTACCGCGGACTCGTACAGCTCGGGGACCTCGTCCAGGGTGCGGGCGACCTTGAGGCCGCGTCCGCCGCCGCCGAAGGCGGCCTTGATGGCGATCGGCAGGCCGTGCTCCTCGGCGAAGGCCACGACCTCCTCGGCGCCGGAGACGGGGTCGGGCGTGCCGGCCACCAGCGGGGCGCCGGCGCGCTGGGCGATGTGCCGGGCGGCGACCTTGTCGCCGAGGTCGCGGATGGCCTGCGGCGGCGGGCCGATCCAGATCAGGTCGGCGTCGAGCACGGCCTGGGCGAAGTCGGCGTTCTCCGAGAGGAAGCCGTAGCCGGGGTGGATCGCGTCCGCGCCGGACTCCTTCGCGGCCTTGAGTACCTTGTCGATGTCCAGGTAGCTGGTGGCCGGGGTGTCACCGCCCAGGGCGAACGCCTCATCCGCGGCGCGGACATGCAGAGCGTCCCGGTCCGGGTCGGCGTAGACGGCCACGCTCGCGATACCGGCGTCCCGGCAGGCCCGGGCAACGCGGACAGCGATTTCGCCACGGTTGGCGATGAGCACCTTGCGCACGATTGAGGCTCCCTCCTTGAAACAAGCCGAGTTTAGGGACTGCCGACACGGCACTTCGACCCGTCCCCGATGGTGAGCTTGCCCACACGGAGCGTGATTCGAGGCGCGCTCGACCTGCGAAATCCCTTGTCGCATCGCTGTACGCAGGACTCCTCCGGAAAACCCTAGCCCTCCCATGTGGCCAAGGTCTCTGTGAGGGCGTGCTGCGACGCACTTCGTTTCTTTGTGGAGTCCCTACGAATGGCCCAACGATTCTTTGCCGGTGGCAGAACCCTTGTCCCCCGGTTTACCCGTTAGTAGCGTTCACGATGTCTCGGCGGTACTCGCGGTAACAGGGCTCCGGACGGAGCGGCAGTCGGAAGTGGGTGGGACCGGTGCGCAGACCGGTGGCGTGGGTGGTGGCGGTCGTGCTCTTCGCCGAGGCGTTCGGCGTGGTGGCGCTGAACTGGTTCCTCGGCGAGGTCGTGCACCGGCAGAGGATGTCCCTGGCTGGCCTGGATCCGAACGTGATGTCGAACTCGTCGAAGGCCGGCGGTCTGGTCTTCGGCCTCTACTTCGCCCTGTGCGGGCTGGTCGCCCTGCTCGTGGCGGTACGGGGCCGCCGCCCGGCCGGCTTCGGACGCGTCCTGCTGATCAGCGCGGCCGTGGCGCACGGGCTGCTGGGCGCGTTCGCCTGGGGACTGGTGGGCTGGCGGGCGTTCCTGTTCATGGTGCTGGTGCTCGGGCTCATCGTGCTGCTGCTGATGACGTACGACCGCGAGGAGGGGACGGCCGGTGAAGTGCCGGGCGGCGGCGCCTGGGACAAGGGTGGCCCAGGGTTCGAGGCCGACCCAGGGTCCGGGAGCGCCCCCGGGCCCGCGAACCAAGCGGATCACGGGAGCGAGGCGCCCCGGCCTGTCACCCCTCCGGCCGAGGCCCGCACTCGCTGATCAGTCCTCGGCGGGCGCCCACAACTCGGTGATGCCCACGCCGAGTTCGGCCAGCAGGCGGCGGATCAGGGGCAGGCTGATGCCGATGACGTTGCCGTGGTCGCCGTCGATGCCGTCGATGAACGGCGCCGAGCGGCCGTCCAGGGTGAAGGCGCCGGCCACGTACAGCGGCTCGCCCGAGGCGACGTACGCGGCGATCTCCTCGTCCGTCGGCTCGCCGAAGCGGACCACGGTGGAGGCGGTGGCCGAGGCGTGCCGCCCGCTCTCCGTGTCCCAGACGCAGTGCCCGGTCTGGAGGGTGCCGGCCCGGCCGCGCATCGCCTTCCAGCGGGCGGTGGCCTCCTCGGCGTCGGAGGGCTTGCCCAGGGCGTGGCCGTCCAGGTCGAGCACGGAGTCGCAGCCGATCACCAGCGCGCCCCGGACCTCCGGCCGGGCGGCCACCACGGAGGCCTTCGCCTCGGCGAGCGCGAGGGCCAGTTCGGCGGGGGTGGGCGCGGTGATCGCGTCCTCGTCGACGCCGCTGACGATGACCTCCGGGTCGAGCCCGGCCTGCCGGAGCAGCCCGAGCCGGGCGGGGGACTGGGAGGCGAGCACGAGTCGGCGGCGCGGCTGGTCTGTCATACGGTCAGCGTATCGGCGGCGGCTCTTCCGGCTCACCTCACGCCGATCACGAACATCGCCAGCACCATGGCCAGTGCCATGAGAATCCCCAGCCGCCGCAACATGTCCTGCGTGTCACGCAGTTCCTTCGGCGGCTCGTTCTCGGGATCGGACCACAGCATCCTCCGATCGTGCGACCGCGACCACGCCACGCGCCTGAGTACGCGTACTCAACTTTGCCCCACACCCGCCCCACCGAGCGCTCACGCGGGCGGGCCGGCCGCGCCGCCTCAACGGCTGAACCGAACTTGACGACCGGGGTCCGACCCCGGTTCACCGCTCCGACGTCGGCCCTGTGGCTGTGGGCGCTACTGAGCGGGACAGCGGCCGGCCGGCGGACGGGTAGACCCGGGGCGGAGCCATGCCCGAGCACACAGGGAGACGCCGAGGAACCCGGCCGGAACACAGGGGCGACGCCCAGCCGAGACGCAGGGACGGGGTGCGGGGGGCGGAGCCCCAGGTGCGGTCGCTTGAGTTCTGCCGAGTCGGGCGGGCGGTGGGGCAGGCACGCGGGGTGCAGCCCCGGCGGGGTGCGGGGGCGGAGCTCCGCCGGGGTTGGGGCGGAGCCCCAGGGAACGGTCACTTGAGCCTTACCGAGTCGGGCGGGCGGTGTGCCAAGCACCCTGGGCGGAGCCCCTCAGGGGTGCAGGGGCGGAGCCCTGCGGGGTCGGGGGCGGAACCCCAGGTGCGGTCGCTTGAGTTCTGCCGAGTCGGGCGGGCGGTGCGGCAGGCACGCGGGGTGCAGCCCCGGCGGGGTGCGGGGGCGGAGCCCCTCAGGGGTGCGGGGGCGGAGCCCCGGGTGGCGGTCGCCTCAACCCTACCGAGCCGGGCGGGTGGGTGGGCAAAGCGGGGCGCAGCCCGGCAGGGGCGCAGGGGCGGAGCCCCAGGGAACGGTCGCCTGAGCCCTGCCGAGTCGGGCGGGCGGTGCGGCAGGCACGCGGGGTGCAGCCCCGGCGGGGTGCGGGGGCGGAGCCCCGCCGGGGTCTGGGGCGGAGCCCCGGGGAACGGTCTCCTGGGCCCCACCGAGTCGGGCGGGCGCGTGGGTAAAGCACTCTGGGCGGACGGTGGCGGGCGGTCAGCCGGGCCAGTAGGTGCGGGACCAGGCCGTCGGGCCCGGGTGCGGGACCAGGTGGGTGGCGATGCGGGACGGATCGGACCAGGAGTCTCGGGGGGCCGGCGCGCCGGACGGCGTGCTGGCTGCCGCCGCGGCGCGGGCCCGGACCACCGCCAGGGCGGCGGCAAGCTCCTCCGGGGTCGGATTGCCTCGTACGACCTTGATCACAGCGGCTCCTTACAGGGGGATGTTGCCGTGCTTCTTCGGAGGCAGGGATTCCCGCTTGGTGCGCAGTTGACGCAGGCCGCGCACGAGGTGGGAGCGGGTGTCGGAGGGTTTGATCACGGCGTCGACGTAGCCGCGTTCGGCCGCGACGTAGGGGTTGAGGAGGGCGTCCTCGTACTCCTGGATGAGGCGGGCGCGGGTCGCCTCGGCGTCGCCCGTGGCCTCGGCCTCGGCGATGGTGCGGCGGTGCAGGATGTTGACCGCGCCCTGGGCGCCCATGACGGCGATCTGGGCGGTCGGCCAGGCCAGGTTGAGGTCGGCGCCCAGGTGCTTGGAGCCCATGACGTCGTAGGCGCCGCCGAAGGCCTTGCGGGTGATCACGGTGATCAGCGGAACCGTCGCCTCGGCGTAGGCGAAGATCAGCTTGGCGCCGCGGCGGATGATGCCGGTGTGCTCCTGGTCGACGCCCGGGAGGAAGCCGGGCACGTCGACGAAGGTGAGCACGGGCACGTTGAAGGCGTCGCAGGTCCGTACGAAGCGGGCGGCCTTCTCGGAGGCGTCGATGTCCAGGCAGCCGGCGAACTGCATGGGCTGGTTGGCGACGATGCCGACCGGGTGGCCCTCCACCCGCCCGAACCCGGTGAGGATGTTCGGCGCGAACAGCGGCTGGGTCTCGAAGAACTCGGCGTCGTCCAGGACGTGCTCGATCACCGTGTGCATGTCGTACGGCTGGTTCGCGCTGTCCGGGACGACCGAGTCCAGCTCCAGGTCCTCGCCGGTGACCGCCACGTCGGCCTCCTCGGGGAAGACCGGCGGCTCGGAGAGGTTGTTCGAGGGCAGGTACGACAGCAGCTGCTTGACGTACTCGATCGCGTCCTTCTCGTCCCCGGCCATGTGGTGGGCCACGCCGGAGGCGGTGTTGTGGGTGCGGGCGCCGCCCAGCTCCTCGAAGCCGACGTCCTCGCCGGTGACCGTCTTGATGACGTCCGGGCCGGTGATGAACATGTGCGAGGTCTGGTCGACCATGATCGTGAAGTCGGTGATCGCCGGCGAGTAGACCGCGCCGCCCGCGCACGGGCCCACGACCAGGCTGATCTGCGGGATCACCCCGGAGGCGTGGGTGTTGCGGCGGAAGATCTCCCCGTACGCGCCGAGGGAGGCGACCCCCTCCTGGATCCGGGCGCCGCCCGAGTCGTTGATCCCGATGACCGGGCAGCCGGTCTTCAGGGCGAAGTCCATCACCTTGACGATCTTCTGCCCGTAGACCTCGCCGAGCGCTCCGCCGAAGACGGTGAAGTCCTGCGAGAACACCGCGACCGGGCGGCCGTCGACCATGCCGTAGCCGGTGACGACGCCGTCCCCGTACGGCCGGTTCTGCTCCAGGCCGAAGTTGGTGGAGCGGTGCCGGGCGAACTCGTCCAGCTCGACGAACGACCCCTCGTCGAGCAGCAGTTCGATCCGCTCGCGAGCCGTCAGCTTCCCCTTGGCGTGCTGCTTCTCCACGGCGCGCTCGGAGCCGGCGTGCGTCGCTGCCAGGACGCGGCGCTGAAGATCCGCGATCTTGCCCGCGGTCGTGTGAATGTCGATCTCTTGGCGCTCTTCCGGCTCGGACATCGGGATCGCGGCTCCCTGCCTGCTCACAAGGGGGGACGGTTACTCATCCGTAGCGTAGTAGGGCGTCCGCCGTTCGGCAGTGCGGCGTTTCCCACACCTAGGGTGGCTTGCATGACGCCCCGAGATGCAGCAGACGGCAACCCCGACAACACGCCGCACGACAGCCGCTGGTCCGACCTGGACCGCCCGCCCCTGAACGCCGGGGCCCTGCGGCGCGGGCTGGTACGGGCGGACGGGCTGTGGTCCGAGGTGGACGTGGTGCAGAGCACGGGCTCCACGAACACGGACCTGGTGGCCCGCGCCGCCGCCGGGAAGGCCGCCGAGGGTGCCGTCCTGGTCGCCGAGGAGCAGACCTCCGCCCGGGGCCGTCTGGACCGCCGGTGGACGGCCCCGCCCCGCTCCGGGCTGTTCTTCTCGGTGCTGCTGCGGCCCAGCGAGGTGCCGGTGGCCCGCTGGGGCTGGCTGCCGCTGCTCACCGGCGTCGCGGTGGCCACGGGCCTGTCCCGGGCCGCCGGGGTCGACACGGCGCTGAAGTGGCCGAACGACCTGCTGGTGACCGTCGGCGGTGAGGAGCGCAAGGCCGGCGGCATCCTGGCCGAGCGGGCCGGCGAGGGCGCCGTGGTCATCGGCGTCGGCGTCAACGTCACGCTGCGGCAGGAGGAGCTTCCCGTCCCGCGGGCCGGCTCCCTCGCCCTCGCCGGAGCCGTGAGCACCGACCGCGATCCGCTGCTGCGGGCGGTCCTGCGCTCCCTGGAGGACTGGTACGGCCGATGGCGGGCGGCGGGAGGCGATCCGGCCGCGAGCGGTCTCCAGGAGACGTACGCGGCGGGCTGTGCGACGCTCGGGCGGGTGGTCCGGGCGGAACTGCCGGGCGACCGGTCGTTGGTGGGGGAGGCGGTCGCGGTGGACGGCGACGGCCGGCTGGTCATCGCCACGGAGGAGGGAGTGCAGGAGCCGGTCGGCGCGGGCGACATCGTGCATCTGCGCCCCGTGTGAATCGGTGCCGGTCAGCTCCTCCCTCGGCGCAGCCTGACGGAGTGAGCTGGCGCACACCTGCCGTAGAGTTGAGGCCGGTCGATACCTGACCGTGGCAGATCGGAAGGGCAGCAGGCGTGACCGTCGACGACACGGGCTCCGGCGCGGACGCGGACGGCCGGGAGGAGCCTCCGCCATTCCCGTCCTCGCTCGAGCAGGAGGACTCCGACGACGCCGAATCCGGCGGACACCCTCTCGCGCTGCGTCTCGAACAGCTCATCCTGGGCGCGGAGCGGCGCTACACCCCGTTCCAGGCGGCCCGCAGCGCCGGCGTCTCCATGGAGCTGGCCTCCCGCTTCTGGCGGGCCATGGGCTTCGCCGACATAGGCCAGGCCAAGGCGCTCACGGAGGCCGACGTACTGGCCCTGCGGAGGCTCGCCGGTCTGGTCGAGGCGGGGCTGCTCAGCGAGGCCATGGCCGTGCAGGTGGCCCGGTCCACCGGGCAGACCACCGCCCGTCTGGCCGAATGGCAGATGGACTCCTTCCTGGAGGGCCTGACCGAGCCGCCCGAGCCCGGCATGACCC
The DNA here is from genome assembly GCF_053601495.1 of Streptomyces sp. NPDC004721. Taxonomy (NCBI): domain Bacteria; kingdom Bacillati; phylum Actinomycetota; class Actinomycetes; order Kitasatosporales; family Streptomycetaceae; genus Streptomyces; species Streptomyces sp. NPDC004721. The sequence goes on from NZ_JBSGBZ010000018.1 coordinate 129,906, forward strand.
GCACCGAGGTCACGTACCCGATCGTCGAGCTGCTGCTGCCCGAGCTGGAGGAGTTCCTGGTCTACGTCTGGCGCCGCCAGCTCGCCGCCTCGGCCGGCCGGGTCGTGCAGGCCGCCGACGACGAGGAGATGGTCGACCGGCGGCTGGCCGTGGGCTTCGCGGACCTCGTCGGCTTCACCCGGCTGACCCGCCGTATGGAGGAGGAGGAGCTCGGAGAGCTGGTCGAGGCGTTCGAGACGACCTCGGCCGACCTCGTGGCCGCGCGCGGCGGCCGGCTCATCAAGACGCTCGGCGACGAGGTGCTGTACGCCGCCGACGACGCCGGAACGGCGGCGGACATCGCGCTGCGGCTGGTCGAGACGATGGCCCACGACGAGACGATGCCGGAGCTGCGGGTGGGCATGGCGTTCGGCACGGTGACCACTCGTATGGGCGATGTGTTCGGCACCACCGTCAACCTCGCCTCCCGGCTCACCTCGATAGCGCCGCGTGACGCCGTCCTGGTGGACAGCGCCTTCGCCGAGGAGCTGATCCGTACCGGGGACGCCCCGGCGTCCGAGGCGGAGGCGGCCGAGGCCGCGGCGGCCGCGGAGAAGGAGGGCGAGGAGCCGCCGGTGTACCGGTTCGCCCTTCAGCCGATGTGGCAGCGTCCGGTGCGCGGTCTGGGCGTGGTCGAGCCCTGGCTGCTCACCCGGCGGAGCGACGGGACCCCGTAACCGGCGGTCGCGGTCCGGATCAGCGGCCGGGGACGGCCTCGACGCCGACGCAGAGCCCGATGATCGGCAGGCACAGACCGCCCCCGCCGGAGGGCGGGGCCGGGGGCTGCGTACTCCGGCTCGGGGCCGGTGCGGGGCGCGGGGCCGGGGCCGTGCTGGCGGACGGCCGTGGTGCGTTGGTGGGCTCCGGGTGCTCGGGGTGCTCGGGGTGCTCGGGGTACTCCGGCGGGTCCGGGTCCTCGGGGAGTGCCGTGGGAACGGTCGTGGTCTCCGGGAGCGCCGAGGGCTCCGCGGCGGCCGTCGCCGCGGACGGGGACGCCACCGGTACGGCGCTTCCGTCCGGGACCGGTGCGCCGCTCACCCCGTGCAGGGCGACGGTCGCCGAGGTCGCGGTCGCCGGACCTGCCCCGATCGTGCTGGAGGTGTCGGCGGGGGTTCCGGCGGAGCCGCCCGAGTTGTGGCCCGGGGCCGCGTGGGGTTCGGCCTCCGCGGCGCCCAGGCGGGTCGGCCCGGACTCGGGCGCCAGCCGTACGAGGCTCAGCACGCCGGCGGCCACCGCGAGCCCACCGGCGGCCAGCAGCGCCTTGCGCGGCCGGCGCCTGCGGTGCCGTCCGCGGGCACGGGGGCCCCAGGGCCGCGTCCATGCGCCGGCGGCGTCCTCCGCCGTGGCGCCGGCGCCTATGCCTGTGCTGTCGCAGTGATCGCCGTTGTCGTTCTTGTTGCCGTCGTTCTTGTGGCCGTCTTGCCGGACTGTGGCCGTGTGCGTCGTCATCGCCGTCCTCCCCGATGCGCTCGCGCCCCCCGATGCGCCATGGCGGAGGCACGTTATGCGCTCTCATGGGGGTTCGGCGGGAGTTGGCCGGGGATGTCACTCGAACGGGGGGCCGGGTCTCGACAACGGGGCCGCGCCTGTGCCTCGTCCGCCCTTTCCTCGGCGCGGGCCCTGCTGCGATGATCGGGGCAGGTTTCTTGTTAACCCGCGTTAACCAGGAGGGTGTCATGAGCGAGGAGCGGTTCGGCGAGTTCGTGCTGGTGCGACGGCACGACTACGTCGCGGAGCTCGTCCTGGACCGGCCCAAGGCGATGAACGCCGTGTCCACGGACATGGCCCGGTCGATCGCAGGGGCGTGTGCGGCGCTCGCCGCCGACCGGGACGCGCGCGTGGTCGTCCTGACGTCCTCGCACCAGCGGGCGTTCTGCGTCGGCGCCGACCTGAAGGAGCGCAACTCCTTCAGCGACGCCAACCTGGTGCGCCAGCGCCCGGTCGCGCGCGGGGCGTACACCGGCGTACTGGAGCTGCCGATGCCGACGATCGCCGCCGTGCACGGGTTCGCGCTCGGCGGCGGCTTCGAACTGGCCCTGTCCTGCGATGTGATCGTGGCCGACCGTACGGCCGTGGTGGGGTTGCCGGAGGTCTCGGTGGGGGTGATCCCCGGCGGCGGCGGTACGCAGCTGCTGCCCCGGCGGGTGGGCGCCGCGCGGGCGGCCGAACTGATCTTCACGGCGCGGCGGCTGGAGGCGCCTGAGGCGGCCGAGCTGGGCCTCGTGGACCGCCTGGTGGACGAGGGCCGGGACCGCGAGGAGGCCCTGGAGCTGGCCTCCCGGATGGCGGCGAACTCGCCGGTCGGACTGCGCGCCGCCAAGCGCGCCCTACGGCTCGGACACGGGCTCGACCTGCGGGCCGGCCTGGAGGTCGAGGACGCGGCCTGGCGCTCGGTCGCCTTCTCCGCGGACCGCGCGGAGGGAGTGGCAGCCTTCAACGAAAAGCGCCCCCCGCACTGGCCGGGCGAGTAGCCACCCCTTCGCGACAACTGCACCCCACACCGACCGGGACGGCGGCCACTCGACACCGAACAGTCCGGCGACCGCCGCGCTGACCGGAGAAGCCGGGCGCCACCGCAGGGCACGGACGGCCCGCGGCCCCACACCTGCCGTCTGCCGGGACCGCGGTACCGGCCGGGTTGCGGCGGCCCGGCGCTGTTGCCGTCGTGCTCGGCGGTGCCGGCCGTCCGGTGCCGAGCCGGAGTCGGCGTCCGGCGACTGCGGGCAGCCGTGCAGCGCGCTGATCGGTAGAGGTCGGTGCCGCCGTCGGGCGCGGACGGCCCGCGGCCTCGTGCTTGCCGTCAGGCATGATCGCCGGGCCGTGTGGCCGCCGTGTCGGCGGGGCTGTGGCTGCCTGGTGCTGTGGTCGTGGTGCTTGGCCGGGCTGCGGCTGCCTGGCGCTGTGGTCGGCGGGTGGTGGCTGTTCGGCCTCTGGCGGGGAGCCGGCAGTCGGGCGGCTGCCGGCGGCTGCGTCGCGCACTGGCCGGAGGGGTCGGGAGCCCGTCTGCCGGGCCCGGACGGCCTGCGGCCCTGCACCTGCCGTTCGCCGTGACCGCCGTGCTCGGCGAGCCGCGCGCCTGGCCGGGGCCCCGGGCGCCGTGCCTCGCGGATTCGGGGGCGTGCGAGCCCGTGTGGGATTCTGTGGGCCCGGCGGAGTCGTTCGCGGCGCACTGGCAGGTGGGCCAATGTCTCGATTCATCTGAAACATCCCTAGCCTGGGGTGATGGGCGAGAACAGGCGGCTGGCGGACGTCGTGGCGTTGGCGCAGGGGATGGCCGCGGCGCAGACCTCGCGTGAGTCGTGGCGGGCGGCGGCGCTCGGCGCGTGCCGGGCGCTGGAGGGGAGCTTCGCCGCGCTCTCGGTGTGGGAGCGCGAGCACGGCCGGCTGCGGGTCCTGGTGAACGTGGGGGACCGTGCGCCGGAAGAGGCGGAGTTCCCGGAGGGCGAGGCCTACCCGGTGCACCAGTTCCCGGAGATCACCGAGTTCCTGCACGAGCGGTGGGCCTCGGGCGGCGAACCCGACGCCTGGGTGGAGACCGCCGACGGCGCGGCCGCGGGCCACCCCGGCTACAGCCACCAGCGCGTCGCCGCGCTGCGCAGGCGAGGGCGCGGCTGCTGCGTGGTCGCGCCGATCGTGCAGCACGGACGCGCCTGGGGAGAGCTCTACGTCGCCCGTCCGGTCGGCACCCCCCTCTTCGGCCGCTCCGACGCCGACTTCGCCACCGTGCTGGCGGCCGTGGTCGCCGCCGGGCTCGCCCAGAGCGAGCGGCTGGAGGAGGCCCGCAAGCTGGCGTTCACGGACGCGCTGACCGGACTCGCCAACCGCCGTGCCGTCGACGTGATGCTCGACGAGGCGATCGAGCGGCACCGCGCGGACGGCGTCGTCGTCAGCCTCGTCGTCTGCGACCTCAACGGACTCAAGCAGGTCAACGACACCCTCGGCCACGCCGTCGGCGACCGGCTCCTCGAACGGTTCGGCTCCGTGCTGTCGCTGTGCGGCGCGATGGTGCCGGGCGCGCTCGTGGCACGGCTCGGCGGCGACGAGTTCTGCCTGGTCGCGGTCGGCCCCTCGGCCGACGACGTGATCAAGGCGGCCGACGAGCTGTGCCGGCGCGCGGCCGAGCTGGAGCTGGGCGAGGGCGTCGCCTGCGGGGTGGCCTCGACGGAGCACGCGATCCGGCCGGTGCCGTCGGCCCGGCGGCTGTTCCGGCTCGCCGACGCCGCCCAGTACCGGGCGAAGGCGCTGCGCGCCGACCGGCCCGTGGTCGCCGGCCGTGAGGGCGCGCAGGACCCGGTCGTCCGCCTCGTCGACGCGCCCCCGCCCGCACCGGAGGCCCCGGTGGAGCGGCGCCGCTTCCGGGGCCGCAGGCCCTGACCGGCACCCGGGGTTTTCGGCCGCGAGTTGTAAGAGGCACTCCCGGCATCCACTAGTGACATCTTCGCATTCACTGCGTACGCTCCTGAATATGGATATGCATACTGTGGTGGTGGGGACGTCGGGGGTCACGGCGTCCGACGTTCTCGCCGTGGCGCGCGGCGGCGCCCGTATCGAGCTCTCCGACGAGGCGGTGGCGGCCCTCACGGCGGCCCGGGAGATCGTGGACGCGCTGGCGGCCAAGCCCGAACCCGTCTACGGCGTCAGCACCGGCTTCGGCGCCCTGGCGACCCGGCACATCAGCCAGGAGCTGCGCACCCAGCTCCAGCGCAACATCGTCCGCTCGCACGCCGCCGGCATGGGCCCGCGGGTCGAGCGCGAGGTCGTGCGGGCGCTGATGTTCCTGCGGCTCAAGACCGTGTGCTCCGGGCACACCGGCGTACGCCCCGAGGTCGCGCAGACCATGGCCGACGTGCTCAACGCCGGCATCACCCCGGTCGTGCACGAGTACGGCTCCCTCGGCTGCTCCGGCGACCTCGCCCCGCTGTCCCACTGCGCCCTCACCCTCATGGGCGAGGGTGACGCGGAGGGTCCCGACGGCGTCGTACGCCCCGCCGCCGAGCTGCTCGCCGAGCACGGCATCCAGCCCGTCGAGCTGCGCGAGAAGGAGGGCCTGGCCCTCCTCAACGGCACCGACGGCATGCTCGGCATGCTGATCATGGCCCTCGCCGACCTCGACACCCTGTACAAGTCCGCCGACATCACCGCCGCCCTCAGCCTGGAGGCGCTGCTCGGCACGGACAAGGTCCTCGCCCCCGAGCTGCACGCCATCCGCCCGCACCCGGGACAGGGCGCCTCCGCCGCCAATATGCTGGCCGTGCTCAAGGGTTCCGGCCTCACCGGGCACCACCAGGGCGACGCGCCCCGCGTCCAGGACGCCTACTCCGTGCGGTGCGCCCCGCAGGTCGCCGGCGCCGGCCGGGACACCCTCGCGTACGCCCGGCTGGTCGCCGAGCGGGAACTCGCCTCCGCCGTGGACAACCCCGTCGTCCTGCCCGACGGCCGTGTGGAGTCCAACGGCAACTTCCACGGCGCCCCGGTCGCCTACGTGCTGGACTTCCTCGCCATCGCCGCAGCCGACCTCGGCTCGATCGCCGAGCGCCGTACCGACCGGCTGCTCGACAAGAACCGCAGCCACGGCCTGCCGCCGTTCCTCGCCGACGACGCCGGCGTCGACTCGGGTCTGATGATCGCCCAGTACACGCAGGCCGCGCTGGTCAGCGAGATGAAGCGGCTCGCCGTACCGGCGTCCGCCGACTCCATCCCGTCCTCCGCCATGCAGGAGGACCACGTCTCCATGGGCTGGTCGGCGGCGCGCAAGCTGCGCACGGCCGTCGGCAACCTGAACCGGATCATCGCGGTCGAGCTGTACGCCGCCGCGCGCGCCGTTCAGCTGCGCGAGGGCCTGACCCCGGCTCCGGCGAGCCAGGCGGTCATCGACGCCGCTCGCGAGGCGGGCGTCGAGGGACCGGGTCCGGACCGCTTCCTCGCGCCCGACCTCGCCGCGGCGGACGCCTTCGTGGCGGACGGCCGGCTCGTCGCGGCGGCCGAGACCGTCACCGGCCCGCTCCAGTAAGTCGGCGGGCCGGGGGCCAAGTCGAGGGAGCGCCGGGCGGGTTCAGAAGCCCAGGCGCTCCCGGCGCACGGAGTAGACCACGAAGCCGGCGCCCAGTATGAGGAGCGCGGTGCCGCCGGCGACGTACGGAGTGGTGTCGATGCTTCCGGTGTCGGCGAGTTCGGTCCCGCTCCCGGCGGAGGCGTCCTCCCGGGCGCCGGACGTCTCCGCCGCCGAGGCGGGCCGCCCCTGCTCCGTGACCTGGGCGGTCGGTACCGCCGGGCCCGCCCCTCTCGCCGGAGTGCCCACCGACGCGTCCGCGGAGGGGACGAACCACAGGGCGCCCAGCAGGGTGCCCGCGGCGGTGGCGGTCAGCAACGTACGGCGAGCGGATGACACGGAATATCGATCCCCTTGTGGCGCTGGCGAATTGGCCGTGTGGGGCGATGTTAGTGAACGTCGCGGGTCACAGGAAAGTCACGGGACGTTTGAGCCGTACCCTCCGACCATGAGCACTCCAGAGACTTCACGTTTTGTACGCCTCAGTGTCGAGCTCGTCCTCGAGATCGAGGACGAGGACGCCGTCATCGGGGCGGCCCGCAGCCGGATCGCCGAGCACATCGAGGACGGCGAACTGGACCCCGCGGAGCGGGCGCACGCCGAGGGCGCTGTGACGGAAGACACCGCCGAGGCCCTGGCGTACCTGGTCGATCCGTTCGACCTGGTCGGTGAGGTGCCGGGGGTGGAACTCCAGCAGGCCTCCTGGTCGAGCGAACCCATCGCGTACGACCCGGATTCGCCCGACTGGGAGTTCGGCGAGGATGATGACGACGAGGAAGCCGACGAGGAAGGCGACGAGGGCGACGAGGACGGGGACGACGAGAAGGTGGGCGGCGCCGGACACTCCGGCTGACGTCGCCCGGATCACATCGGCGACCCCGGCCGCAACCGACGTCCGGGGTTTCGTCGTCTCATGCAACGTGCAGGCCGGGCAGCGCACCGTCCGCTACGGCGGACGTGGCGAGTCCCACATTTCCACGACGTGGGAAGGGGACGAAACGGTCGTAGCGTTGAGGTTTCGCGACGGGGGCCTCGAGGGGTTTTGGGACTCGCCAACGATGGAGAAGCGTGTGATGACGAACAGTAAGCGGCGCAAGCGCCTGACGGCCGCGTCCGCACTGCTCGGCGGTGTACTGGTGCTCACGGGCTGTTCCGGCAGCAGCGACGCGGCCGACGGCGGTGGCGACACCTCGCAGGCCAAGGCCGACAAGGCCGCGGCCGAGGAGTCGTCGGAGGCCCAGATCAAGATCACACCAGCGGACGGCTCCGACAACGCCTCGATCAACAACTCCGCCGCCGTGACCGTGGCCAAGGGCACGCTGACGAAGGTCAGCATGACGACGGCCGACGGTACGGCCGTCGAGGGGCAGATATCGGCCGACAAGAAGAGCTGGAAGCCCGACGCCCAACTCCAGCGCGCCACCACCTACAAGGTCGCCGCGAGCGCCACCGACGCCAAGGGCCGGGCCGCTCACGAGAACGCCTCCTTCACCACGGTCGCCCCGGCGCACAGCTTCATCGGTTCCTTCAATCCGGACAACGGCACCACGGTCGGCGTCGGCATGCCCGTCTCGATCAACTTCGACAAGGCGATCACCAACAAGGCGGCCGTCCAGAAGGGCATCACCGTCACCTCCTCCAGCGGCCAGGAGGTCGCCTGCCACTGGTTCGGTGTGCAGCGCATGGACTGCCGTCCCGAGCAGTACTGGCAGGAGAACTCCACCGTCACGCTGAAGCTCGACCTCGACGGCGTCGAGGGCGCCCAGGGCGTCTACGGCGTCCAGCAGAAGACGGTCACCTTCAACATCGGCCGCAACCAGGTCTCCTACGTCGACGCGAAGACCAAGCAGATGAAGGTCACGCGGAACGGAAAGGTCGTCAAGACCATCCCGATCTCCGCGGGGTCGCCCGAGAACAAGACGTACGAAGGCCGGATGGTGATCTCCGAGAAGTTCAAGGAGACCCGGATGAACGGCGCGACGGTCGGTTTCACCGACGACGACGGCAAGGGCGAGTACGACATCAAGGACGTGCCGCACGCCATGCGCCTGACCAACTCCGGCACCTTCATCCACGGCAACTACTGGGGCGGGCCGGGCGTCTTCGGCAACGTCAACACCAGCCACGGCTGTGTCGGCCTGCAGGACAAGAAGGGCGCGAACGACCCGAACACGCCGGGCTCGTGGTTCTTCGACAACTCGATCGTCGGTGACGTCGTCGTCGTCCAGAACACCGGCGACAAGACCGTCGCCCCGGACAACGGCCTCAACGGCTGGAACATGAGCTGGGCGCAGTGGAAGGCCGATTCGGCCGCCTGACGACCGCTTGCCCGTGAAGACCGGTGCCGCCCCTCGGGGCCGCACCGGTCTTCTCATGCTTCTCTTATGACGGCCTCAAGACCTCATCAGGCGGCGCTCCTACCGTCGGCGCATGTTCTTCACCTACCTGAGGCGCGAGCTGCGCCGCCGTCGAAAGGCGGCTCTCGTCGTCGCCTCCGGCCTCGCGCTGGGCATCGCGCTGGTCATCGTGGTCAACTCCGTGTCCAACGGCATGGGCAGGGCGCAGGACAAGGTCCTGCAGTCGCTGTACGGGCTGGGCACGGACATGACCGTCAGCAAGGCCGCCACGCCGCCGTCCGGCGACTCGCGCCCGCGCTTCAAGTTCGACGCCAAGGGGAACGGCGACGAGGGCGAGCAGAGCAGTGACCGGGTCATGGCGCAGGGCTTCACCACCCTGTCCGCCTCCACGGTCACCAAGGTGGCGGACCAGCAGGGCGTCTCCTCCGCGGTCGGCGGGCTCAGCCTCAACGTGGTGAGGGTCAACGGCCAGTTCACCCGCGGCCAGTTCCAGCAGGGCGGCGGCGGTGGCGAGACGCGCGGGGCGCCCGGCTCCGGGCCGCAGGGCCGGGTCATGGGCGGCGGCGCCGACTTCGACGTCAACCAGTACACGGTCTACGGCACCGACGTCACCCGGCCGGAGCTCGGCCCGCTGACCTCCTCGGAGATCACCGACGGCCGCACCTTCAAGTCCGGCGAGACCGACGCCAAGGTCGCCGTCGCCGACTCGGCGTATGCCAAGGAGAAGAAGCTCAAGGTCGGTGGCAGCGTCACCATCAAGGGCGTCAAGTACGAGGTCATCGGCATCGCCACCGCGAGCAGCGGGGACGCGGCGGCCAACTTGTACATCCCGCTGAAGCAGGCGCAGACCCTCAGCGGCGACAAGGACAAGGTCACCACGATCTACGTCAAGGCGGCCGACTCCCAGCAGATCGACGCCGTCAAGAGCGCCATCCAGAAGAACGTCCCGGGAACCACGGTCACCACCTCCGCCGACCTGGCCAAGACCGTCTCCGGCTCCCTGTCCACCGCCTCCGATCTGGCCACCACCGTCGGCAAGTGGCTGTCCATCGCGGTGCTCGTGGCCGCCTTCCTCGTCGCCGGCCTGCTGACCTCCTCGGCGGTCTCCCGGCGGGTGCGCGAGTTCGGCACGCTCAAGGCGCTGGGCTGGAAGTCGGGCCGGGTGACCCGGCAGGTGGTCGGCGAGGCCGTCGTCAACGGCCTGGTCGGTGGCGCCCTCGGGATCGCGCTCGGCCTGGCGGGCGCGTACGCGGTGACCGCGATCAGTCCGACGCTTCAGGCGCAGCTGGGTGGTTCCGGTGGCGGCCCGGGTGGCGGGGGCGTCTTCCGCGGCGGCGGGGGCCTCGGCGGACCCGGCCGGCAGGCCGCGAAGTCCCTGGAGGTCGCGCTGACCGCGCCGGTCAGCCTCACCACTATCGTCCTCGCGGTCGGCCTCGCCGTGGCCGGCGGCCTGATCGCGGGCGCGTTCGGCGGCTGGCGGGCCTCCCGGCTGCGCCCGGCCGACGCCCTGCGGCGCGTCGAGTAGCGCGCCGCCCGCCGCGACCCAGAGGGCCGTCGGCCCAACTTCTCCCCGCATCCCAGGAGCTGTTCCCCCATGTACGAACTCACCGGCGTCACCAAGCACTACACCCGGGGCAAGGAGGTCGTCCGCGCCCTCGACGAGGTCGACCTGACCATCGGCGACGGCGACCGGCTGGTCATCCAGGGCCCCACCGGCGGCGGCAAGTCGACGCTGCTGCAGATGCTGGGCGGCCTGGACCGGCCCACCTCCGGCCAGGTCGTCCTCGACGGCACCGACCTGGCGAAGCTGCCCGAGGCCCGGCTCACCCGGGTGCGCAGCGAGAGCATCGGCTTCGTCTTCCAGTCCTTCAACCTGATCCCGACCCTGACCGCGCAGGAGAACGTCGAGACCGCCCTCGTCCCGCTCGGCTTCAAGGCCGCCGAACGGCGCGAACGGGCCGCCGAGGCACTGGAGTCGGTCGGGCTCGGCGAGCGGCTCGGGCACCTGCCGTCCGAGATGTCCGGCGGCCAGCAGCAGCGCGTTGCCATCGCCCGCGCCCTGGTCAAGCAGCCGAAGGTGCTGCTCGCCGACGAACCCACCGGAAACCTCGATGAGTCCATGCGCGACGAGATCATGGACGTACTGGAACGCATGTGGAAGGAGCACGGGCTGACGTTCGTCATGGTCACCCACGACTCCGCCATCGCGAGGAAGGCCCCGCGCGTCGCGACCATCCGCAAGGGCCGCATCACCGTCAAGGAGAACGCGGGCGCCTGAGGGGGAGGCCTGACCGCACCCTGGTATTGAGCAGTTGATCACCCCCCGGCATACTTCTTCTTCCGGGGGGTGGGGGTGTAGCGCACGTGTGCGAGCCTTCCCCCGGCCGAGTGGACAGGGAATCCGCTCGGCACTCTTTTTCCAGGGGGAGTTTTGCGCAGACAAGTGAAAAGAGCGTGCTTGGGCACGGTCGCCGCAGCGGCGGCCGTCGCCCTCGCCGCGGGTATGACCAGCCCCGCCTCGGCGGGGCCCGAGCAGCGCTCGGCCCACGCCGCCGGGCCCACGGCCCACCGCACCGTCACTCTCATCACCGGCGACCGGGTCACCGTGGACGCCAAGGGGCGCGTGGTCGGCCTGCACCGGGCCGAGGGCCGCGAGCAGATACCCGTGCAGGTCCGCCGGACGGGCGGACACACCCTCGTCGTGCCGGCCGACGCGTCCCGTCTGATCGCCTCCGGCAAGCTGGACCAACGCCTGTTCGACATCACCGAGTTGAACAAGTCCGCCACCCGCAGGTCGCTCAAGAACGGCCTGAAGGTCATCGTCGGCTACCAGGGCGCGGCCACCACCGCCCGGGCCGACGTCCGCGAGGCCGGCACCCTGCGCCGGGCCCTGAAGGCGCTGAACGCCGACGCGGTGCAGACGCCCCTCAAGGACACGCCCGAGCTGTGGAAGGCCCTCACCAAGGGGGACCGGACCAGCGCCGGCATCGCGCACATCTGGCTCGACGGCGTCCGCAAGGTCAACCTCGACAAGTCCGTGCCGCAGATCGGCGCGCCGAAGGCCTGGCAGACCGGCTACACCGGCAAGGGCGTGAAGATCGCCGTCCTGGACACCGGTGTCGACGCCACCCACGACGATCTGAAGTCCCAGGTGGTGGCGGCCAAGAACTTCTCCACCGCCGCCAGCACGACCGACCGCTTCGGCCACGGCACCCATGTCGCCTCCATCGCGGCGGGCACCGGCGCCAAGTCGGGCGGCAAGTACAAGGGCGTGGCGCCCGGCGCCAAGATCCTCAACGGCAAGGTCCTCGACGACGACGGCTACGGCGACGACTCCGGCATCCTGGCCGGTATGGAGTGGGCGGCCCAGCAGGGCGCCGACATCGTCAACCTCAGCCTCGGCGGCCCGGACACCCCCGGAGTCGACCCGCTGGAGGCGGAGGTCGACAAGCTCTCCGCCGAGAAGGGCATCCTCTTCGCGATCGCCGCGGGCAACGAGGGCCCGGAGACGCTCGGTTCGCCCGGCAGCGCCGACTCCGCCCTCACCGTCGGCGCCGTCGACAAGAAGGACCGGTTCGCCGACTTCTCCTCCACCGGCCCGCGTCTGGGCGACGGCGCCATCAAGCCCGACGTCACCGCGCCGGGCGTGGCCATCACCGCCGCCGCGGCCAAGAACAGCCTGATCGCCAAGGAAGTTGGCGAGAGCCCGGCCGGCTATCTGACCATCGACGGCACCTCGATGGCGACCCCGCACGTCGCCGGTGCCGCCGCGCTCCTCAAGCAGCAGCACCCCGACTGGGGTTACGCCGAGCTGAAGGGCGCGCTGGCCGGCTCGGCCAAGGGCGGCCCGTACACCCCCTTCGAGCAGGGCGCCGGCCGTATCGCCGTCGACAAGGCGATCCAGCAGACCGTGATCGCCGACCCGGTGTCGGTGAGTTTCGGCATCCAGGCCTGGCCGCACACCGACGACGAGCCGGTCACCAAGCAGCTGACCTACCGCAACCTCGGCACCGAGGACGTCACGTTCAGCCTGGCCATGACGGCCACCGGCCCCAAGGGCCAGCCCGCCCCGGCCGGTTTCTTCACGCTGGGCGCGACCGAGGTGACGGTCCCGGCCGGCGACAAGGCCTCCGTCGACCTGACCGTGAACACCCGGCTGGGCGGCACTCTGGACGGCGCGTACTCGGCGTACGTGACGGCGACCGGCGGCGGGCAGACCGTCCGCACGGCCGCGGCCGTGCAGCGCGAGGTCGAGTCGTACGACGTCACCGTCAAGCACATCGGCCGGGACGGGAAGCCCGCCGTCGGCTACGACACGGTCCTGTTCGGCTACACCGGCCTCGGCGCGGACCGCGCCTACCAGGTGCCCGCGGGATCCGGCACGTCGACCGTGCGCGTGCCCAAGGGCACCTACCTGCTGGATGCCTGGATCGCGAAGGACTTCACCACCTTCAAGGGCGGCCTGGACTGGCTGGTCCAGCCGAAGCTGACCGTCACCGGGAACGTCACGGTCACGGTCGACGCCCGCAAGGCCAAGAAGGCCGACATCACCGTGCCGGACAAGACCGCACGGCAGCACATCGGGACGATCGGCTACGTCTACGACCCGGCGATGATCGACCTCTCCGTGATCGTCGACTCCTGGTCCGATCTGCGCACCGGCTCCATCGGCGGCGACGTCACCGGGCTCACCCAGGCCTGGAGCGGCCAGTGGACCAAGGGCGCGAAGGCCGAGTACGACGTGGCGACCTCCGCGACGGTCAAGCGGTTCCAGGGCGGCAAGGTCCGCCACTTCGCCGCGCGTGAGCTCGCCACGGTGAAGAACAACGTGGGCGCGGGCGCCTCCGGCAAGACCGGCGCCGTCACGCCGTTTGGCATCCTCCCCGACAGCATCGCCGTCACGGACAGCATCGAGCAGAAGCTGCCGGGTACGCGGACGCTGTACCTGTCGACTGGCAACGGCATCATGTGGGGCCTGTTCATGGAGCAGTTCCGCGGCCACGACAAGAAGGGCCGGCCGATCACCGAGGCGCTGTACGCGCCCGACAGCTTGAAGACCTACAAGGGCGGCAAGACCTACACCAACACCTTCAACAGGGCGGTGTTCGGTCCCCACCTGAGCCGGAACTACGGCGTCTTCCGCTACGGGAACGAGCTCTACGGCGCCCTGCCGCTGTTCTCCGACTCCCAGGCGCACTGGGGGCTCTCGACATTCACCTCGGCGAACACGACCCTGTACCGCAACGGCAAGAAGGTCGCCTCCAACAAGGACCCGCTGTTCGGGGACCAGCCCTTCATCGTGACCGCGGGTGACGCCCAGTACCGGCTGACCACCTCGGTCAAGCGCAGCGTCAAGGTCGCGAACGCCTCCACCCGCGTCGACGCGAGCTGGACGTTCCGTTCCAAGAAGCCGTCCGGCCGGGCAGAGGTCCAGCTGCCGGCCTCCATGCTCCGCTTCAAGGCCGGCACCGGCCTGGACAACCGTGTCCCGGCGGGCAAGAAGGCCACCTTCCCGGTCACCGTGGAGGGCGCGGCCGCGGGCAAGAACCTCAAGTCGCTGAGCGTCTGGGTGTCGTACAACAGCGGCAAGACCTGGAAGAAGGTCACCGTCACGAAGGGCAAGATCACCGTCAAGAACCCGGCGAAGGGGAAGGCGATCTCCTACAAGGCCAAGATCACGGACAAGAAGGGCAACGTGTCCACGGTCTCGATCTACGGTGCGTACTACGGCAAGTGAGCCGGTAGTCGACGGCCCTTGATGGGTTGATGGGCCTGACGGTCCGCCGGAAGCATGGCTTCCGGCGGACCGTTTTCGTTCCCGTCCCCGCTGGGCCCGGGTTGGCCTAGGGTCGTGGCCATGACAGCCGAACTGACCGCGATGATCACCGCCGTCGTCGGCGTCCTCGGTACGCTCTTCGCGCCCGTGCTCAGCCAGCGGCTGACCGCACGCGGGCGCGCGGAGGAGGCCGAGGCGGCGGAACGCAGACGGCGGTTCGAGGAACGCCGCGACGCGTACACGGCGATGAACCGGGCCTCGCGCCAGTTCCACACGCTTCTCAAGGACGCCCTGCACCGCATCCGCGACGGCGTGTACTCGGAAGAGGACCGCGGCCGGCTGGAGGAGGCGCGGCGCGACCACCGCGACCGCTATGCCGAGGCCCAGATGGTGGTGCCCGAGCGGATCCTGAGCGCCTCGCGGGCGGTGAACGAGGTCCTCGCGGGCGTCGACGCCGCGGCCAAGCGCCTCGACCGGGGCCTGGCCGGGGAGGTCGAGAGCGCGGAGCAGGCCCTGCTCGACCTGAAGGAGGCCGAACCGCGCCTGTCGATGATGCGCAGGATGATGCGGGAGGACCTGGGCGTGCGGGACTGAGGCGTGCGGAGCCGGGTGGTCCCTGTGCGGGACCTCTGGAAAGGGGCGACGACTGAGCGGGATGCTCCTGCCGGGCGGATGTGCGAGACGGCCATCGCTGGATAGAGTCGTCCCGTTACAACTGGTTGTGGGGACAACCGGAGTGCCTTGGGGAGGGCCCGCAACACATGAGTCGTCGTTCTAATGGCTTGGTCGGTGCCTGGGCTGAGATGCAGAGGCAGCAGCAGCGCCAGATGGAGGCCGAAGCCCGACGGCGGCGTCAAGAAGCGCAGCAGGCACGTGTCCATCAGCGGCGAGCCGCACAGAGCCATCGCGAGTACAGGCAGGCAGAGGCCCGACGCCGTACCGAGGAACTCGACGCACAGGTTGCGTCCCTGCAGGCTCTTCTCGCCTCGGGTTGTCAGGCTCCCGCGTTCAGGGCTTCCTCTCTCACGCGCCGTGAAGAGATCCAGCCCTTTGCTCCAGGCCCACTGGCGCAGCCCGTGCCCATGCCGAATTTGGATCACTACCAGGCGCAGGGCGGGTGGACTGCCAGTCGCCGAGCACAGGCGCAGGCCGAAGCTCGGGCGCGCTTCGAGCGGGACTGGCACGCGGCGCAGGCGGCGGAGGCGCAGCGGCAGCAGCAGCTGGCGTCGTACCAGCGGGAGTACCAGCAGTGGGCCGACGCCCAACTGACCGATGTACGGCGGCACAACGCCGGCATCGTCGAGCTGACCGAGGGCGTGAGGCGCCGCGATCCCGACGCCGTGGTCGAGTACTTCTCCGCCGCTCTCTACGCGTCGACCGCGTGGCCGGAGGGTTTCCCCCGCCAGGTGGCGGCGGCGTACGACGCGGCAGCCGGACAGTTGGTGCTGGACTGGGAGCTGCCCGCCTACGGCGTCGTCCCCGAGGTCAAGTCCGTCCGGTACGTGTCCGCGACGGACCAGGACAAGGAGACCGCCCGGCCGGTGACTCAGCGCAGGGCCCTTTACCGGGAGGTTCTGGCGCAGTGCGCGCTGCTCGTCCTGCACGAACTCTTCGCCGCGGATGAGCTGGGCGCGCTCGAGTCGGTGACCTTGAACGGCTTCGTGGACGGGCACGACCCCACGACGGGACGGCCGGGCCACATCTACCTGGCGACCGTCATGGCCCCGCGCTCGACGTTCCGCGATCTGCACTTGGCGCAGGTGGACGCCTGCAGCTGCCTGGCCGATGCGCTGCGCGGGCAACTCTCGGCCCGCCCCGACCAACTCACTCCGGTACGGCCGAGCCGCCGGCCGCAGGAGGTGGGGAACCGTGTCGTCACGCATGGCAGCGATGAGGAACCCGACCTGTACGAGATGGATCCGATCGCTTTCGAGGATCTCGTTGCCGATCTCTTCCGGGCCATGGGGATGCAGGCAGTCACCACCCAGCGCTCGAACGACGGCGGAGTGGACGTCGACGCGCTGGATCCGGCACCGATCCGCGGTGGCAAGATCGTCGTCCAGGTCAAGCGCTACCGCAACACGGTGCCGCCCACCGCCGTGCGCGACCTGTACGGGACCGTGCAGGACGTCGGCGCGAACAAGGGCGTGCTCGTG
Organism: Streptomyces sp. NPDC004721; assembly: GCF_053601495.1. Taxonomy (NCBI): domain Bacteria; kingdom Bacillati; phylum Actinomycetota; class Actinomycetes; order Kitasatosporales; family Streptomycetaceae; genus Streptomyces; species Streptomyces sp. NPDC004721. The sequence goes on from NZ_JBSGBZ010000018.1 coordinate 146,283, forward strand.
ACGACGTCGAGGTTCGGCCCCGGCTCACACACCTTCGCCAACGGCAAGCCGCTGGAACTGATCCCGGGAACCGAACTCGTCGACCTGCTGCACCGCCATGGGCTGCGCGGACGCCTGGGCGATGGCGCCCGTCAATCAGCGGCTCAGCCGACGACGACGGTCGTGGACACTGGGCCGCCCGACGACCACAACGTCCTGGGCATGTCGTGGACCGGAAGTGTCGCCCTGGACGTGTGCGCTCTCGTCTGCCGTGGCAACCGTGTCCTCAGCGACGATCACTTCGTCTTCTTCAACAACCCGCGTACACCGGACGGCTCCGTGCGTGCCGTTCCCGCCAACCCACCCGACAAGGCCGCGATCTGCGTCTCCTTCGACGCGCTGCCGGCCGAGGCCGACCGATTCGTACTCGTGGCCGCCATCGACCCGGAGGTCAACCCGGACGCCGACCTCGCGGGCTTCACGGACGCCTCCATCCGCCTGTTCGACCCGAGGCTGGCCGAGCTGGGACGCCTGGAAGTCTCCGACGGCCGTCCCCATGAAACCGCCCTGGTACTCGGCTCCTTCCGCCGCAGGCCCAACGGTGACTGGGACTTCGTCCTGGGCGGCAGGGGCTACACGGGCGGCCTGGAGGAGCTCGTCCAGGACTTCGGCATCGAGGTGGAGTAGAACCAGTGGGCGGGGCAGTTCGAAGATCTGCCCGCGATCCCATGAAGCCGAGCGCGCGCAGACCAGGGGTGGTCTGCGCGCGCATCACGGAGGCGTGCGCCTCCTGTGCCGTGCTGGTCGAAGCCGGCCGTCCTAGCAGAAGCCGTTGAGGCCCCACCATTCGCCGTCGGTTCGCGCGCCGGCCGTCAGGGTGCCGGTGTCCCGTCCCCGGTAGGTGACCAGCCAGCCCAGGTGGCCGGAGTAGCCGTCGATCACGTACTTCGTGTTGGTCACGGCGGCGAGGTCGGGACGCCCGTCGCCGGAGAAGTCGCCGACCGAGATCAGGTTCGCCATGGCGTTCCAGCCGCCGGAGCCGATGAGCTTGCGCGCGCCGAGCCTGCCCGTGGAGGTGCCCGGGTAGAGCCACAACTTGCCCGTGGACGCCTCGCGTGCGTAGAGGTCGGGACGGCCGTCGCCGGTCACGTCGCCCATGCCGACGAGCGCGTTCATGCTGTTCCAGCCGCTGGAGCCGATGAGCTTGCGCGCGCCGAGCTTGCTGGTGGAGGTGCCGGGGTAGAGCCACAGCTTGCCCGTGGCCTTCTCGACCGCGATCAGGTCGGAGCGTCCGTCACCAGTCAGGTCGCCGAAGGCGGTGATGTGGTTCATGGAGTTCCAGCCGCTCGAGCCGAGCAGCCTGCGGGTGCCCAGGGAGCCGGTACCGGTGCCGGGGTAGAGCCACAGCTTGCCGGTGGACGCCTCGCGGGCGATGAGGTCCTCGCGGCCGTCTCCACTGAAGTCGCCGTGGCGGGTGAGGGCGCTCATGCTGTTCCAGCCACCCGCGCCGATGAGCTTGCCGGTACCGTTGCCCGGAGTGAGCCAGAGCCGTCCGGCCATGTCACGGACGATCATGTCGGCCCTGCGGTCGCCGTTCATGTCCCCGAAGCCCAGGGCCTTCGGGGAGGTCTCGGAATACCAGCGCGGGTAAGCGGGCTGGCTGCACTCGCGCTCGGTGCGGACGAACTTGATCGAACTGGTGGTCGCGTCCGGGCCCCAGCTCCACTCGTCGGCCTTGTTCGGCTTCTGGGCCCAGTAGCCGCCCCACGGCACGTAGTTCTTGTCCTCGTAGAGGCAGGCGATCTTCTTCGTACGGTTGGTGTACGTGTGGATCTTGTTGTCCCAGCTGCCCAGGTCCGCGACGTTCTTGTTCGTCTTCCACATCGAGCCGTTGGGGCCCTCGCCCTTCCACCCGCAGAAATAGCCCGCCGGGCAGCTGTTCGAACTCGCGGCCGCCGGCGCGGCGTTCACGGCGGCCAGACCGGTGCCGGCGAGCACGAGGCCGACGAGTGTCGCCACGCCTCGGTTGAAACGGTTCTGCATGTGCTGTCTCCCCTCCCTTGGACGTGCGCCGGTGCCTCGTCCCGTCAACACCTCGGGGTTTCCGGATGGTTGCTGCGGGCTCCTGGTGGCCGTCCGACACAAGCCAGGTGATCGTAAGGCACCTTGAGCTCCCCTTGCAGCGCCAGTTCCCGCGCACCTGGCGGCGTCGACGGGGCGCGGTGATCCGTGGAGTTCGCCGGCCGATCGTTCTCTCAAGGCGACGACGAGCGGCGAAGGCCTCCACTTCTTTCCTGTCCCACCGCACCTGCTCGTAGCCGCGGCCGTGAGGAGTTTGCCACGGTATCTGCGTCCCCGGCTCGTAGGGGAAGCGGGCCCGACTGTCGTGGACCGTGGCTGACTATCCGTCCGCGACATGGCCCACCGTGTCGAATACGACGTCCAGATCGGCCACGTGGTCGTCGAACCGGCCGCCTGCGTAGTCGATGACGTTCCGGGCGCCGAGGCCCGCGACGAATTCGGTGTCGCGGGCCGGGGCGGTCGCGGTGACCCGTGCGCCCAGCGCGGCGGCGATCCGTACGGCGAACGAGCCGACGCCTCCGGCACCACCGTGGACGAGGACATGCTGGCCGGACTCCAGGTGGGCTTGGCCGACGAGTCCCTGCCATGCCGTGAGCGCCGGCAGTGGGACGGCCGCCGCGCTGCGGTGGTCCAGGCCGGCCGGCTTGGCGGCGAGGATCCCGGCCGGTACGGCGACGTACTCGGCGGCGGCTCCGTCACGCAGGAACGGGATGAGCCCGTACACCTCGGCACCCAGGGCCGGGGCCGTGACACCGGCCCCGTGCTCGACCACGACACCGGACACCTCGTGCGCGGGAATGACGGGCGTCCGCTCCCGCCCGGATCCGTCGAAGCTGTCGGTCCAGGTGGCGTCCCAGGCAAGCTCTCCTGCGGTGATGGAGGCGGCCCGTACCGCGACGACGACGTCGCCGGGGCCGGGCCGGGGACGCGGCGCGGCCTCGTAGACCAGTTGTTCGGGGCCGCCGCGCCGGTGAGCACGTACTGCGCGCATCGTGGCCATGAGGCCGTCACCTCCTGATGATGGGCGGTGCCGTGCCGAAGGCCACGCAGTCACGACCAGCCTCACAGGTGCGACCGAAGCCAGGCATCGCCCATTCAAGGGATCTCTGCCGCCGCGCCGTGCCGATCGGGCAGGATACGCCGGCGCCTGCGAGCCTGCGCTGTCATGTGCTCCAGTAGGGGGTTGATCAATGGATTGCCCAGGCTTCTGTGGGAGTCACGCGCTTGAGCCGACGAGACACAGCAGATGAGACGAGCACGGGGTCGGGAGGAGAGTCGTACCGGTCACTGTCTTACACGTGGGCGCGCACGAACGGGCGATGGGCGATGGCCGCTGAGCGTGCCGACGGCCCTCCCCGGTGCTTAGCATGGTGCTGTTGAGGTGACCGTTTCGTCACGGTTTCCGCAGGGGGTTCCTTGCGTGAAATCGCGTTCGTCCTGCCGGCGCCGTCGCGGCCGTGCATGTCATCGGATGGAAGCGAAACATGCAGCAGCAGACTCAGACGATTCCGAAGACGCGTCTCGGCGTCGGTTACACAAGAGACCGAGCTGGGCTGCCGCTCGAGGCGGTGCGTGTTCCCGTCCCGCAACCGGCCGCCGACCAGGTTCTGATCCGCGTCGCCGCCTCGTCGCTCAACCCACTGGAGTACAAGCTGGCCGAGCTCAATTTCATGGGACGGACGCCTCCCGTAGCCCTTGGTCTTGATCTCGCGGGCCTGGTGGTTGCCGTGGGCCATGGTGTGAGTGGCGTAGCCGTCGGCGACGCGGTTGCCGCCATGGCCGATTTGAACGGTGATGGCGGCTGGGACGCAACGGGCGGGAGCGGAAGCGAAGGCGGCTATGCCGTCACCCGTCAGTTCCTCACTGCCCGCAAGCCGCCATCCCTGAGCTTCCGCGATGCGGCGGTGCTTCCGATGGCCTTCCTGTCCGCTTTCGCGGGTCTTTACCGGACTGTCCAGGACGGTGACACGGTCTATGTCCCCGGAGGCGGGGGCGGCGTCGGGCATCTCGCCGTGCAGATGGCGGCGCGTGCCCTGGGTGCTGGACTGGTCATCAGCAGCGGCAGCACGCCGCAATCGATCGCTCTGGCCCGGCGTTGCGGGGCCCAGCACGTTTTCGATTACAAGCGCGACGACGTTCCGGCCGAAATCGCGAAGCTGACGAACAGCCGGGGCGTCGACCTCGTTTTCGATGCCACCTACAGCGAGCGGGGCTTTGTCGAGACCGCGAAGGCCGTCCGGCGGGGCGGCAGTTGGATCGTGCTCGGCGTCGGCCCCGGCAAGACGACACGCTTGGTCGAAACGGACAGCCCGGTGGATGCCATCCTCGCCGAGCGCGGCGCCGAGCGTGTCGACGTCAATTTGCTGCGCTACTTCTCCGAACCCGCCACGCTCGACAGCGAGGCGCAGGCCTTTTTGCAGCGCGGGATGGTTCTGGCGATGGAGTGGGCGACGCGAGGACGTGTGGTCCCGCACGTCAGCCAGACCATCGACAGCACCGTTGAGGCGATCAACGCGGGACTGCAGTCGCTCAAGGCGGGCCGTGGCACCGTGGGCAAGGTGGCGGTGATCGTGGATGGCGACCTGGCCGCGGAGAAATGACGGACGGCCGTCTCGCGCCCCGGATGCCCGTGCCCCATCCACGCACGCCGCGCTCAGCTCCAGCCGGATCGGCGACACCCGTAACAACGACGGCCCGGGGACCGGACCCCGCGATGTCACTCGGGGGCGAAGGAGAAGCTGCGCCACGGACCGGTGACCCTGGCAACCTGGTCGGACTGTCCGATGTCCAGGTAGTTGCGCTGCCCACCCGGCGGCACGGTGCAGTCCGGTGTGGTGTACAGAGCCAGGTTGCTCTGTGTCCGGTTCTCGACGTGTGTCACGCCCTCGGGGAAACGGTGACATCCGTGGATCGGCGGGTTGGAGACGGTTTCCACGAGCCTGACACCGTTCCGCGCCACGATCTGACCGGACGCCTGGTCCCGGCACGCGGTGAGCGCAATGCCGACCAACGCGATGCCGATGAACGCGGCCAGCGACCGTGAAGAAGGCATCGAGCCTCCTGAAGTACGGGGAGCTGCAGGAAACGTCGTCCTTCCTTCACTATCCGACAGACCTGACGGACCCGCATGGTGAGGACAGCCGTCGCGGTCCGTGGACCGAACCGAGCGCTCGGTGACGGCGACCGCCGGCATCTCCCAGGCCACCGGCTACCGCTACCTGTACGAAGGCAGGCATCGACGGCCTCGCCGATCAGGCCCCAGACCTGCACGGGGTCCTGGACCGCAGCCGACGCGGGACGGTGAGCCCCCTATGGCCGTCCGTACGGCACCGGCAGACCGGTGAACGCGTCCAGGAGCACACGCTCGCCGAGCGGCCGGTCCAGCTTCACCGGCACCACCTCGCTGAGCCCCTGGTCGGTGCAGGGACCCTCCTTCCTCCCGACGACGGACGCGGACAGCACCACACTCCCGTCCGTCTCCAGCACAGCCACGGCAGGACCGTTGTCACAGGCCCCGTGGTCGGCGATCACCGTGACGGACCGGCCGTCCCTCGCGGTCCCGGCCAGCTGCCGAAGCGGCTGCAACGTGTCGCTGGGCCCCTCCGCTATCGGCTCGACCGGCGGCGTGGGGGGCTTCAAGGGACGGACGGCGGCCCGCTTGAGCGGAGTGCCGTAGCCGTCCAGGGTGAAAAGCCAGGCCGGGACGGTCGCCGGGCCGCGGCTGGTGGACAGGGTCATCTCACCCAGCTTCGCCCCGGTCACGGTCAAGTGCGGTCCGTCGTTGCCGCCGCGGGCCACGGCCTCGTAGGCCTGCCGCGCCTCCATCAGCGGCAGCGTGAGCGAGGCCCCGCTCTCCCACTTCACCCGGCCGTTCTTCCGTGGCGCGGCGGGGAGTTGGCCGCGCAGGGCGAAGTTCTGGTTTCCGTAGGCCTGCTTGTCGGCTGCGTCGTGGAAGGCGTCCTCGGGCAGCTGGACCACCTCTCCGATCGGGTAGTAGCCCTTCCGCCAAGCCCGGGCGGCCTCGGAACCGTCCCAGGCGTCGGCGACCTGACGAGCGCGGGCCTCCGCCATCGGGCTGTGGCCGGGGGTGCGGGCCTGAACGCCACGACCGCTGTCCTGTTCGCTGCCGCAGCCGGTGACGGCCCCGCCCGCTACGGCGAACAGTGCGAGGACGAGGAACAGTTGGGCGATGCGTGCGGACATGGGTCCCCCTGGGTCCGACGGTGACGAGCACAGGCTTCGCGGTGTGGGGCCGCGGCGTGCTGCTCCTATGACGTACCAGGCCCGGTTTTCGTTGTACCCGAGGGCGACGCCGCACCGTCGACGGCACAGCAGCCACAGTGGACCGGCGGCGGCCATCTCGTCCATGTGGTCTGTCTCTTGGACGAGGTGGATGCCGGCGGACTCGCAGATCTCGACGGCCGCCTGCAGCTCGCCGGGTCTCCAACGGGACAGGGGCGTTCCTGGGGCAGCAGTCGGGCGGCGGAGTCCAGGTCCCCACTGGTGACGAGGGCTTGGATCTCGTGGGCGAGTGGGGTCACGTCGCGGATGGCGACCGTCCACTCGTCCGCATAGCGTCGTACGGCCTCACCGGACAGGCCGAGTTGCAGGGACCGGTACGGCAGGGGCTGCAGGCGCGGGTCGCGCTCCGGGTCCCACTGCACACGGGTGGGCGCGCGTTTCAACTGACGCTGCCAGGTGGCGCGGTCGGCGTGGACCCCACGGGCGTAGCTCGGCAGACAGGCGTGGCGCAGCACCCACTCGAAGCCGTCGCGGGTGATCTCGACAGCGAGAACGGTCTCCTGCCCCGCCCTGGCGCCCCAGTCGCAGCGGTACATCATGCCCGCCCAGCACCACGGTTCGCCGCGGCGGATGGTGTGCACTCGCCGGTTCCGGCAGCTACCGGGTCCGCTGCCTGCCTGCCTCCTGCCTGCCTGCCTGGGTGGGGCTAACCCCCTGTCGAAGACGCCGGTCCACCGCAGTGCACAGGCCCCTGTGCACAGACGACTGTGTACGCATGGCACAGGAACCCGGCACTCCCGGACCACATGCGCTGGCCGGGCAGGCCCCGGCGCTGCCGCCCGATCCGGTCGAACTCTCCGACCTCGCCACCCTGAAGGCGCTCGCGCATCCGCGTCGGCAGCGCATGCTGCAGCACCTCACCCTGCAAGGCCCCGCGACCTCCGCGACGCTCGCTCGGGCGCTGGGGCTGAACACCGGCTCCACCAGCTATCACCTGCGGGAACTCGCGCGGCACGGCTTCGTGGAGGAGACGGCGAAGGCGCAGGGGACGAAGGAGGCGGGCGGGGCCACCGGCCGGGAGCGGTGGTGGCGGGCGATCCCGGGTGACCGGCGGTTCCCGCCGCGCAGCCGGCAGAGCCCTGAGATGCGGCTCGTCATGGACGAGCTCAACCACCACGCCTACGCGGCCGACCTGCAACTCTTCGAGCAGGTTCAGCAGGACACCACCGACGACGACCCTTGGGCGGACGCCTTCCCGTACTCGCGCGGCAGCCTACGGCTGACGCTGCCCGAACTGCACGCGTTCTTCGAGGAGTACATCGCCCTGCTCAACCGCTACAAACGCCCCGAGGCCGGCACCCCGTCCGGCGCACGCACCGTGCTTACCCGAATGCTCGCCTTCCCCGCACCCGCCGTCGACGGCCGCGACGGCCGCGACGGCCGTGCCGCGCACACCACGAATCCGCCCACGGCGAAGAGGACCGAACCCTCATGATGCTGCGCTATGCCCTGAAGTCGGTCCGTGCCCGCAAGGCCGGATTCCTCGGTGCCTTCCTCGCTCTGATGTGCGCGGCGGCCCTGATCACCGCCTGCGGCACCCTCTTGGAGACGGGCCTGCGCGGGACGATCCGCACCGAGCGCTACGCCGCCACCCCCGTCGTGGTCTCGGCCGACCAGAGCGTCCACCAGACCACCGTCAAACACAAGAAGGGCAAGACCAAGATCAAGCACAAGGCGAAGCCCATCGCCGAGCGCGCCTGGCTCCCGCAGAGCCTGGAAGGCACCCTCGCACACTCCCCGGGCGTCGCCCGGGTCGTGCCCGAACTGACCTTCCCCGCAGAGCCGTTGGTGCCGGACGGGACGGGCGGCCGTACTGCCTACGGGCATGCCTGGGAGTCCGCCGCCCTTACGCCCTACAGGCTGACCGCGGGCAACGCGCCGAAGGTCGCGACCGACCTCGTCGTCGACTCCTGGCTCGCCGGGCGGGCCCACCTGAAGGTCGGCGGCGCTTGCCGGCGTCTCCGTGACTCTGGCCGGAGCCTGGGCCTCCGCCCGGGTCGCTTCCCGCCGGATCGCCCGGATCCGTCCGGTCGAGGCGCTGGCCGAGTCCCACACCGAGCCCGCGCGGCCTCCGTGGGGACGTGTCCTCGCGGGGCTCCTCCTGCTGGCCGGCGGCGGCCCGCTGCGACTCACGGGGCCGGGCAGCCGGCTGGCCACGGCCAACCTGCGCGGCAACGCCGCCCGTATGGCCTCCGTCGTCACCCCTCTCACCCTCCTCGTCGGCATGACCTGCACGGTCCTGTTCGTCCAGCCCACCCTCGGCAACGCCGCCCGGGCCCAGGCCCGCGAGGGCGTGCGCGCCGACTGGGTCGTCGTCTCGGCCGGACCGGGCGTCCCGGCCGAGGCTGCCCGGGAGCTCCGTGCGCACCACGACGTGGCCACCGAAGTGGTGCGTACGACCGTCCGGGTCGGCCTCGACAAGTACGCGGCGCAGGGCGTCACCCCCGTCGGGCTCACCCGCACCTGGGACCCGGGCGTCACCGCAGGCTCGCTCGACCGGCTCACCGACCGCACCGTGGCCGTGAGCGAACTTGCCGCCGACCAGCTTCACCTGAAGCCCGGCAGCACCCTGAAGCTCACGCTCGGCGACGGCACACCCGCCACGCTGACCGTTGGCGCCGTCTACACCAAGGGGCTCGGCTTCGGAGACCTCACCTTCACGCACGACCTGGTCGCACGCCACGTCGACAGTCCCCTCGCCACCTCTGTTCTCCTCAGCACGACCCGTACGCAGACGCAGATCGCGACCGCGCTCCGTGATTTCCCCGGCGTCCGTGTCGTCTCCCCACAGACCGCCGACCACCTTCAGGCAAAGCAGCGGCAGGCGAACGCGGAGGTCAACTACCTCGCCATGGGACTGGTCCTGGCCTTCACCGCCATCGCCGTCGTCAACACGCTCGCCATGTCGGTCTCCGAACGAGTCCGTGAGTTCGCACTGCTCCGACTCGCGGGGGCCACACGCCGACAGGTGCTGCGCATGCTGCGTACCGAGGCGCTGTCGGTGCTGCTCCTCGCCACCGTGCTCGGCAGCGGCATCGCCCTCGCGGTCCTGACCGCGTTCAGCGTCGGCATGACCGGCCGCGCTGCCCCGGCCGTCACTCCGCTGCTGTACGTCGCCGTCGTGGCCGTCGCCGGACTCCTCGCCCTCGTCGCCACCGCCCTGCCAGGACGCGCGGCACTCCGGGTGCGCGCGGTGACGGTGGCCACCGCCAAGGAGTAGCGCCAGGAAGCTGACGGGCGGACACCGCACACGCATGGTCAGCTTGCGTGTCAGAGAACTCCCCTACGAGCGCAGTCGCCTCCCGTGGCCACGCTTGCTCCCGGCGAGTGGCATGCCCTCATCCTCGGTGGTTCACCCCGCGAGCCGACCCGGGCGCCGGCGAACCTTCCCGGACAGGCCAGCAGGAGCGGATGACGTCTGTGAACGCGGCTTGATGACCCACGTCAAGCCGTGCTCACAGACCATTTCACCTGTCTTCGTTGCCACCATCCACGGCTCCTCCAAGCCGGAGCGATGCCGATCGGGCAAGAGGCGCCGGTCCCGCCGATGGGTTCGTGGTGCGTTGCAGGCAGTCAATGAGCCGCGAGACTGCCTGAGCCCGGCATGGTCGGGCCCCATGCCGTGGCCTATGGTGCCCACCGGGAGCTGACCGCGTGGTTTCGTACGCGTTCAGCGACAGCGTCTGTCCTGGTTGTACTGGCAGTTGGTGACCGACGAGCTCATGGATCTTCATGAGAGATGACGGCACTGGTGGCGACTGTCGGGGCCGTGGAAGCGAGGGGGCACCGGTGAGTGAGCGGCACGTGCTGAAGATGCTGCGGCAGATGGCGAGCGGGCAGCCCGTTGAGGTCGCCCCGGGCATGGCGTCAACGAAGGAGTTTGCCCGACTCGCCTCTATCGCCCAGGAGTTCGGGTACGAGTACGCAGGCGTTCGGCAGAAATGGGGGTACGTGATGTTGTTCGTGCCCGGCCTCAGCCCGCAGGGCCGCGCGCGAGCCGCACAGAACTGGGCGCAGTACCCGAATGCGAGTGACGGGGGAGCGCTGCCGCCCCTCGTGCCCGCGGCGATCGAGCTCCTCAAGGCCCGCATCACGTTCGACATGACCGCCCTGTACGGCAACCAGGTGATAAGGAGCATCGGGCTTTGCGTCATTCTTCTCGGCCTCGGGCTCCAAAGGGGCACCACTTCCGTTCTCCTCGCCGGCGCCTTCTGTGCCGTGCTGATGGTCGCCGTACCTCTCGGACTCGCCATCAATCGACGTCGCAAAGCCAAGTGCACCGCCCTCCTGCAGGCCGCCGGGTTCATACCGGTGACCGACCAGAACGGACGGCTGCGGTATGTGCCGCCGAGCGGGCAGTTTCCTGGCCAAGGCAATCCGTTCGCCGGCAGACCGTAGTGCCCACGGCGCCGGGCAGGGGACACGGTCCGCCTCGGTTGCTGACCGGCCAATAAAGGCGCGTGCCTGCCTGCCCAGGCCAGGGCCGTTAGGGTGCGGCACCATGAGTACGGACATCCATGGCGGCATCGGCGCGACGGAACGCGTGGAGTGGACTACCGATGAATCGGTGTGCACATACGAACCGTCGACGCTGTCCTGGGTCCTGGTACTCACTGGCCACACGTCTTCGCCGTGATGAAGGCTCTGGCAGGCCGCTTCGGTGACGACGGTGTCCGCTTGGTCGTGGCGTTCGACTGACCGCGCCGAGCCGCTTACCTCACACAGCGCAGCGGCGCTGTGGGCAAGAGCATGGATGGATGATTGTCCGCTCCGGAGTAGAAGACCTGGTTCGCCTTCGTGGCACCTGGTTGGCGGACTTCGTCATGGCGTCCCTTCGACTGAGCAGCACTAGCCGTCGTGGTGACGGACCAGATCGAACTGCTCAGCCGGTCGGTCGGCGGACAGGACCGGGCGTGTTCCAGCCCGCCGCGTGGTCCGGGGCCCACTGTGAGCTGTGAGCGGGGTTCAGTCCCTCGCTCCATCGGCCAGGAAGGCGTTCAGACTGTCGAGGAGCATGGTGCTGCCCTGCTCGGCCATGTCGCGTTCCTCGGCGGTGTCGCAGGTCTGGCGGAGCACGATCTGCGTGTGGTGGTCGTCCTGCTCGTCGAGTTCCATGGTCATGGCCGCGGGCGCGGGCTTGCCGGGTACGTCCATGCCGACCACCAGGAGGCGGTTCTCGACGACCTCGAGATAGGAGCCGGTCAGTGGGAACTGTCCGCCGTCGGGCGTGACCATCATGGCCTTCCACGCTCCGCCCGGCCGCACGTCCATCTCGACGGAGCCGGCAGCGGCGTAAGCCCACTGGGCATACTGCTCGGGGGTGGTCCACGCCTGCCACACCCTCACCGCGGGGGCGTCCAGCGTACGAGTCAGCTTGTAGGAGAAACCGCCGGCCGGGGTGGTCTGCTCGGTGCTCATCTTTTCGTCTCCTGGTCTCATGTTGCTCGGGACTGTTGCACCTGTAGACACCCGCGGGAGCGGAGATTCATCGGTCTGCCGGAACTTCTTGCACGGCCATACTGCACGGATCCTGCGTTGCGGTTCTTCCATGGCGTACAGCGTGGAGTCGGCCGGTTCAGGAGGCCACTGATTTTCGACTGCCGTTCACCGTGACGGAGCGTGCCGGTGGCACCGTGCGGACGGTCGGTGCGCTCCTCGTGGCGCTCGGCGACCGCAGGGCGGGTCGGACGGGCACGGAATCGCTTCGAAGACTCGTGCGTTGAGGACAGTGGGCATGGGATGCCGGTGGTGTGGGAGCCGAGTAGCCCGATCGACCGAGCTGACAGACATTGGAGGGGCCGTAATGGCTGCGCAGACGCAGAGGGCAGTGCTGGCAGGCGGATGCTTCTGGGGGATGGAGGAGCTGATCCGCCGGCTCCCGGGCGTGACTGCGACCCGGGTCGGATACACGGGGGGTGACGTGCCGAACGCGACGTACCGTAACCACGGCACGCACGCGGAGGCCATTGAGATCCTTTTCGACCCCGCGAAGACCGACTTCCGCGCGATCCTGGAGTTCTTCTTCCAGATCCACGACCCGAGCACCAAGAACCGTCAGGGCAACGACATCGGCCTCAGCTACCGCTCGGCGATCTACTACGTGGACGACGAGCAGAAGAGGATCGCCGAGGACACGATCGCGGATGTGGACGCCTCCGGACTGTGGCCCGGCAAGGTCGTCACCGAGGTGGAGCCGGTCGGCCCCTTCTGGGAGGCCGAGCCCGAGCACCAGGACTACCTGCAGCGTTACCCGGACGGCTACACCTGTCACTTCCCGCGCCCGGGATGGAAGCTGCCCGCCCGCGCGGAGGGCTGACCGCGAGGCGGCTGGCGGAAGGCGGAGAGCCGACCGGCCGAGGCTCCGCAGCCGGGCCGCGCCTGCGGGGCCGGCGCCGCCCTGCTGTGGACGATGGGGGCCGGCGGCGGGACACTTCCGGGAAAGGGCAGAACGGGTCCGGCGGTCCCGATCCAACTTTGCTGAACCCGTGCGTCTCAGCCGTCGGTCGTGGCGACGCCGGTGGGGCAGGAGGCGCCCCAGTTCGTCTCGAAAGGGTCACCCGGCTTGACGCCCGTGCCGCCGAGCCTGCCGCGTCATGTAACCCGTTGCACGCGTTGTGTGCCCGATGCGAGTACTGCCACGCGTCCCCGCAGGCGTTGCTTCCCCCGTGCCTTCGACTGCTGGCTCGTCGAGACCGCTGGTGCCGTCGCCTGGGTCAGCATCGTGTTCGCCCCTGCGCGTGATCAACTTCTGGCTATTCGCGTGAGAGGACCCGGGTGATGCCTGTGGCGAGCGCGGTGGCCAGCAGCCAGCCCGCACCGATCAGGAGCCAAGCAAACCACTGCGTCGGCCCCGTCGGCTGGAACGCCCGCTGCTGACCGAAGTCGATCACAGGAAGGAGCAGGTCCAGGCTGTAGATCACGGGACTGAACACCGGATGGCGCGTACCACTGGGCGGGACGGGCCGGTGCAGGGCGAAGACGGTGGCACCGGTGGCGAGCAGGGCCAGCAGCCACACCGCAGCACGTTCGGGCAAGTAGCCGTACCCGACGGTGGCATCCTGCACATGCCCCCAAACGCGGGCGTACCAAGGGAGTGTCGTGCGGCGGTGACGCTGGCGGGTCAGGAGCACGGTCCGGGCATCGCGGTCCTGGCCGATGGACTGGTAGACGGTGGCGAGCTGTTGGTACGGCTGGGGTCTGTACCCATCGGGATCACGGCTCAGCAGCTCAAGGCGGTGGTTGACAGGTAGGTGCGGTTCCAGCGACCGGTAGACCAGTCCATCGAGTTGGAGGCGTGGCTGCTCGTGGCGGTCGTCATGAAGCCGGAGTACACCGATGGCGGCGTGACGCAGGTCCATGCCTCCCGCGGTCCGCGCGGGCCGCAGGAGTAGCTCTTCGGCTTGGAGGTGATGGCAGGACAGGGCGTTCCCCTGGGTGGGTATGAGGGACGCGGTGTCGAAGCTGACCGACCCGCCGACGGTGGCGCTGTTCAGCGTCACCGCTCCGTCGGCACGGAAGCCCTCGCTGCAATCGATATTCGTGGAGACCTGGATACCGGGGGCGGACAGGGCCTCACCGCCAGGTCGGTGCAGTGCGGCCCCTCGCAGGTGCAGACCTTCACTGAGGCGCGCCTGAAGCAGCCGCAGCTCCCCGTCAGCGCGGAATCCGTCGGTCGCGACGACACCCTTCGCCTCAAGGCGTGTGCCGTCCAGGGCCAGACCGCCGGCATTGGAGAGGTACGCGCTCTGGAGGAGCAGGCTTCCGCCGATTCGGGCGTCAGGCACGCTGACCCTGCCCTGAACGCGGCAGTTCATCAGGTCGAGGTTCCCGTCAACCGTCGTGGCGCCCATCCCAAGCCCCGGTAAGTGCGAGCCGCCGAAACTGGTCACTCGGAGTTTGGCCCCGTACAGCTGCGGTGCCTCCTCGAACCAGCACTCCTCCAGCCACAGCACACAGCCCACCTCCGCGAAGAGCAGGCGAAGCTTCCCCGACACCCGGGCGCCCACCAGGTGGACCATCGGAGTTTCACCGCTGACGGCGTCGGCACTGCCCAGCAGCAACGAGCGGATCACCGAGGCCCGCACCTGACGTTCAGGCCCCCAACTGCCACCGTCCGTCACCGATCCGCCATCCGCGTCGCGCGGGCGCAGGTCGACTTCACCCCCTGCGGCGAATGCCTCCCAGAGCCGGAGTTCCGGGCCAGTGAGGTCATCAGGGCGCATCCGGGGCCTCCGGCTGGTCGGGAGCAGGGTCTGGCCATGGTCAAGCTGGGCGAGAACGCTGCGCAAGAGTGCCGCTGCCCGTGCCGTACCACGTCGCTCCAAGCTGCACTCGGGCGAACAGCGACCGAGGGCGCCCGTCGGGCGGTTACGCTCCCCGGCCCATCGAACCCTGGGCGTGCCTACCGCTGCTCGGACTGACCGACTCGCTGGACGCCGCCGTGGGATTGTTGGCCCTCCCCGCCAGGCCGAACGTCACTGGTCGCCGGAGCGGCGCGGTGTTGTCATGGGTAGGGAGACGGGACGTGGACGAGAGGCCGCGAAGGCCGGGGCGCCGCGCCGTCGCGAAGCGGAGGAGGCCGATGCCATGCTGCACCGCCGCACGGTCGGTGACGTGATGACCGAAGAAGTCATCACCCTCCGCCCCGACACACCGTTCCACGAGATCGCCTCCCTGCTGGACGCGAATGACATCGCCGCGGCCCCGGTCATCGATGATGAGGGCGCCCCCATCGGCGTCGTGTCCGCGTCCGACGTGCTGCGGCATGAGACCGGCATGCCCGATCCGCAGGGGCAGTACGGGAACGACGAGCGCGCGTGGGGCAAGGCCCGGGCCCGGACCGCGGGCGCGCTCATGAGCAGCCCTGCCTTCACCGCCCGTGCCGACTGGACGATCCCCCGGGCCGCGCGGGAACTCCGCAGGCGGCACGTCAAGCAACTGCCGGTCGTCGGCGACCACGGGCTCCTGACCGGCATCGTCAGCCGTAGCGACCTGCTGACCACCTTCATCCGCTCCGACGTTGAAATCCGCGGCGAGGTCGAGCGGGACGTCCTGGGGCGCATCCTCGGCCTGGAAGAGGGCACCGTCGCGGTCGAGGTCCGGGACGGTGCCGTTACCCTACGGGGTCACGTCCCGGAACCGCGTCTTGTCCCGGTGGTCGTGGGCCTGTGCCAGGGCGTCGACGGTGTCGCAGCCGTGGACGCCCACCTCGCGGTCGCCCGGGCGGACTAGTCGCTGGTGACTTCTCGCGCCGGAGAGATGCACGTCGGGCTGTACGCCCGTGCTCGATCGCTCGACGTCCGGGACTCACGGAACTGCCCAACCAGCTTGAAGAGCCCGATCACTGCGACAGCGCTTCGTCTGCGGTCAGTGACCGGTAGCGCGGCTGTTGATGGCGCTGCCGGCCATCCCCGACACCCGCCACGGCTCGGGGCCAACCAGCTGATGCCACTCGTGTCCCCACCCGCCGGCGCAGTAGCGCCCACAGAACCGGCCAGCGGTAACCGCGACGTCGCCGCGGCCTCGTGCGAGAGGACCTCAGCCATCCGCCTTGGCCACACCGATCGGGCAGGACACCCCGGTGCCCCCCAGCCCGCAGTAGCCCGCCGGGTTCTTGTCCAGGTACTGCTGGTGGTACGCCTCCGCCGGGTAGAACTCGCGGCCCTCGGCGGGGAGCAGTTCCGTGGTGATGCGGCCGTGGCCGGAAGCCGTGAGGACCTTCTGGTAGGCCTCGCGGGAGGCTTCGGCGGTGGCCGCCTGGGCGGGGGTGTGGGTGTAGATCGCGGAGCGGTACTGGGTGCCCACGTCGTTGCCCTGGCGGAAGCCCTGCGTGGGGTCGTGGGACTCCCAGAAGACCTGGAGGAGGCGCTCGTACGAGATCTTCTTCGGGTCGTAGACCACGCGGACCGCCTCCGTGTGGCCGGTCAGGCCCGAGCAGACCTCCTCGTAGGCGGGGTTCTCCGTGGAGCCGCCCTGGTAGCCCACCAGGGTCGTCCACACGCCCGTCGGGAGCTGCCAGAACTTGCGCTCGGCTCCCCAGAAGCAGCCCAGACCGAAGTCGGCGATCTCCAGGCCCTCGGGGTAGGGGCCGAGGAGCGGATTGCCGAGGACAGTGTGACGGTCGGGGACCTCGAACGCAGGCGTGGGCCGCCCCTTGAGCGCCTGCCCGGGGGTGGGCAACTGCGGCGTTCGGCCGAAGAGCACGGGGTCTCCCTGTCGGTCTGGGGCGGGCCCGTCCGTCACAACGGGCCCGTCGGTTTCGCCGCTCCCGCGTACGCGGGCGACGGCATAGAGGACAACGATCCTGCCGCCGCCGTCATTCCGGCGGGCGCACCGGCTTGCGCCGCCGCAAGCTCAGGCGGTCGACCCGGTGGCCGAGCCTGTCCGGACGCGCGGCCGGTACCGCTCAGTGGAGCAGCGTCGCCGGGCTGCCGCCGTTGGCCTCGTAGCCCGCCACGGCCAGGGCCCGGTAGACGGCGAACTCCGCCGCCGGGTCCTCGGACAGAGTCCACGGCACCGCGCCCACATGGCCGTCGACGTGTATCAGCTGGCTCATCGCCTCCGCCCAGCGCTCGGAACGGACCAGGAAGAAGAGCAGCAGATGGCGGACGTGGGCGAGCATCGGGTCGTCGGGGCGGGCCGCGTGCACCGCGAAGAGCGCGCCGTGGACCGCCTTGGTCACGACCTCGCTCTGGTAGAAGCCCCTGACCAGGTTGACCTCGGGGAGGTGCTCGAAGACCGCGAACAGCGGCATGGCCGCCAGCAGCGAGCCCCGGGGCGCACGGGCCGCGGCGGCCTCCGCGAAGGAGTACGCCAGCTCACGCGAGCCGTGCCACTTCTCGCACCAGTAGTGCAGGGCCGCCAGATGCGCCCCTGTGTGAGCCGGCGCCCGGTCGAGGATCTTCAGCCACAGCTTCTCGAACTCCGGCTGCGAGTACGCCAGGCCCCGCGCCACGGACAGCTCGACGATGTACGGGACCGGGTCGCCCGGGGCCAGCAGCGCCGCCTGCCCGCACGCCTCCCGGGCCTCCTCCATGATGATCCGGAACTCGTCCGTGCCCGGCGTCGCCGTACGCCATGCCTGCTGGACCAGGAACTCGGCGTGCACCGCCGCGCCGCCCGGGTCCTTGGGCACCTCGGCCCGCCACACCCGCAGCCACTGCCCACCGGGCGCCTCGCTGACCCCGCCCGGCCGCTGCTGGAGCTCCAGCGAGGCCGCGCCGGCGAAGGCCTGGATCCGCTGCCAGCGCAGCTCGCCCTCCTTCTCCGTGCCCACGAGGAGCTGGGAGGCGGCGCGGTAGTCCTGCGTGCGCTGCACCAGCTCCAGGACGTCCAGCAGGTCCTGGTCCGGTCCGGGCATGCGGACGTCGAGTTCCTCCTGCCGGACGAAGCCGTAGTTCGCCGGATCCGCGGCGTCCGGATGCCCGGGCGCTACCTGCTCGATGCCGGCACGCCTGCGCCTGAGGAACGGGACCAGCACGAAGCCCAGCATGGCCAGCGCCATCAGGACCCAGAAAATCTCCATGCGACAAGCGAACCAGACGGCGCCGACACTTGGCCAACCTGTACCGCGAGCCTGTGGATAACCCTGCCTCCCGTGCGGCCCGGGGCCCGCCGTCCGCCACCACCCCCACAAGCGCACTACCCTCGGGCCCATGAGCGACAGGCACATCAGTGAGCACTTCGAGACGCTCGCGATTCACGCGGGCAACACCGCCGACCCCCGGACCGGGGCGGTCGTCCCGCCGATCTACCAGGTCTCGACCTACAAGCAGGACGGCGTGGGCGGTCTGCGCGACGGCTACGAGTACAGCCGCAGCGCCAACCCGACCAGGACCGCCCTGGAGGAGAACCTCGCCGCCCTGGAGGGCGGCCGCCGCGGACTCGCGTTCGCGTCCGGACTGGCGGCCGAGGACTGCCTGCTGCGCACGCTGCTCAGCCCCGGCGACCACGTCGTCATCCCCAACGACGCCTACGGCGGCACCTTCCGTCTGTTCGCCAAGGTCGTCTCCCGGTGGGGCGTGGAGTGGTCGGTCGCGGACACCTCCGACCCGGGCGCGGTACGGGCCGCCATCACCCCGAAGACCAAGGCCGTGTGGGTGGAGACCCCCTCCAACCCGCTGCTCGGCATCACCGACATCGCCGCCATCGCTCAGGTCGCACGGGACGCGGGCGCCAAGCTCGTCGTCGACAACACCTTCGCCACGCCGTACCTCCAGCAGCCGCTCGCGCTCGGCGCGGACGTGGTCGTGCACTCGCTGACCAAGTACATGGGCGGTCACTCGGACGTCGTCGGGGGCGCGCTGATCGTCGGCGACGCCGGGCTGGGCGAGGAACTGGCGTTCCACCAGAACGCGATGGGCGCTGTCGCCGGACCCTTCGACTCCTGGCTGGTGCTGCGCGGCACCAAGACGCTCGCGGTGCGCATGGACCGGCACAGCGAGAACGCGACGAAGGTCGCCGACATGCTGTCCCGGCACGCGCGCGTGACGCAGGTCCTCTACCCGGGCCTGCCGGAGCACCCCGGTCACGAGGTGGCCGCCAAGCAGATGAAGGCGTTCGGCGGCATGGTCTCCTTCCGGGTCGAGGGCGGCGAGGAGGCGGCCGTCGAGGTCTGCAACCGCGCCAAGGTGTTCACGCTCGGCGAGTCCCTGGGCGGCGTCGAGTCGCTGATCGAGCACCCCGGGCGCATGACGCACGCGTCCGTGGTGGGCTCCGCCCTCGAGGTCCCCGGGGACCTGGTGCGCCTGTCCGTGGGCATCGAGAACGTCGACGACCTGCTCGAGGACCTGAGGCAGGCCCTCGGCTAGTGCCAAGGCCGTGAAGTTACGGCTCGGGCGGGGTTGTCCAGGGTCTTTGAGGTGTGGATTCGCCGGACATGAGGAGCGGAGCCCCGGTAGAACTGGC